>JAIOZA010000055.1 GCA_021740825.1 Bacteroidia bacterium | reverse complement strand
GCTCTAAAATTAATTTGCGTTCAACTGATATAGTATTAAATTCTTTGCTTAAACTATCGCAGTATGTTTTTATAGATTTTATCATATTTTTATTTACTAATAAGTGTCTACAAGAAGATTCACTATTTTTGAGTGCTTGTAAGAATTGTAAGATGCTAGACATTTTTATAGCCTTTAAAATTTGGAGTTTGCATTTCGCAAATGACTGTTTTAAAGGCAAAAATAACGACCTAGATGGCGTTTCCTTACAAGCACTAATTAACAGCATTTACCGCCAGGAGTGCAGCAGCTTTGATTTGTATTTTGTAAATCAGATAAACTTACTTTTAATTTTTCAGGAGGAATACCACATTTATCTTGAGCCAAACAATTAGTTTGTGTTGTTGTTAAAACGAAATTTTTTCCATTAAATTCAATCCCATATTTTCCAATAGTTTCACTTTGATATTCCACTTCTATTTCTACATCTTCTATGCCCAATATTTTTTCAGATAAAGCAATAATTTCATTTAATTTTTGTGGAGCTAATCTATGGTCAAAATCATTTGCTTCCCATAACTGAAAATTAACTACTTTTTCATTCCGAACTGTTCCTCCGCAGTCAATAAAGCTTTTGGTTACTTGTCCCACTTCGGTGACGTGAAAATGTTTTGGAACAACAGTTCCGTTTTGCAATACAAAATTTATGTCTGTGATTGTACTTAATTGTTTTTTGAAGTCTGATAGTTTCATGATAGGTTGTTTATTTGTTATCGTTACTTTGCGATTTATTTAATTGTTTTTAGCAGCATTTAGTTTTAGAAGAATAAGATACAAATAATGCATTCAGATATTCTTTTGCAATGACCCATTCTTTCTCATCAATGCAATAACATATTTTTGCTCCATCAATATCGCCTTTAATCAAACCGGCTTCTTTTAACTCTTTTAAATGTTGAGATACTGTACTTTGAGATAGAGGTAATTCTTCTACGATATCGCCGCACACGCAAGCTTGTTTTTTTATAAGTAGTTGCAATATAGCTACTCGAGCTGGATGAGCCAAAGCTTTGGCGTATTTAGATATTTTATTATCCTTTACTGTAAAATCTTCTGATTTAGTTGTTCCCATATTAATCGTAAAATTACGATTAATGCGTTACATATCAAAAAATTATTGCACATCAATAATAAATTGTTTCACTTCTGCAGTATCTCTGTATTTTATTAGGGCAAAATTAAGCGTTGCTTTTCCTTTTTGTAATGTTTTAAAATTAAAATCAACTCCTTTTTCATTACCTCTAAAAACAGAGCCGTAATAATCTACTATTTTCGAGTCGAATGAATTATTTATTTGCCATATATAGCCGGTTTTGTGATTTTCGGGTAAGCATATTCTAAATTTATCGCCGATGCCAAAACTATTTTCTAAAGGCGCAACTTTGCTAGCTTCTTTGTACGTGCAACTTATAAGTAAAAAGCAAAATAGAATAATTGTATAAATAAACTTCATTTGTTATTGATTTTTTGGTTTGATGGTGTTTATTTCAGCGTCATATTTTGCCTGCATATAATGCAAATATAGGGCATAATTTATTAAATTATTAGGGTGATAAAATTCTCATTTCATGAGTTTCGATGCTTAAATCGCTACATTGTTAAAATTTGTAATTAATGCAATTTAACAAAAGTTTATTTAGTAAATTTATTTTGGCATAGCATTTGACCTTACAATACATAATAAATACAAACAAAGCATGAAAACCTTAAAACATATTGCAATTATTATAGCCTCTATTACAGTTACTGTTGCTTTATGTTCTGCAGGTTATTACTTATCTGCAGAAGAAAAATTGGAACAGATTATCCCCGAAAAAATGGATTCAAAAGAATTACCAGTGAGCGTAAATGAAGCATTTAAACAGGGAGAAATTTTATCATATAGATTACACTACGGACTTATGGATGCAGGAGTTATTTTAATGGAAGTAAAACCTGAAGTGATTGAAGTAGCCGGAAGAAAAGTTTACCATGTTGTTGGAAATGGTTATACCAAAGGAACATTTGACTGGTTTTTTAAAGTCCGCGATAGATATGAAACATTTATTGATAAAGATGCCATGTTACCCTGGATGTTCGTTCGTAGGTGTGATGAGGGCGGATATATCATCAATCAAGATTACACCTTTAATCATTATACTAACAAAGTTGATATTGGTGGCGGCGAAAAGGTAGATATACCAAAAGGTACACAAGATATGATTTCAGCTTTTTATTCTGCTCGAAATTTAGATTTAACTAACGCTAAAGAGGGCGATGTATTTACAATAAATAGTATAGTGGATAAAGAAATTTGGCCTTTAAAAATTAGATATGTTGGTAAAGAAACGATAACCTGCGACATTGGTAAGTTCAATTGTGTGAAATTTAGACCAATTGTGCAAAAGGGCCGTATTTTTAAACGTGAGGATGATTTAAATGTATGGTTAACGGATGATAAAAATCATGTCCCTTTGCGCGCTCAAGCTAAGTTGTTGGTAGGTTCAATTAAGCTAGATATTGTTAGCGCTAAAAATTTAGCAAATCCAACATCACAAATTAAATAAAACAGACTGGCTAAAATTCTAGGAGTGTTAAACAAATTAAAAGGATATGCTGTAAATTCATATCCTTTTTCTATTTTTACCCTATGGAATTAAAGAAAGAAATAGTTGATAGAATAAATCAACTTGAAGAAAAATACAGCCAAATGGGGCAAAGTATTGAAAGTTATTTAGATGGACTTTTATTGTCAAATTATTTAACTTATTGGGATTATATTCAGGTTGAAACATTGTTGACATTACAAAACCCAAAGACAGATTTTCCTGATGAAAAAATCTTCATCATGTATCATCAAATTACAGAGTTGTATTTTAAACTTTCTTTGCATGAGATGGAACAAATTGGAAATAATGGGCCAAATATTTTACCAAATGGCCAAAATTTAGGTTGGAAAGATAAAATAGAAGTTAATTTTTTTGCAGAAAGAATCACTCGCATAAATCGTTATTTTGAATCTCTTACCAAATCTTTTGAAATTATGGTTGATGGGATGGAGAAAGAGCAGTTTTTGCGGTACCGCATGGCATTATTGCCTGCTAGTGGTTTTCAAAGTGCCCAATATCGTAAAATAGAAATATGCGCTACTGATTTTTTTAATTTAGTTGATAAAGAAGTAAGACCAAGTTTAGTTGGTAAAAATCCAAGTATTGATGAGATGTTTCAAAATATTTATTGGAACAAAGGTGCTACCGAATTATCTACTGGAAAAAAAACGTTAACATTAAATCAGTTTGAGAAAAAGTATGGAGCTGAATTTATTTCGCTAGCCAAAGAATATCAAACAAAAAATATGTGGGCAAAGTTTAAGTCGTTGTCTCCCGAAGATCAAAAACATCCAAAATTAATTAATGCGTTAAAAGAATTAGATGTTAATGTAAATATTAATTGGCCATTAATGCATTATAAAAGCGCCGTAAGATACTTACAACAAAATACGGAAGATATTGCCGCTACAGGCGGAACAAACTGGCAGAAGTATTTACCTCCTCGCTTTCAAAAGCGTATATTTTACCCAGAAATTTGGACAGAGCAAGAACATGAAGATTGGGGAAAAGGTTGGGTAGAAACCAATGTGTTTAGAATAGGAAAATAACTAGACAATAAAATCAAGTTTAAATCGTTTAACTACAATATTGAAAAAAATAATATCATATATTTTTATTTTTGCTACTAGTGTTTTAGTTGCTCAAATAGGCGGAACAAAAGCATTTAGTTTTTTAAATCTGCCTGTTCCCGCCCGTTCTAGTGGATTGGGTGGCGCCTCAATGGCAATTTGGGACAAGGATGTAAATTTAGGTTATAGCAATCCCGCTTTGCTTAACCCTAGTTGTTCCAAACAACTCTCTTTTAATTATGTAAATTTTGTTTCTGATTTAAGTTACGGCAATTTTTTATACGCGCATCAATTCAAAAAGTACGGCACTTTTGGAGCTGGTTTACAGTATTTTGATTATGGTAAATTTCAAGGGAGAGATGAATATGATGTTGAAACAGAAAAATTTAAGGCCGCCGATTATTCTTTAAATTTAGCATTTGCAAAAACAATTGATAAAGATAGCACACTATCATTAGGAATTGCTTTAAAAACAATCTATTCCTATTACGATATTTATTCATCATTTGGAAATGCTATCGATGTTGGATTAACATACCATAATAAGAAACAATTAACTATTTCATTATTAGCAAAAAATTACGGGAGGCAATGGAAATCATTTTCGGAAAGTGGACCTAAGGAATTATTGCCAAGTAACGTGCAAATTGGTTTCAGTAAGAAAATTCCAAAAGCACCATTTAGAGTTATAGTGCAGTATGATCAACTTTTAAAATGGGATTTAACGTATTCCGATCCGCAAAATGCTTCATCGAGTATTGATCCTTTTACCAATAAACCCATTGTAAAAACAAGTAAAGAAATACGAAACGAAAAGATAAAAGCCGGATTAGATAAATTTGGGAGGCATTTGATTTTTGGTACGGAAGTTCTAGTAGGTAAAAATTTTACATTGCGATTGGCTTACAATTATAAAAATGGAAAAGAAGTTGCCTTGTCGGATGTTAAAAAAGTAAACGGCTTATCACTTGGTTTTGGTATTAAAGTATATAAGTTTCACATAGATTATGCCTATTCTAAATACGCTTTAACAGGAAATTCCAATACTATTGGCATTACTACTAATTTTAATTACTTTAATAAAAAGTAGTCAAAATTATTTTTAAATCTATCAAACTAATACCTAATTTTACTTCATGAAAGGTTTTAATGTTCGCGTATATGGTATTTTTATTCATGAAAATAAATTACTAGTATCCGACGAGCATATCAAGGGTATGAATATCACAAAACTTCCAGGTGGAGGTTTAGAATACGGCGAGGGTACTCATGACTGTGTAGCCCGAGAATTTAAGGAAGAGTTGGATTTAGATATTGAAGTAGTTTCTCATTTTTATACAACTGATTTTTTTGTGAATTCTGCATTTAGTTCAAATAATCAAGTATTAAGTATTTACTATATAGTAAAGCCCAAAGAAGATTTTAATACTCAAAAAGTAAAATTCAAAATTGCAACAAAGTTGTTTGATTTTGAAAAAAAAATGGAAGGTGCGCAATCAATGAGGTGGGTTGAAATAGAGAAAATTTCAGATAATGATTTTACTTTTATTATTGACAAAAGAGTAGGGGAAATGCTTTCCAATAAACTCAAATAAATAAATAAACTTAAGTACTATTGCACAATTTTTTTTTAACACTCAATAATTGGTTACTACTTATTCTAACAAAATAAGCTCCGAAATTTAGTTCTAAATGCAATTCTATTTTTTCACGATCAGTATTTTGTGAAAAAACTACTTTACCCATCACATCAATTAATTCAATTGTTTTTGAATTTATGTCATTGTCAAACTCCATCGTAAAATTGCCGTCATTAATAGTGTGATACAATTGGTAGTTATAATTTTTTACTTTACTATTATCCTTTACGCCAGTTACAATGCTAGTAATTGATGTCTCTCAAATTCCTCTTCCAAAAGTAGAAACATTTATTTTGTTGAGTGCCTGATTAAATTCGATATCGCTTACAATAACATTTGGTAAGCCTTTACTCAAATCATGACTCTTTTTAAAATCGTTAAATTGACTTTTTAATTCGTTAAAAGTTAGCGCTTGGTTGGTTTTGTTTTTATAGAAATTTTGTGCAAAAAAGCATTGAATGAAAAACATCCAATAGAAAAGAAATATCTCATTTTTATGAATTTATAATTCGAAAAGTTAGTTAATATTTAGCAGATAAAAAGTTTGAACCGTAATTTAAAAAGAAATTTATTTTTAAACAGGAACATCAATTGTTGTTTTAAAAACAAATGTTGCCGGGCCTTGCAACCAAATATTGTAAAAAGTATTTTCAAGTACTTTATCAAATTTTACATTTAGATGACCTCCTAAAGTTTTTATAGCGCAATTATTTTTATCAGTACTCACACCTTTTAAAGCGGCTACTAATGCAGCTGCAGTAACACCCGTGCCACATGACAATGTTTCGTTTTCAACGCCTCTTTCGTATGTGCGAACAAATAATTCATGATCTATTTTCTCAATAAAATTTACATTAGTTCCTTCAAAAACAAAGCGGTCGTTATTTCTAATCTTTTTGCCTTCTTTAAAAACATTAAACTCCTCGAGGTTGTTTACGAATTTTACATAATGTGGTGAACCGGTATTCAAATAAAAATAATTCTCCCCAACTTCAACTTGTCTAACATCATTCATTTTTAATGAAACCAAATCACTATCAATTTTTGCTTCATGTATTCCGTCAATTGCTAAAAATTTAGCTTCAGTATTTATAATTCCTAAATACTTTGCAAAAGCTGTAATGCATCTTCCGCCATTTCCGCACATGCTGCTTTCATTTCCATCGCTATTAAAATAAACCATTTTAAAATCAATCCCTGGCTCTAATTCTAGTAAGATTAAACCATCTGCACCTATACCAAAACGCCTATTGCACAACCATTTTATTTGTTCAGTGGTTAATGAAATGTTTTTTTCGCGATTATCTACTAGTACAAAATCATTTCCTGTACCTTGATATTTGTAGCAATGTATCTGCATCATGAAACTTAATTTATTTTAGCTAGTAAATCAGAGTCTTGAACTAACTCCATTGATTTAAACTCAGTGCCAGCGGAAATTTTATAAACGAAATCATCATTTTTTAAATAATAATTATCATCTACTTTGTAAATTGTAATACTACTAAAATCAGATAATCCATATAAAATAACTCTGTTGCGAGTCATGCGATATCCTTTTGAATTCAAAGGTGTTTTCCAAAATTCAACAAAAAACAAGTTTGGGTAATCAGTACTAGAAACTCCAGCTAATTGTCCTGTTAGGGTATCGCGTTTTTGATTGGCATCTAAATCAATTACTTTAATATTTTTAACAGACAATAATTCTTCTTGCGCAACTGTAATATCTTCTTCATTTAATAATGCATCTACTTCATTGTAATTAATGTTCGGAGAATTTTTAATATTAATGGAAGATTTTTTAACAACTTTAGAATGATCTTTATCAGAAGAATTTAATGGAGGTAGCGATTGTTCAACAATTTTTATATTGTCAATATTTGGTTTGTTGAATTTCTTTAAATAATCATCTATTTTAAATATAAAGAAAGCCACACCAGCAAGCAGGCCAATAGAAACTCCAAAAACAAAAGGCGGTATTTTATATTTAAATCTCATTTAAAATTGAGCAATAAATGTAAAGATAATTACTAAATTATTTTTAACTATTTATCGATAGTTATAAGCATATTATTTTTTTTAGTTCACAAAAAAATATTTCAGTTCTATAAAAAAATACAAACTTTTTACTTAAAAATGTACAAAAGCATTGCTCCCGTTAAGTATTGTTAAATGGATTTTTAAAATATACCTTCTGATTTAATTTTGCGTTATTAAATAAAATATAAAAATAATAGCTATGAAAAAAGTATTCTCATCTTTATTAATCGGTGCCTTTGGAGGTGCTATTGTATTAGTTGGTAATTATTACTTTGCTAATTCAACTACTAATCAACTCACTAATTACAATCCGTATTCAACTCCTGTGCAACTTACAAATTACAGCGGACCTGCAGCAACAAGTGCGCCTGATTTTATATTATCTGCCGAAAAAACGGTAAATTCTGTTGTTCATATAAAAACTATTGTAGAGCAAAAAAATAATTTAGCTTACGATCCATTTCAGGATTGGTTATTTGGCGGCAGACAGCGACAGCCAAATATGATGCAAGGAAGCGGAAGTGGAGTCATCATTAGTCAGGATGGTTACATTGTAACTAACAATCATGTGGTAGACGATGCCGTTAAAATAGAAGTGGTATTAAACGATAAGCGAACTTACATTGCCGAAGTTATAGGTACAGATCCAAATACTGATTTAGCGCTGTTAAGAATTAAAGAAAGCAGTTTACCGTTTGTAAATTATGGAAATTCTGATGATGTAAAAATTGGGGAATGGGTTTTAGCTGTTGGTAATCCATTTAATTTAAATTCAACAGTTACTGCCGGAATTGTAAGTGCAAAAGGGCGTAATATTAATATTTTAGAGCATAACGCGCAAGGAGGAAATTTAGCTCCAATTGAATCGTTTATTCAAACAGATGCTGCAGTAAATCCTGGAAATAGTGGCGGTGCTTTAGTCAGTACTTCGGGCGAATTGGTTGGTATTAATACTGCTATCGCTTCAAATAATGGTTCTTATCAAGGTTACTCATTTGCTATTCCTGTCAATTTGGTAAAAAAAGTAGTATCTGATTTAATTGAATTTGGAGCAGTTCAGCGTGCATTTATTGGATTAAGCATACAAGACATTGATTCGCGTTTTGCCGAAGAAAAAAATATTAAACAATTAAAAGGGGCATATATTA
>JAIOZA010000025.1 GCA_021740825.1 Bacteroidia bacterium | reverse complement strand
AATAATAACACGTTGTACTAAGAATATTTTGAATTATGTATTGTAAATTATAATTCAAAATGCTTTCAGAAACTTTTATTAAATTATTTATCTTTATCTTTCTCTTGAAGTGCTTTATAAAAACCAAAACCAAATATAAGAGTAATAAGTCCTGCAAAATATGGAATCATCTCTACCATGCTACTTAGATTTAATTAGTTTTAAGTAAATGCCAAATGCTAAAATCGAAGGAACCCAAATTCCCATAAAAGTTGCATCTTGTTTTTCTCCACTAAAGAATAGAACTTCTGAATAAATTAATGATAATAATGCTGCTAGAAACAACATCTTATCTGTGATGGAAAATTTTTTTAACATGATTTTTTTAATTAATTTATGGTAAATAGATATGCACTTAAGAAGGAAACATAATATTTTGCAAAATGTTTAAATTGTTAGTTTAAAATTCTAGTTTGTGATAATTGTATGATATAAATACTATTAATGATAGAAAGATAAACTTGTAAGTTTTGCGGTTTATTTCTTATAAAATCAATTCGAAGGTACGTTTAACCATAAATTTCGGAATACTTTAAGTTTATCATAATCATTTGCTTGTTTTTCGATATTAAACACGCGATTTACTCTAGGGTCATTACCAACACCTGCTAAGTAAGCCCAATTCCCCCAATTACTGCAAACATCATAGTCTATTAATTGCTGTTCAAAGTAGGCTGCTCCGTAACGCCAATCTAATTTTAAATTATTACAAAGAAAGCTTGCTACATTTTGGCGGCCTCTATTGCTCATAAAGCCGGTAAGTTTCAATTCAAGCATATTAGCGTCAATAAAGTCATTACCAGTTTTTCCGTTAATCCAACTTAGTAATCTATCGCTATTATGTTGATGCGCATTATCATTTTTAGCTTTTATGCCATTTTGTTGAAAAAACATCTTTGAGTATTTTTTCATCATAAACCTAAAATAATCTCTCCACAATAATTCAAATTCTAACCAATAGGTTGATTCGTTAGCCGAAAATTGATCTTCATATTTTTTTAATTCATAATAAATTTCTCTTGGTGATAAACAACCTAATCCTAACCATGCAGAAAATTTAGTCGAATAATTTTCGCCTATCATTCCATTTCTGGTTTCTTTATAAGTTGATATTGCCTGTGTCTCAAATAAATATGTATTCAATCTTTTATACCCTTCTGTTTCACCCCCTTTAAAATCTATTGCTGCACGACAATCTTTAATAACTTCGTTCAACCCTAGTTCTTCAATACTCGGCAAACAAACCTCCTCAATAAATGGCGATTTGATTTTGCTCGGTTTTAAAAATACTTCTCTAATTGTTGATTCTTTTTCTATTTTTTTTCTGAAATTAGTAAACACATCTGGTATATCCTTCATTGCAAAAGGTAAGTCTTGTGCGTGATATAAAGTACTTGTACTGTATGTTTCAAGTTGGCAATGAGCTTTCCATAATTCTTTTTCTACGAGCAATTGAGTTTGATTTTCTTCATAGGCCACTTCCTTTTTACTGAATACTTTTTGAGCCTTATATTTTTGAGCTACTTTATATAATTCGTGCTCTGGTTTTCCTCTTACAATTATTAAACCTGAACCAAGGTTTCTTAAGTTTTTATCTAAATCAGCTAATGATTCTAATAAAAATTTAGCTCTAAAATTGCCGGTTTTATGAAATCCAAATTCAGTTGTTTTAAAATGTGCTTCATCAAAACAATATACTGGTATAATTTCATCACTTTGTTCAATAGCTCTTACCAGGCTTTCGTTATCGTGCAAACGTAAATCTGTTTTAAACCATATAATTGAAGTTCTCATTTTACAATTTATAATTCATTAATATGTTTCAAATAGTATTCTGCTTGTTCTAATAATTCAGCTTTTGCTGTTGGTTGCATTTTTCGCCATACATTATACATCATACCAATACGAGGATTTTTAGATAATTTTGATTCGTGTTTGTCGTAAAAATTCCAATATAAACTATTAAACGGACAAGCTTTGTCTCCAGTTTTTTTTGCCTTATCATAATAGCAACCTGTGCAATAGGAACTCATTTTGTTTATATAAGTAGCTGAACTTACATAGGGCTTGGAGCCTACAATACCGCCATCCGCAAACTGACTCATACCTCTGGTGTTTGTAATTTCAACCCATTCAAAGGCATCTATGTAAATTCCTAAATACCAAGCATCAACTTCATTTGGATTTACACCTGCCAATAATGCAAAGTTACCACTAATCATTAAACGCTGAATGTGATGCGCGTATGCAAATTGCAAGGATTGAGTAATAGCATTTTTCAAGCAATTCATTTTAGTGTTTCCTGTCCAAAACCATTGGGGTAATTTTTCAGAATGTTCAAAATAATTAAGCGCAGCGTATTCAGGCATTTTAAGCCAATAAATTCCTCTCATATATTCTCGCCAGCCTATTATTTGCCTTACAAATCCTTCCAATTGATTGTACTCAATGTCGTTAGGCCTTTTTTCATATTCGCTTATGGCCTTATTTACAACTTCTTGTGGCGATATTAATTTAATGTTCATTGAAAATGACAAACGAGAATGATATAACGACCACTCGTTAGGCGCCATTGCATCCTGAAAAGTGCCAAACAAGGGAAGACACTCTCTTACAAAAAAATCTAGTAATTGTAATGATTGATTTCTGTCTATAGGCCACAAAAAGTTTTTTGAATCTACTACGCCAATTGTTTTTATGGATATTTTTTTAATTTCTGTTTCAATTTCACTAAAATCATTAGTAAAAATTAATGGCGGAGTTGGTTTATGATTTTTTGGTAATTTTCGTCTGTTATCTTCATCAAAATTCCATTTTCCATGTAAAGGTTTATCGCCATCTGAAATAAGTACCTGATGTTTTTTGCGCATATATCGGTAAAACGTTTCCATTAAGAATATTTTTTTACCTTCAAATAAATTTCCTAACTCGGATCGAGAGCTGTAGAAGTGTTCAGTATCTATTACGTTATTTGTAATGGTAAGTGATTTACAATATTCTTTTAAATATTGATCAACTCTGTATTCATCAGGTAATTGATATTCAAAACAGGAGAAGCTATTTTTTAATACTAAAGCGTCTAAATTTTCATTAAAGCTTTGTAAATTATTTTTATCGTTTAATTTTAGGTAAATAACTTTATGATGTAATTGTAATAATTCTTTTGCAAAGTTTTGCATTGCCGCAAAAATACCAATTACTTTTTGTATATGATGTTGAGCATAATCAGTTTCGGTTCGTATTTCCATCATCACATAAGTAACTTTTTCATCAACTGTTTTAAACCATGAATGATTGATATTGAGTTGATCTCCTAAAATTAACCGAAGTGTTTTTTGTTTATTTTCTTTCATCATCATTTATTGTTCCTACATCTATCACTGCAATATTTAACTTCTGCCCAATTTTTTTCCCATTTTTTTCGCCATGCAAAAGGCTTATTACAAGTAATACAAATTTTGGACGGCAAGTTTTGTTTTTTGACTCCTTTCATTATATAGAAACAATTTTCAGATTTAAAAGTTTAACAGTGGCCTTAATAAAGGCACTAATTCTTAAACAAAAGTTACTAAAATATGTTTTAATATTAGTTTGGAAAATAAAGCGAAAATTGTTGAAGTAAAAAATCTTGTAAAAAATTATGGTACTTTTTGTGCTGTAAAAGACGTTAGTTTTGATGTTTTTGAAAATGATGTTTTTGGATTTTTAGGACCAAATGGTGCAGGAAAAAGCACGACAATTCGCACAATTTTATCACTAATAAAACCAACAAGTGGAACTATTAATTTGTTTGGTAAATCATTGATTGATAATAGAAATTTTATTCTTTCTAAAATTGGATGTATTGTCGAAAAACCAGATTTTTATAAATATTTATCGGCTCAAAAAAATTTAGAATTGTTTGCTCGTATTTCAGGTAATTCGATTACTAAATTAAAAATTAGTGAGTTAATAGATTTTGTAGGTTTAAATGGCAGAGAGAAAGATAAAGTTAGTGGTTTTTCTCATGGTATGAAACAGCGTTTAGGTATTGCTCAAACTCTGCTGCACAATCCAGATTTAATTATTTTGGATGAGCCAACAACAGGTTTGGATCCTCAAGGTATTATTGATATTAGGAACTTAATACTTCAACTTAAAAACGAAAAAAATAAAACTGTGATTATTTCATCACACATCTTATCAGAAATTGAACTTATTGCTAATCGAATGATTATTATTAATAAAGGTAAAACACTTGTTCAGGGAGGAGTTTCTGAATTATTGAATAGTCAAGAAATTATTGTAGTCTTTAAAGTAGATACTGTCGATAAAGCGCTTTTCCTATTGCAGCAATCCTCTTTTTCAAATTGCGAAATAACACTACAGGATTCTTCTATTTTAATTCATACTTCTACAGATTCTATTCCTATAATTAACAAACTATTTTGCGACAATGATATTAATGTCAGTTCCATTGAAACCAAAAGAAAATTAGAAGATTATTTTTTACGCCTCATAAATAATTAATGATTATTAAAAGCACATATAACGAATTATTAAAAATAGCTTATAAACCTAGAAGTTATATTGGTATTGCTGGCATTATGATAATTATTGCAATTATACTGTTTGCTATGAAGGTAGATGGAAGTTTTTATATTTCATTAATTACTGGTCAGTTTGAGCAATCATTATTATTTGAAGGAACTATTTTAAATGGAAATTTAATTGCTTACATCATTATTCAAATGCTCATTATTCATGTGCCTTTATTAATTGCTTTTGTTACTGGCGATTTAATTTCGGGAGAATCTGCTATGGGAACTATCAGGTTATTGCTCACCAAGCCGGTATCACGAAATACCATTTTACTTTCAAAATTTTTTGCTAGTTGTATTTACACATTCATTGTTATTTTATGTTTAGCTTTTATGTCTTTTGTTTTAGGTAAATTGTTTTTTGGTGTTGGCGATTTGATTGTTTTAAAGTCGGACGGCTTAATTGTTTTTCAGGAAAATGATATTACTTGGAGATTTTTATACGGATTTGCAATTGCTTTTCTATCTTTAGTAACGGTTGCAACTCTTGCCTTGACATTATCTTGCTTTTCAGAAAATTCAATTGGACCTATTGTAACTACAATGGGTATTATCTTGTTATTTACCATTATAGGTTCTATGGATGTACCTGTTTTTGATACTATTCGTCCGTTTCTATTTACAACTCACATGGCAGCATGGCGATTCTTTTTTGATGATCCTTTAAACATGACTCATATATTATATTCAATAGCAATTTTGGTGGCGCATATTTCCGTTTTGCTAGCAATTGCCTTTTATAAATTTAATAAAAAAGATATTTTATCATAATGCTTAATCTTAAACAATTACTTTTTCTAAAATTATTTATAGTTTACAGTATTTCTATCTTGGCTCAAAGCCCGCGAGCATTATTAAATCAGGTTCAAGTTAAATTGAATAAGGCAGCTAATTATACTGCTGATATTAATATAAAAGTAGATTTGCCTTATATTACTTTGATGCCAATAAATTCAAAATTGTATTATAAACAAAAAGATAACTTTAAAATTGACACTAAAAGTATTGCCATTTTGCCAAAGCAAGGTTTTTTGCAATTAAATATGCTTGTAAATGATACTGTAAATTATACAGCTATTTTTCAGAGCAAGGAAATTATTAATAAAATTAAAACAAGTTTATTAAATTTAATTCCAAATAACGATACAAGCGATGTTGTTTTGGCAAAACTTTGGGTTGATGAAATAAATCAGGTTATTATTAAATCGCAAGTAACTACTAAATCAAGTGGAACTATAAAGACAGAATATATATATGGCTCACAAGTTTTTTATGGTTTACCTGATGATATTAAATTTACAGTTGACATTAAAAAATTTAAAATACCCAAAGCGTTATCAGCTGATATCAATACATCAAAAACAACTAAAGTTGAGAAAAAATTTGGCGAAATAAATATTAAATTAAAAAATTACCAAATTAATAAAGGTATTGCCGACAGTGTTTTTGATAAAATAAAATAATTTAAAATTGATGACGTTTCCAATCTATGCTTACAGCAGATCCTTCTGCAAGCATTATAGAATGCGATTTAGTTGAATTTAGGATTTCAAAGTCCTTACCATAAAAATCACAAAAGTTACAGTTTATGGTATAATCTTTTATTTCGTTTACATTCCAGCTTGGGTGGTTTACCTTATATTCTATACTTTTAGTAGTATTTACTTTTGTATATCCAAAATAGTGTTCAAATATAAATTCTTCAATGCTACCAGCATTCATCTTTAAAGCATCTGTGTTTGCTATTACTTTTAAGCAATTCCATTTTTTGTTCACCATCCATTGATACTCAATTTCTTTATAATTAGCATCAATTTTCCATTTATGTTTAGTTGGAATAGATGTATAATGTTCTTTATAAAGCTTATTGGCAACCCAGGCTACTGTTTTATTTGGCACGGTTTCATTTATAAATACAACTCCTCGCTTTACTTCATTACCAACTTTTCTGGTAACATAAAAACGTAAATTAATTTCTTCAAAGGTTCCAAAAAGGGGAATAGGTATTTTAAACAAACTTGAATCTTTAAATAAAAACCCAACTAAGCTTATATAAGTTTTACCATTATAATAATCTAAATCAACCCCTTTTGGCAAATAGGGCAGTAAGTATTTTGGATCAATTTCGTAATTAACCATTACTAAATTTTGCCACTCAGCTGTTAAAAATGTCTTCAATGACTGACTTTTTTACTATTAAATTTACTGTTACATTTTTAGCTAAACATTAAATGTTTGCTCTGAAAATATGATAGCTATTTGATAGCTTTTATTTGTTTTTGGTTAAATGTGATTTCGGATTATTGACATGTTTTGCTAAAATGCGCTTTCCTTCTATTTTCACATCCTCATTTTTTCTAAAACTCCAAACGATGTCACTTGCTTTTTTTCTTGTTTCTTCAATGTCTACAATCGGTGCTGGATAATCTCTTCCAATTTCACAGTTATATAATTGCTGTTCTATTAACGTTAATTTGTGCGGTTCGTGTATTAAATGTGCAGGTATATTTTTTAATTCAGGTAGCCATTGTTTAATAAATAATCCTTCAGGATCATGGTCTTCCGAGTTTTTAATAGGATTGTAAATTCGTATAGTGTTTATGCCAGTTGTACCACTTTGCATTTGTAACTGAGGGTAATGTATGCCAGGCTCATAATCTAAAAATTGTCGTGCTAAAAAATGAAGTTCGCGCCAATCTTGCCACAAATTAAAAACAAAGAATGAAACCACCATGGCACGCATTCTAAAATTTATATAACCAGTTGCTACAACGCAACGCATACAAGCATCTACGATAGGAACACCCGTTTGACCGTTTTGCCAAGCTTTAATGTAAAAATTGTTTTTAGGTTTTTTTAATGAATTATAAGCGCGGTTAATGTTTTCAAATTCATAACGGCATTCATCTTCAAACTTTTGAATAAAATGGCAATGCCAATGCAAACGCGATACAAAGTTTGTTAAGGCCCTTTTGTTTTCGCTAGTACTATAATGTTGCTTGGTATATTGATAAACCATTCGCATACTAATATTGCCAAACGTTAAATAAGGTGATAAGCGACTACATCCTTTTCTGCTAAGTAAAGGTTTACTGATATGTTTACTGTAATTTACATACCGCGTTTTTATAAAACTATCCAAATATCGCCAAGCAAAGTATTCTCCACCTTCTTGAAAATTTGTATTTCTTGTTGTAATTTCTTCGTTTAAAGTTCCACCTTTTAAGTCTTCATATATATCATTTTCCAGTTCAATAATATTCCATTGATCTTCGCTTACTAACTTAGGAGTTTCACACATTTTTTCTTCCCAAAGTTTTTCCCAATGTTGTCTGTTTTTTAATTTTCTTATTATACCATTTGTTTGGTATTGCTTCCACGTTATATTTTTTTCTGTAAACCAAAGCTGCATATTATTATCACGCTTGTAGGTTAAAGCGTTTCCAATTTCTTGGGACGAGAAAATTGTATTAATTGTAAAATCTTTTATTAAAGTTTCAAAAACTAAATTAGCTTCGTTATGAAATATATAAAGTTGTGAATGGATGTTTTTTAATTTGTCATTCATTTCTTTCAGCGATTCGTGAATAAATCGCCAATGCCTTACATCGCTATCATCGTAAGACATGACACTTGGTTCAAAAAGATAGATTAAAAGAATTGGAAGTTTTGATTGTTGTGCAAAAAATAGTGGCTCGTTATCTGTGAAACGTAAATCACGTTTAAACCAAACAATATTTATTTCTTTCTTCACTTTTTATTGATGCCCTGCGCATAATGCAAACAACTAGAATTGAAAATAGTTTTAAAAAAAAGCTACCACAATGTTGAGGTAGCTTTTTAATTAGTTAGAAATTCTTTGCATTAAGCAATTTCTTCAGCTGGCTTTAATTTGTTTAATTCAGCAACAACCATTTTTCGCTTCTCATTAAAGTCAGTAATTTTTTGTTTTTCTGCATTTATCTTATCTTCTATTTCTTTCATAAATGGATTAACTCCTTTACTACTCGTTTTAAAGAATCCTAAATTGTTATCGTAAGTTTTGATACGAGCATTAATTTCATCAATTTGTTTTTTAAAATAATCCGCTTCTTTCTTTAAAGCTATTTCAGGATTTTCACCATTTGATAATCGTTCTAATTTTGTTTTAAATTGCATGATGAATTTTTCAGCATTTGTAACACTCATTTTATCATACAATTCATCAAGGCGATTATAAAAAGCATCATTCACGCGTTTTTTATCTTTCATTGGAACCATTCCTACATTATTCCAATCCGTTGCAAATTGTTTTAATGCAGCATGGTTTTCGGAAGTATTCTCAGATAAGTTAAATTCATTAATTTTTTTCAATAGGTCTTCTTTGTGCGTTAAGTTATTTTCAAAGCTAGCATCAATAGCTTCAAAATGAGCTTTTTTGGCATCAAAAAAATGATTGCAAGCTGCTCTAAACTGATTAAATAGTTTTGTTTCGTCACCACCTGCATGTGGAATTTTTTTCCATGCATCTTGTAATTTAATTAATGCTAAACCTGTTTTTTGCCAATCATTGCTTTGTTTCAAAGCATTTGCTTTGCCAATCAATTCTTGTTTTTGACCTTTAATTACGCTCATTTTTTCATGAACGGCGTTAAAAAATAATTTTTTCTTGTCAAAAAACTGATCACATAATTCTCTAAACTCAGCCCAAGCTTTGTCATTATCTTTTGCGTTAGCTCTGCCAATACCTTTCCATTCGGCTTGTAAAGTAACTAACTCATTGGTCAAATTATTCCAAATTGGTCCACTTGCTGTTTCCGATTTAGTAATAATTTCTTTTATTTTTTCAAGCAGCGCTTTTTTCTGCGTAAAATTTGCTTCTTTTTCTTCCTCAACTGAATTGTAATGTGCTTTTAATTTTGAGTACGCTTCCTCTAAGGCTCCTCTAAAACCACCTTTTAATTCATCCCACTTATCATTTGGAACTGGTCCAATTTCTTCCCAATCGTTGCGATAAATTTTAATTAAGCGCTCAGCTTCTTTAATATTAGTTTGATCTTTAATCGCTTTGATTTTTTCTAATAGCTCTGTTTTTAATTCGTAATTACGTTTTAAATCATGCTCTTGCAATTGTTTTGATAAACTTAATTTGTAGTTAAATTCTTCAATTGCTTTGCTATATTCCGCTTGGTTTTCTTTGTATTTATGAGGAGATACAGCGCCGGTAGCTTTCCATTGGCCTTGTAACTCAACTAATTTTTTAATTGCAGCACCAATATTATCACTTACCTGACTAAGGTCGTTTATTTTAGATATAATTTCTTGGCGAATTACTAAATTTTTGCCTTGCTCAATTGCTAAACGAGCATCTTCTTCTTTTTTCTTTTTTTCGATTTTATCAATCAATTCAGATATTTTTAAATCTTCTACAGATTTTGCATATTCAAATTCTTTTGCTTTGCCGCCCTCCTCAACAAATTCTTGTTTAGCAGTTTCAAATTCGGCTGTCCACAATTTTTGATACTCTTTTTGCAGAGTGCGCATTTGGTGAGCAACAGCACTAGCTTCTGGTTGTTGAAGCATTTCTTCCAGTTTTGTAATTATTACAGTCTTCATTTGTTCTAAACCTTTCTTTTTGGTACTTGTTTTAATTTATTTAACCTATCAAAAATAAAGTAAAAATTTAATCTACAAAACACTATAAGTGTTTTTTTAAGTAAATAAATAGTTTAAATTTAATGCGACCATGAATATTATTGACTCTGAAGCTCTCGAATTATTAGAGTTCTACAAAATAAAGAAATACATTACTAATTTTTGTTATAGTAATGGTGCTAAATTTAAAGCCTCTCAACTTTCTGTTTTTGAAGATAACGAAAAACTATTTTTAGAGTTAAATAGAGTTTCTGAACTAAAGGGAATTATTAGTAGTCAATCTTTTTTTCCAGATATTCAATTTGAGGATTTTTCGAAAGAATCTTCATTGCTGGGATTGGATGGTAGTATGTTAACAGAAGAACAACTATTATTAATTAAACATGCTACTGAAATTAGCAATACTATTATTCGTTTTTTTAAAAATAAAAAAGGGCTTTTGCCTTATTTGTCTCAATTTTCAGATAATATAGAAGATAATAAATTAATCATAGAAGAGATTGATCGTATTGTGGATTTTGATGCGACTGTTAAAAATTCGGCATCTAAAGAATTACAAAAAATCCGGAAAGACCTAGCAGAAAAAAGACGTGAAAGTGATGCTAAGTTTGATAGGCAAGTAAATGAATTACGCAAACTGGGTTTTATTAGAGATAACGAAGAAAGTTTTTTTAATGGACGAAGAACCTTGGCTGTTTTAGTTGAACATAAATCTGAAATTAGTGGTTTTGTGCATAATAAAAGCGAAACTGGTAAAACTATTTTTATTGAACCTGGAGCAACTATAAACATTAACAATGATATCGCTGAACTAGAGGTTGATGAACGTCGTGAAATAAATAGGATATTAAGAGAGCTAACCAATACATTAAGACCGTTTTCTTTTCAATTAAAGCAGTACAATGAATTGCTCATTGAAGTTGATTTTTTGTATGCAAAAGCAAAATTTGCTCAGTTAATAAATGCCACGTTACCTCTAATTTCCACAACTTCAGAATTAAAATTAAACAAAGCGTATCACCCAGTTTTGTTTTTGCAAAATAAGGAATTGAAAAAACAAACTATTCCTTTAAATATTCATTTGCAAAAAGATAATCATTTGGTAGTTATATCCGGACCTAATGCAGGAGGAAAATCGATTACTTTAAAAACGGTGGGTTTATTGCAAACTATGCTGCAAAGTGGTTTGCTTGTTAGTGTAGCTGATAATTCAGTCATGAGTTTTTTTAAAGGTATTTTAATTGATATTGGTGATACGCAAAGTATAGAGCATGAATTAAGTACATATAGCGCACGACTTAAAAATATGATTGCTATTTTAAAAACGGTTAGTACTGATACGCTTGTTTTGATGGATGAATTTGGTAGTGGAACAGATCCTGAATTAGGAGGCGCCATGGCTGAGGTAGTTTTAGAGGAATTAGTGAAAGCAAAAACATTTGGAGTTATAACTACGCATTATTCTAATGTAAAGTTATTGGCCAATAAATTAACCGGCGTATCAAATGGCAGTATGTTATTTGATTTGGAAACCTTAGATCCTAAATATATTTTAACGGTAGGTGAGCCAGGCAGTAGTTATACTTTTGAGGTTGCAGAAAGAGTAGGTTTTCCGAAAGATTTAATTGCAAGAGCTAAAGAAAAAATTGATACAGATAAAGTTGATTTAAATGTATTATTGGCAGAAGTTCAACAACAAAAAACTAAGTTGAATGAAGCAATTGAACGAACTGAGCATGAAGAATTTTTAAAGAAAATTTCGAAAGAAAAATATGAAGTATTGTCCACCAATTTTAGAGAGAAAATAGAAAGAGAAAGGGAACGAAAAATTGAGTTGGCTCGCTTAGCAGATTTTGGACAAAAGTACTTGCGTTTATTGGAAGATTGGAATAGGACTGAAGATAGAAAGTCGGTTATAAAACGTTTTATAGACGGCATTACAGCAGAAACTAAAAAACGGAAAGAGCTAGAAAAACAAAATAAGCGCGATAGCTTTTCTGAAAAAAAAGTAGCGCGATTAAAGCCTTTATTAAAAGTAGGAAGTAAAGTTAAAATTTTAAATAGCAGCGAGGTTGGTGTGGTAGAAACAATTAAAGATGAAAAAGTAAATATTACTTTTGGTATATTAAAAATGACCGTTAATATTCAAAATTTAGAATTGGTGAGAGAGTAATTTTTTTAATTCCTATTTTAACTTAAAATTTAATGGGTATTGTTCAAATAGTTTTTTTAGTTCTAATTCGCATTGTTGAGCAATAGCTGATTTTTTATTGTTAATTTTTTCATCAAATAATTTATTGGTAAGTTTAATTCCACCTAAATAAAATTTTTGCGTTAACATTAAGCCAATTGCAACTGCATTAAAGTATAAATTATTATTAATGAGTTCAAAGACTGTAAAAGCTACACCAGCATTTAATAGTAAAGATGTTATTCCTTGTTTGGGTTTATTTAAAGCTAGTAAACCCGAGCCGGGCAAAACAGCAGAAGCAGCAAGGTATAAATTTTTGTTATTTTTAGATATGTTAAGGGTATTTTGATAGCAATTAAAATTATTTATTGTGGCAATCTCAAAGTTTTGTTGCGCTAAAAATGTTTTAAGTTTCCCACTGTCTAGGTTCATATAAATTAAAGCACCAAGTAATTTTGCATGAATGGTTGTATCGTTCGTGCATATTCTAGTGTAATTTTCGTAATAATTTAATGATCTGTTGTAGCGTTTGTGAAGGAGGTTTAATAAAGTTAAATTCCAAAGGTAGTTTGACTGAGCAACGCTATCTTTAATTAATGTCCAGTCGCACCTATCTGCTTCATTCAGTGCTCTATTGTCAGTGCAGTTTTGTATAAAATAAAAGTTAATTTTTTGCTGAATTAAATCAGCTTTTATGGTATCATTTTTTTCACTATAAATTTTTTGTTCTAAACGTAATAATTCCGAATCGAAATTTTGTTGAGAAAAAAGATTGTTAGTATAATGAAGCAGGATAATTAATATGGTAATATTTTTCAGCATCTATTAATAATTGTTGCTTTCGTTGTTTTTTTAATTTTACTAAATCGTTAAAGCTGCCATAAATGTTACTGATATAAAATAATCCAAATAGTGAAACTGAAAAAATAGAGAATCCATTTTTAATCCCATATTTCTTAATACTCTCATACGATTGGTAACCATAAATTCCATGCGAAAAAAAAGTAATGGCTGCTGAGTTAGGTTGTTGACCATATAATTTTCCAAGTCCTGGTATGAAGGCAGATAAGCAAGCTGCAAGAATTGGACTTTTACTCTGCAGTTTACGGTATTTTTTTAAATCATTTGTTAATTGCTTATTCATAAAAATAGGCATTGGTTCTTTTTTCTGTACGTTGTTATAAAAATTTACCACCTGCATATGAATTGAGTCTGATGTTTTATTTTGCGAGAACCACTCTGCTTGTAATTTTTTATTTGGATTAGATAAAAAATAATAGTCAGCATATTTTATGGCAGCAGTATCATCATTAAAAACCTGCCGTGACAAATTGTAATACTTAAAAAACAGAGAGTCGTTATGTTGTTGCAAATATAGTTTGGCGTACAAATAGTTCACCGAATCTGAATTATTTTTTTGTTGCTCTAGTTTTTGCAAATAATAATGGTGTTCAGTATGCAGATTATTAGCTTGTAAATGTTTTACAAACTGATAATCAATTTGCGCATTAATTTGTAATGTAGAACAGATAAAAAAACTTAATAGTGCTAGTTTCATTTATTCTATGGCATTATTTATTTTACCTTCCTTTGTTATCTTGTAATCAGGATAGTCAGTTAAAATACTACCTGAACAATTCCCTAATTGATCTAATCCGTTTAATACGCCTATTAATAGCCCTTTTTTTGATATTTCCTTTTTCATATTTTCAGAGCAACTTATTTGATATTGGCAGTTTGCTTGTATTTGCTCTGAGATGATGTTTTGATAAAAATAGAGCAATCCACCTGAAATGTAATGTAATGGATTTATTTTTGTAAGGATTGTTTTTTTCTGTTTTAAAAAAGTTCGTTTTTTTGCCTCGTTAATTTTAAACTCCGAAAAATTATTTTCAACTAGAATTGTACTGATATTACTTTGTTTTTGAGACAGTAGATGGGTTGTCCAAAATACTAATATTGCTAAAAAAGTACGATAATACATGGTTGTATTCTTTTTTGTTTAAATTTACCAAAATATTAGTACTATTGTTCATGTCCCGACTATTATTATTTTGTTCTATTTTTTGCTTTGCATTAGCATCCCAAGCACAAGATATTTTATACTTTGATAAAAAAGGTAAAATATCTACTCAAGAAGAAGGCTATTATAGTCGTAAAAATGAATCAGGAAATCTTTATAAATCAACATACGTAAATGGTGGTAGCCTTTATTTTGAAGGTGAAATTCTGCAAGCAAGTAATTCGGATGAAAACTTAAATAAATATAGTGGAAAGTGTAAATGGTATTATAAAACAGGCGTTTTAAAATTAGTAAAGAATTATAGTTCTGATGGTATTGAAGATGGTATGTGTTACCATTATTATGAATCAGGGAAAATTTGGAAAGAAATTAACTATGTAAAAGGTATTATTAAAGACAATAAGTTGACTGAATATTCTGAAGATGGAAGAAAGAACAGAATATTTGAAGATAATTTTAATAATAATTCAAACGATTGGGATTTATATGTAAGTGATAAAAGTGCTTCTAAAATTAGTAATGGTGTTTTTGAGTTAACTTCATTTACTAAGGAAGGAACTTCGCGTTACATAAGTTTAGCTTCTAATAGTGTGGACTTAATTTTGGAGGCGACTTTTGATTTAGCGAAGTTATCTAACAATCAAAAAACAGGATTTTTATTTGGGTTTAAAGATTGGGCAAATTATAATTATTGCTTAATCTCCAATCAAGGTATTGATGTAGGTTTTGTTTATGAGGGAATTTCATCCAACAAAGTTGATGGAATGTATGCCAGCAGTTTAGAAAAAAGTAAAAAAAATAAATTAAAAATTATTACTTCCGACGATAAAATTATTTTTTCAATTAATGGAGAAATTCAATATTCTTGCGAGCGCATGCCGATGTTGGGTTCAAATATTGGATTTGCAATTTCTGGTAAAGGTTCTGTTTTTATAGATGATTTAATATACAAAGAAGTAGATTATAAAAATAGCGCTGTTGCCACTTCTAAGTCAGATTTTGATGCAAAGGCAACAGGTTCCGGAATACTAATTTCCGAAAATGGATATATTATTACTAACGAACATGTGATTAATAGTGCAAATAAAATACAAGTGGAAATAACGTCGGATGGCATTTCTAAAGTATATTCGGCGGTTCTTGTGCAAAAGGACGTTGATAATGATTTAGCTATTATAAAAATAAATGACGATTCGTTTAAGTCTCTCGAAAAATTAAAGTATTCTTTTAAAGAAAGTGGAGCTATTGAAGTTGGTTCAGGTGTTTTTACAATTGGTTTTCCACTAGCTCTATCTGGTATGGGAAAAGAAGCAAAATTTACAGATGGAAAGATAAGTGCCAAAACAGGTTATAATGGTTCGTTAAATTCGTTTCAATCTACTATCGCCATCCAACCAGGTAATAGTGGCGGTCCAGTATTTAATGATAAAGGCGAATTAATAGGAGTTATCAATGCTGGAATAAAGTCCGCTGATAATGTGGCTTACGCCATCAAACTAAATTATATTAAAAATTTAATTGAAGCTATTGGTGAAACCACAACGTTACCTAACAATCCTCAAATTTTAGGATTAAGTATTGAAGAAAAAATAAAAGTTTTATCTAATTATGTTACGCTAATTAAAATACAGTAATGGTTATCAATTTCAAATATATCATATTGTGTAGCGTAATGGTTTTTTTTCATTGCCAAATTGTTGCACAAAGCACGCCTCCTGTTTCTAATGAACTCGATTTGCAATATGCACCAAAAGGAAGTGGTCCTTTATCAAGTGAATCTAAAAGTAATTCAAGTGGCGGTTCAGCAAACAGAAATGATGCAAAAAACTTCATCAAATTTTCTCCTACATTAATTTCGCGCAGTATTGTCGCCTTGTATTATGAGCGAAATTTTCATGAGAACTTTTCGTTGCAAGCAGGTATTGGTTTTAATTTTAATAAAGACCGAATATTTTCATTGTTAGGTTCAAGTCTGATTTTAAGCGAATCAAATAATTTGCAAGGTGAAGAAGATATGGCAGATGTTTTATCGGTTAGCGAACACCAAAAAATAGCTCCTTATTTTTATATTGCTCCAAAATTTATTTTTGAAAGTTATCTGTTTGACGGCAGCAGCTATATTGAGTTAGCATTTACAAATTTCGCCAATAAATTAAATTATGTAGTGCCTCCTGATAATTATTCTTATAACTCCTCAGTACCGCAAATTATAGGAAGTAGCAAAGTAAATTATAATTACAATATTTTTTCTTTAAAATATGGCTATCAAATTTTAACCGATACAAAATTAATAACGTCGCATGAATTTTTTTTCACTGCAGGTTATAGGATGATTACTTATAATCCGGTTATTAGAACGGACATAGATTACAATTCAAGTAGTAATATAACGCAACAATACACTGTCTCTTCCATTAAATCATCAAAACCAACTTTTATGTTTGGTGTAGGTTATACCTTTGGAATAGGCTGGTAATTAAATAAAAACAATCATAGTAATATAAAATAAAAATGAATAAAATCATCGTTATAATTTCGTTATGTATGCTTACGGTGTACACTTATGCTCAAAGTATTGATTTAAATTGGTCTGAAAAACAAGAATACCAAAACAAAAAAGATGGTTTTTTTGATGAATTTATAGGTGGAAATTCAAAATATGTATATGCTAAATACAATAAAATGGCATACAAACCCGCTAAAGCAAATTCAAAAATAAAACTTGTTGCTTACGATAAAACAACTATGAAGCAAGTGGCTCAAGAAGCCATTGTTGGTTATAAAGAAAATGACGCTGATAAAGAGCGCATGAAAGGTTTAACTTATTTTGATCAAGTTGTGTTTGAAAACACAGTAAATATTTTTTGGATCAAAACAAGTAACGGCACATCAGAACTTTATGCACAAGTGTTTGATGCAAAATTAAATGAGAAAGTAAAACTCAAAAAAATATATGAAGTAAAGGCTTCTGGAAAAAAAAGTTACCCTAACATGTTTGTTATAGGTAATAAAAAAGCAGGCGAAAAAATTGTAATTGGTGCTGAGTTACCGAGAGAAAAAAATGAAAACGTAAAATTTGAGTATAAAATATTGAAAGCTGATTTAGGTTTTGATGCGTCTAATCAAATTACTTTGCCTTATTCAACAGTTACTACCGACAGGTATCTTTCAGCTTCATACGAGATAGGGGATGACGGATTATTGTACGTTAATACCGGAATTAAATTAAGTAAAGAGGAACGTGAAGGATTAATGAAAAACGAAATGTCTTCCTATAATTTATTAACCGTAGTTAACCCAAGTACTGGAAAATATAAAGCGTATCCATTAAAATTTGACAATAAAAATTTATTTGACGTTGATTACTTAGTAACTCCTACAAAGACAAAAATTTACGGCTTATTTTGCGACTTATTAAAGGATAATAAAGGAAGCGATATGCATGGTATTTTTTATGCTGAAATTGATAATGCAACTAGTTCAATGACTGCAACAAATTTTACTTATTTTGATAAGCCAACATTAGATAAGTTATTTGCTAATGACAAACGCGATCAAAAAAAGGCGGGAGTATTAAAAAGCAAAAAAGCCAAAAAATCTAACGAGGAATCTTTAGCAGGAGATTATGTTATTGAAGATATTCAATCAATAGATGATAAACATGTTGTTTTATTTGCATCTAGAATGCGCAATTGGTCTCGAACGACATGCGATAGCAAAGGTAATTGTACAACGCGTTATTACTGCACAAAATCAAATGTTACAACCTTTAAAGTTGATAATACTGGTAAATTGCTTTGGGCATCAAACTTAAATAGAGAATACACTTATAATAACTGGAATGTTTATGATGTTAAAGTTGTAAATAAAGATGATAAATTATTTGCTTTATATGGCGGTTCTGAAATTATTTCAAAAGAGCAGAAAAAAGCTAAGAAAAATGAAAAACGTACACCAAGAGGCGTTGGCGAATTAGAATACGCCGTTTTTGATTATAATACAGGAACTTTTAAAACAGATAAGTATAAAGTAAATTCTATCAATGCAAAGCAAAGTGAAAGAAAATATGTTAATCCTTTAGGTATTACTATCATTGATAATAGAATGTTTATTAATTCATCAAGGATACAAATTAAGCCACTTTCAATCGTTTTTGGATGTTTAGGTGCATTAGTTTGTCCACCGGTTATAGCAATTCCTTTTATGAGTGGTAATGCTAAAAAAGGATCTGGTTATATTGGAAATATAATCCCTTTAAAGTAAGCGATTACTGTTATTTAGGTATTTTTTTTAAACCTAAATGTCATTTTTTTGGCGCCTAGTGTAAAATAAAGACTAAATTATAAAATAAAAAACCCCTTAACTAGTGTTAGTTAAGGGGTTTTTTATTTTAACTGGCGGAGAAATAGGGATTCGAACCCCAGGAACCTCACGGTTCAACAGTTTTCAAGACTGCCGCAATCGACCACTCTGCCATTTCTCCAGAGGTGACAAAATTAACCTTTTTTTTTATTCTACAATAAATTTCTTTAAATATTTTTATTAAATTTAAACTGATTTACATCCCCAATTAATTTGTAAATTTCTATTATGAGGTATTTTCTTTTTTTAATTTCCATTTGTCTTACTAGCTCTGTTTTTTCAAATATTACGGTATATTTTAATTATGGTGTTTTTACCACAAGCAGCTCTAAGCCCTACTTTGAAACGTACTTAACTATTGTAGGGAATACCGTTAAGTTTTCACCAACTGAAACTGGTTATCAAGCCAATGTAAACGTATCATGGAAAATACTTAAGGGCACCGAAGTTGTCAAGGCATCTGCTTACAATTTAATGAGTCCAAATGCTCCTGATACACTTAATGTGCCATCATTTATTGATACACAAAGGTTCTTTTTAGAAAACGGCGAATACCTTCTTGAGCTAGTTGTAACAGACAATGCAATTGCGACAAAAAAAGCAAGCTTTTCAAAACAAATTTCTATCAATTTTAAAAGAGAAGCTAAAGTGATGAGTTCTGATATTCAGATATTGGAGTCATACTCAAAATCTTTAAATCAATCAGTGGTTACTAAAAATGGGTTTGATTTAATTCCTTACAATATTAACTATTTTCCTAAAACGCAAAATGCACTTAAGTTTTATGTTGAAACCTATAATTTAGATACCACCATAGGAAAAAATAAAAAGTTTATATATTACTATTATATCGAAAATACGGAAACATTAATAAAGCAAAGTGGCTTAACTGGTTTTCAAAAGCAAACTGCAAATCCAATAAATCCTTTATTAGCTCAGTTTGATATTACAAAATTGCCTACAGGTAATTACAATTTAGTAATTGAAACTAAAGATTCTTTAAATAAAATACAGTCTCAAAAAAAGTGGTTTTTTCAACGTAAAAGTGATGCAACCCAAATGTCTTCAAATTTTGCTAATGGCATTAACTCTATAGAAGATTTTTTTAATACTGTTCAAAGCACGGATTCGTTGGTTCAGTTTGTTGAGTGTTTATGGCCCATATCAGGCGCCACAGAAAGAGATTGGCAACAAACACAAATTAAAAACAAAGAACCAAATTTATTGCGCAGTTATTTAGTTGCTTACTGGAAAGAGCAATCTGCAGATACAATTAATCCGCTAACTATGTGGTTTACCTATTACAAGCAAGTACTAGAGACTAACGCATTATTAAAATGTGGAAAACAAAAAGGTTATTTTACAGATAGAGGAAGAGTTTATTTGCAATATGGTAAGCCAGATCAACGGAATCAGGTAAACAGCGAGCCAGAGACTTACCCATACGAGATTTGGCAGTATTATAGAATTTACGATAAAGCTACCAAACGATTTTTTACAAATAAAAAATTTGTTTTTGCAAATTTCTTAATTTCTGATGATTGTTATAAATTAATTCATAGCGAAGTGCGAGGAGAAGTTTATGACGAAAGGTGGCAGCTCCGATTGGTAAATCGATCGCAGCAAAAACAGGATTTTGATCAAACTAAACCTCAAAAATATTACGGGAATAATATTGATGAAAATTTTAATAATCCTCGTTAATTTATGTGGAGTAATAAAGTAGCAGTAGTTATTTTAAATTGGAATGGAAAATCTTTTTTAGAGAAATTTTTACCAAGTGTTATAAAGTTTTCTACTGGTGCTCAAATAATTGTAGCCGATAATAATTCAACGGATGATAGTGTAGAGTTTTTAAAGATTCATTTCCCTCAGGTTAAAACAATTATTAATCATGCTAATGAGGGTTTTGCAAAAGGATATAATACAGCATTAAGACAGGTTGATGCCCACTATTATGTACTATTAAATTCCGATGTTGAAGTTACCGAAAACTGGATAGATCCCATTGTTGCATTATTGGATTCTAGTAAAGATGTAGCTGCGTGCCAACCTAAAATTTTAGATTATTACCATAAAAACAAATTTGAATATGCCGGTGCTAGTGGGGGCTTTATTGATACATATGGCTATCCATTTTGTAGAGGTAGAATTTTTAATATATTGGAGGAAGATAAAGGTCAATACAATAATGCTATAGAAGTGTTTTGGGCCAGTGGTGCTTGCTTGTTTTTGAGGGCAGAAGCTTTTTGGAAAGTAGGGGGATTTGATGATGATTATTTTGCCCACATGGAAGAGATTGATTTATGTTGGCGAATGAAAAATAGTGGATATAAAATATATGTAGAGCCACAATCTATTGTGTACCATGTTGGTGGAGGGACACTTAATAAAATTAGTCCAAGAAAAACATTTCTAAATTTTAGAAATAATTTAATTACGCTAACTAAAAATGCCTCATCTCATTTTTTGTTTTTTAAAATTATTTACCGAATGATTTTAGATGGAGTGGCAGCCATAAAATTTTTGTGTGAAGGAAAGGGCTCACATTTTATAGCGATAATTAAAGCACACTTTTCATTTTACGCCTTTTTACCATCAACTTTAAGGAAAAGAAAAGCAATGCAATCACTGCACGAATTTAAAAACAGTAATACTTGTATTTATAAAAAAAATACGGTTTACGAGCATTTTGTAAAGCTTGTCCGCTATTACAGCGATTTAAAATAGCTATGTAAATGGTTGCGAAAGTTCTCAGATTTTAGCACAAAAAAAGGAGTTAGATTATTCTAACTCCTTTTTATTTTTTTAAATATTATTTTATAAATCGTCTGGGTTTATTTTAGCACCAGCTTGTTTTTCTTTATGCTTTTTAATTTGAGATTTTAAAGCTTCACATGCTAAATCTATAGATTCTTCAAAAGATGAAGATTGCTTTTTTGAAAATAACTCCTGACCTTTTGCTAATATTTTTATCTCAGCAACTTTATTTTCGCTTGTAGACGATTTATCGATACGCATGATTACTTCTCCGTTAATCAAACCATCGTGGTATGTTTTAAGTTTATTCATTTTTTCGTTAGCAAAATCAATTAATTTCTTGTCTGCATCAAAATGCAATGATTGAATGTTAGTTGTCATAATAAATCCTCCTGTTTTTGTGTTTTTAGTTTATACTTATTAATTGCAATCTTTAATCTCCTCTGGGGTGTGCTTGTTTATATGATTTTTTTAATTTATCAATTGTGTTATGCGTATAAACTTGGGTAGCACTTAAGTTGGCATGCCCTAATAAATCCTTAACGGCGTTAATGTCTGCTCCATTATTTAAAAGGTGTGTTGCAAAGGTGTGACGCAAAACATGTGGGCTTTTCTTCTGAATGGTCGTTATTTGAGCAAGGTATTTTTTTACAGATTTATACACAGCTTGTTCGCTTAATGTATTCCCTTTCTCGCTTACCAACAACATCATATTTGATAAATTTAGTTCCTCTTTTACTTTTAAATAGCTTTTAAGGTTACGTTTTAGTGGTAAAGAAATTGGAATAATGCGCTCTTTATTTCTTTTACCTAAAACCTTAATGGTCGAATTAAATAAATCAATGTCTGATTCCTTTAAGTGTGTCAATTCCGATCGCCTCATCCCAGTTTGATATAATAAATCTAAAATTAATTGGTCTCTTTGCCCATTAAAACCTTCTTCAAACTTAACATCTGAAAATAGGTTGACCATATGATTTTCGTCAATAAACACTGGTAATCTTTTAGGAGTTTTTGGCCCAGAAATTTTAGATAACGGGTTAATCTCGATGATTTTTAGGCGCTGTAAGTATTTAAAGAAAGATTTTAAAGATGACAGTTTTCGATTAACACTGCGAGCTGAAATTTTATGTTTTATGAGTTCTGCAACCCAAGCTCTAACGTGTTGATAATTTATTTCAACAGCAGGAAATTCTTCTTTCTGAGGATTAATAAATTCAATAAATTGATGAAGATCATTTTTATAAGATGTAATCGTATGAATCGAGTAATTCTTTTCATAAGTTAGGTAATCAAAAAAAGAATGGAGATGATTATTGAACATAAAAAACCTAAGGTTATAACGAATTTAATTTAAAATTGCGCAATAACCTTAGGTTATATTATAAATTTTGTGAAAAAGTAATCTTATTCAGCTGCTAAACCTAACTGCATTTTTTGCTTGTAAACAGCTTTAATGCGAGTTTGTCTATTTGTGATAGACGGTTTTTCAAAATTCTTGCGAACGCGTAATTGCTTTACAACACCTGTTTTTTCGAATTTCTTCTTAAACTTTTTTAAAGCTTTTTCAATGCTTTCACCTTCTTTTACTGCTACTATTAACATTATATAATTTTATTAATTTTTTATTTGGGTTGCAAATATATATTCTAATTAGGTAAAAACCAAATATTATCACTATTTAATTGTTTATTTTTGCCCGTATTAAACAATTTACATGAAATTTATAACGATAATAATTCTTGCCATATCAGTATTTTTTGTTTCATGTAAGAAAGAACGTACTTGTGTATGCCAAAATTCTTCAGCAACTTATGATGCCGGAACAATTGATGCTACTAAAAGTCAGGCTAAAAAGTACTGTAAAACATTATCCGTTGGTCAAACTAATTGTACCTTAAAGGAATAATTTATTTAAACCAAGTGCTATACATTAAATAATTATTGGCAATTCGATTTATTTCGCCGCTAATTAATTCTTCCGAAATATCTTTTACTTTCTTAGCTGGCACACCAGCGTAAATACAACCACTTGGAACAATTGTACCCTCGGTTAAAACTGCACCAGCTGCAATTATAGAATTTGATCCAATTTCGCAATTATCCATTACAATAGCACCCATGCCAATTAATACATTATCGTGCACTAAACTTCCGTGTACAATGGCATTATGACCTACTGATACATTGTTTCCTAAAATGGTTTTGGTTTTTTGATAGGTGCAATGAATAACAGCCCCGTCTTGTATATTTACTTTATTACCTAATCGTATTGAATTGACATCTCCTCGCACTACGGCATTAAACCAGAAGCTACAGTCTTCACCACAAATTACATCACCAACAATGGTTGCATTTGGGGCTAAAAAAGTATTCTTTCCAAATTGAGGGTTAATTCCGTTAACCGGTAAAATAAAAGCCATATTTTATTTAGAGGAAACTATTTTCGTTCGTAGTTCTGCAATTTTTTTATCTAATGCACTTAATGAATTTAAAGAATTTACGCCTTCTATTTTTGCGTCGTAGATAGATTTTATAGTATTTAAATCATTCGAAATATATTTTACCTCGTCCGAAATGGTTGAAGATTTAACTAATTCTACGAGATTAAGTAAAGACTCTTTTTGTAGGAAGATTTCTTTAACAATAAGTTCGCTATTATTTTCTTTGGCAGATTGACAAGCAATATAAATACCTTCAACCCATGCTCCTGCTACTAAAAGAGTTGACGTTCCAGGTCTATTATTTTTTCTTAATGTAATATCTGCACTTTGAAAGGCTTGCGAAATAATACTTAATGTTGAATCTCTATTTTCCTGATTGTTAGTCATTCTATCGCCCATGTTTTCGTCAAATGAATTACTAACGCCAATTCTTTTAGCTAAAATATTTACGCACTTAAAAAATAGCATGGTTTCTTGAGTTTGATCAAAAATGCTAGCAGCATTTAAATCAGCACCATAAACACCTAAGTTTAATGCCTGGCTGCTTTCAAGCGAATAGTTATTTACTACATCGGGGTTATTTAAAAACTGCACATTATATTCTGCTCCAGATAGTTTTGCTACTTCTATAATAGTAGATCGCGAAGAAATTGTATTAAAAACATTTTGTGCTGAAATTTTTTGAGAGTCAATGCCGCTGATTTGCATTTTGTCATCTATACTATCAAGTTCATCTTCATTATTATTACCGCATGCCATTACTATAAAAGCGAATGAGACTAGCAAATAAGAAGTTTTAAAATTAAATAACATATATTATTGTTTGGTTTAGTAAATATACTTTTTTATTGCAAGAGATGTGACTATTTTCTTATTTTTTCTTTCCATTTTTGTATGTAATTCGGCTAATTTCATTACCAGTTTTATCATAAAAAATCCAATCGCCATTAGCCACACTTTGTTTTTTACCTTTTCGTTTTTCGCTAATTACATTGTAATTACATTCTGATTGTTTAGTGTTGTTTGAAAAGTAAGTAATGGATTTACCGGATAAATGACCATTTTTAAATCTTTGTTCTCGCATAATACCACCCGTTTCAAAGTAGTAAAGCCATAGGCCATGTTGCTTTCCTTTACTATAGTTTCCATCGCTATCCACATAACTTCCTTTTTCTTGGTAACTCGTCCAATGGCCATGTTTAATACCGCTTACATAGGAGCCTTTTTCGCTATACTTACCAGTTTCGAACCAATATTCCCATAAACCTTGTTTTTTTCCTTTTTCGTTATAAGAGCCTTTATAGTTTGGTTTGCCATTCATATACCAACCTTCCCATAATCCTGCAATTTGAGCATTCTTAAAACTTCCCTTATCTTTTAATTGCCCATTATTATACCAACTTTGCCATTGTCCATTTTCTTTACCTGCAACATAAGGTCCTTCTTGTAATTTTTTTCCATTTTCAAACCAAGTTGTCCAGATTCCTGTTTTTAAGTCGTTGTCATAATTTCCTAATTTCCACTTTTCTTTTGTTGGATAAAAATATTCCCAGGTACCTGTTTGTTTATCATCTATAAAATTACCTTCCGATTCTTTGTTCCCATTACTGTAATAATAAATCCATTTTTCGTTCCGCAAACCATCTTTTAAAGTTCCTTCCATTTCTTTTTCACCTTTTTCGGTAAAGAATTTCCAAACTCCGTTTTTCTTTCCGTTTAAAAACGGACCTTCACTTTTTATTTTATGGTTTTTATAGTAAGAGGAATAATAACCATTTAAAATACCTTTTTCATAATTTGCTTCATAATCTAATTCTCCGTTAGGATGAAAATGCCTCCATAAGCCATGCATATAGCCATTTTGATAACTTCCCTGCGCTTTAATAATACCATTATCATATTGAGCAGTTAGCGTTCCGTTTCCATTGGCGATGATTTGTTTACCTTTTTCATCCCACATATTTTGAATTAAAAAAGTAGTAGAATCAACGTATTCTTTTTCAAATTTTTGTTGACCATTTTCATAATATTCTAATGTTTTGCCACAAGGTTTATTTTTACAGTAATTAGAAATTACAGCAGGTTTTCCGTTTTTATAAAACGTTTTTACCTCGCCATCCTTTAAATCATTCTCAAATTTTCCGGAGCTTTCTATAGTTCCATTGTCAAAATAATATAACCACTCGCCTTGTTTTTTTCCGTTCAAAAATGCTTCTCTGCTTTTTACAATTTTGTTGTCATAATAAGAAGTCCAAATACTATCTGCTAAATTATCTTTGAAAATAGTTTCTTGAGCTAATTCTCCTGTTTTAAAGTAATAACGATTATGACCATTTTTTTTACCTCTCTTATAATTTTCGGTAGCCTTTAAAATTTTATTATCGTAATAAAAGTACCAAGTACTATCTTCTTTACCATTGTAAAATATACCTTTTCGGGATATATTTCCATTTTTATAATACTCCACATATTTACCGTGAGGCATTCCTTTAACAATATTGGTTTCTGATTTTAATTTGCTTTGCTCGCTATCGTAGTATTCTTTTTTTGGTTGTGCAATTGCAGCAAATGATAAAAAAAGAAACGTTATTAATAAAAATTTGTTATACATCATAAAAGTAAAATTAAAGTTATAACTGCTTTATACTAATAGGATACAAAAAAATTGTAAACAATAAGAGGTTTAATAAAGGGATGTTTCTTGATATATTTTATCGGCAGTTATGTTGCAGCAATTTTTTTTGCGCTATGTTAATTTTAAATAGTTAGTTGCCTTTAAATTCAGGCTTACGTTTTTCTAAAAAGGCATTTACACCTTCTGAGTAATCATAAGTATTTGCAGCTTCAACTTGAACTAAACCTTCGCTTACCAATTGTTTTTCATGAGTATTATAAACGCTTTCATTTAAAAGGCGCTTTGTTAGTCCTAAGCCTTTTGTTGGCATGTTTGATAAGTTATTTGCAAATGCTAAAACATCTTGCATAAATGTATCATCAGCAAATACTTTATAAATCATTCCCATTTGTAAAGCTTCTAAAGCCATTACTTTATCGCCTGTCATCATTAATGCTGTTGCTCTTTGAAATCCAATTAAGCGTGGGAGAAAAAATGTCCCTCCACTATCAGGAATTAATCCAATTTTACTGAATGCTTGAATAAAAGATGCTGAATTTGTTGCAGTAACAATGTCGCACGCTAATGCAATATTTGCTCCTGCACCAGCAGCAACGCCATTAACAGCAGCTATGATTGGTTTTTCTATTTTACGAATTTTTAAAATAATAGGATTGTAATGTTCAGAAACGATTTTTGCAATACCTGGTCCGTTTGGATCAATTGCTTCAGATAAATCCTGACCAGCACAAAATGCTTTTCCTATTCCTGTTAAAACAATTGCTCTCACATTTTCATTAGCTTCTGCCTCATCTAATGCGTCTTGCAATTGTAAAGCCATTTCTCTATTAAAACTATTAAATTTATCTGCACGATTTAAAGTAATAACCATTACTTTTTCTTTAAGTTCGGAAAGTATAAAACTCATATTAAGTATTTTTTTGTGAGATAAAATTGGGAATTATTTATTGGAAAAAGAAATTTTAAAAACTAAATACACTTAAAGTAATCAAACGGTTCTAAGCACTCTGAACATTGATAAAGTGCTTTGCAAGCCGTACTGCCAAATTGAGAAATGAGTTTAGTGTTTTGTGATTTACAACGAGGACACGCAATGGATTTTATTTTACCGGTTAACCAACTTTTATCTTCTGTTGTGTTTTCTGGTGGTGCAATACCATATTTTCGTAACTTTTCTTTCGCTTCTGCATTTATCCAATCAGTTGTCCAAGGCGGAGAATAAATTGTAATAATTGTAATATTTGTAAATCCGTTTTCAGTTAATTTTTTCCTCACATCATCCTCTATCTGTTTCATAGCAGGGCAGCCGGAGTAGGTGGGTGTAATTTTTAATGAGATAGATGCATTATCAATTATTGAAATATCTCTAATCACTCCTAATTCGATAATTGAAATTACAGGAATTTCCGGGTCAGGAATTTCGGAAAGTAATGAAAGGATTTGTTCTTTTGAAATCATTATTTTAAAGGATAAAAATAGCTGCAATTACCATAATAATAATGATTACTAAATATTGCCAAACATCTACAAAATAGGGCGACAATTTTTTCCATGTATCTTTAAAGCTCATTATTATTTGTTTTTTATTATTGAAGATTTGGTGTTTGACATTTTATTAAAAATCAAACAACTTTTTTCAAACAACCAACAACTATTGATTACCATTTCGCATCGGGATACATACGCGGCAAAGCTTGCATTTCTGCTAAGATAAAAGCTAGGTATTCTGTATGAATTCCTTTACGACTTCCGGTTTGCATAAATACATTTTCAGGTTTTACTAAGGTCGATTTTTGCAGTAAATCAGTCATGTATTGTTCCCATTTAGCTTTTACTAAATTTAAATCTACTGCAATTCCTTCTTTAATTAAAATCTCATCAATTTCATTCATTTCAAATAACTCGCCAGTATATTGCCATAATTCGTTTAAAGCAGTTTGCGCTTTATTGTGACTTTCTTCTGTCCCATCTCCAAATCGTTCAACCCATGAAGCTGTATGACGCAAATGATAAGTTACTTCTTTAATTGATTTTTGAGCAATGCCCGCTAATGTTTCGTCTTTACTTTTTGCTAGCTCTGTATAAAAATAAAAATCAAAACAGTCAATAATTGCCTGACGAACAATAGTCCTTGCATAATCACCATTTGGTAATTCTGTAATTTGTGCATTAAAATAGTGTCTATCGTTTCTCAAATAAGCTAAATCATCTGCTGTTCTGCTTTTTCCTTCAACTAAGGCGGCATATTCGAGCAGAGATTTTGCAGTTCCTGTAATATCTAACGTTATATTAGTTAATGCTAAATCTTCTTCTAAAAATGGTCCGTGCCCTGTCCATTCACTTAAACGCTGACCTAAAATTAAATTAGTATCTCCTAGTCGTAAAGTATATTGAAATAATGCGTCGTTTACTGTCATAAAAGTTTTAAATTTTTAGTTATTAGTTTTTAGCAATTGGTTATTATTTGTAACTCAAAGTTTAAAACTAAAAACTATTTTTTTACATGTGTCCAATGGCATCCGGAATTTGGTAAAACGTTGGATGGCGATATACCTTATCATTTGATGGTTCAAAAAACGGCCCAATATCTTCGGGACTGCTTGCTATAATAGCATTAGAGGGGACTGCCCAAATAGAAATGCCTTCTCCGCGACGAGTGTATAAATCTCTGGCGTTTTGCAAAGCCATTTCTTTATCGTAGGCATGCAAACTTCCGCAGTGCACAAAAGGTTGACCTGCTTTTTTTTGTAAAAATATTTCCCAAACTGGACCTTGATTATCACTCATTTTTAAATATTAGTTAGTGTTTAGTTTTTATATAAAAGAGAGTTGGTTAGAATGTAATTTAAAACTAATAACTCAACACTCAAAATTTACTTATGCTGCAGCGTATACTTCTGAACGTTTTTTAGCAAATACTTGTGCTGCCTCTCTTACCCAAGCGCCTTCATCATGAGCTTTATTGCGAGCAGCCAATCGTTCTTTGTTACAGGGGCCATTTCCACTAATTACATTCTTAAATTCAACCCAATTTGGTTCACTAAAATCATATCCCTTTTTAGCTTCATTCCATTTTAAATTTACATCAGGAACCGTTAATCCTAAATATTCTACTTGAGGAACCGTTTGATTCACAAATTTTTGTCGTAACTGATCGTTGGTTTCCCTTTTAATTCTCCACTTTACAGCATTTTCGCTATTTGGAGAATCAGCATCTGGCGGTCCAAACATCATCATCGTTGGATACCACCAGCGGTTTAAGGCATCTTGTGCCATTGCCTTTTGATCAGCTGTTCCAAAAGCCAAATGAGTCATTATTTCAAAACCTTGGCGTTGATGAAAACTCTCCTCCTTACAAATGCGAACCATTGCTCGAGCATAAGGCCCGTAGGAAGCTCTTTGCAACATTACCTGATTCATAATGGCAGCACCATCTACTAACCAACCAACTGCACCAATATCGGCCCAAGTTAAAGTTGGATAATTAAAAATAGAAGAATATTTTGCCTTTCCCGTATGTAAATTAGTTAATAACTCATCGCGGCTAATACCAAGTGTTTCAGCAGCTGTGTACAAATATAAGCCGTGTCCGCCTTCATCTTGTACTTTAGCTAATAATACTACTTTTGCTCGCAAACTTGGCGCTCGGGTAATCCAATTACCTTCTGGCAACATGCCTACTATTTCTGAATGAGCATGCTGAGATATTTGACGAATGAGATGCTTACGGTAATTTTCTGGCATCCAATCTTTAGGTTCAACCATTTCGTTTTTGGCTAGTTTACCTTCAAATACTTCTTCAAATTTATTGATTTCCATGGTTTTTAGTTTATGAATTATACAAATATAGGCTTTTGACTAATTGGTTTCAAGGATTTTAGTCTGATTTTTCTCATGTTTAAACATTAGCAAGTAATTAATGTTTAATTGTCGTTTTAATATTTTATTTTTGCGCAACAAAATTTACACAATGGCAAGATTTCATACCTTAAAAATAAAGGATATTCGCAGAGAAACTTCTGATGCTGTATCTATCGCTTTTGATATTCCTTTAGCAATACAACACGAATACCAATTTAAACAAGGTCAATATATCACAATTAAATTAATTGTAAATGGTGAAGAAATTCGTCGTTCATACAGTATTTGCACAAGTCCCTATAGTGAAAAAGAATTAAGAGTGGCTGTTAAGGAAGTAAAAGACGGGCGTGCATCTACTTTAATGAATCGTAGCTGGAAAGTTGGTGATACTGTTGAGGTGATGACGCCAATGGGAAATTTTCATTCTGTATTATCAGGTAACAACAAAAAACACTATGTGTTGTTTGCGGGTGGAAGTGGAATAACACCCATGATGAGCATTTTAAAAAGTGTGTTGTATATTGAAAAACAGAGTACAATAACATTAGTTTATGCAAATCGGGATGAAGATTCTGTAATTTTTAATTCGGAATTAGAAAAATTAGCTGCAGATCATTCAGATAAATTAAAAGTTTTAAATGTATACGATAATCCTAAAACTCAAGTAAGTGATTTACAAAAAGGATTATTGTCGGTTGAGCGAGTAAAAGCTATTTTAGAAAACTATGGTGGAGTAAATGCCAATGAGTATTTTATTTGTGGTCCTGGACCAATGATGGAAAATATTAAACAAGCATTAGAAGGTTTGAACATTTCTAACGAAAAAATTCATATCGAATATTTTAGTGCGGTAGTTGATGCGGTTAATAAAGCTGCTGGTAATGAACCAGCTGGCGCTCCTGTAAACAGTGAGGTAACTGTTATTCAATATGGTATTGAAACTCAATTGAAATTAAACACTTCAGGATTAACCATTTTAGATGCAGCCATTGATGCAGGAGTTGATGCGCCTTTTAGTTGCAAGGGAGCTGTATGCTGCACCTGTCGTGCAAAAGTAATTGAAGGAAAGGTAAAAATGGACGCTAATTTTGCATTAACCGATGCTGAAGTGGAGGAAGGCTTTGTGTTAACTTGTCAGGCACACCCCTTAACCGAAAAAGTTGTGATTGACTTTGATGCTATATAATTTTTGTATTCAATAAATTTAGATTCAATTAATAATTTTTCTGTTTTATTTTTTATAAATGATAGATTATAGCGTTTATTAAATTTTTTAAAATAGTATAGCTTAATGCTAACCTTTAGGTCTTTCTATCATTTTAATAACTCAAAAAATCTATCCCATTTTGTAATTGTTTTTAGATTTTATAGTAGGATTTTTACTAAAGATATTTATAAACAATCGGTTGAAAAGTACGTTGTATAAACGTTAGGTTTTTCATTAAATTTGCATCTCTAAAAAATACATTAATGACTTCAGATAAATTTGTTTCCCGTCATAACGGTCCACGTGAAAATGAAATTAAACAAATGCTTGCCAAAATTGGCGTTGCATCTGTTGATGAACTGATATACCAAACCGTGCCAGATGGTATTCGATTAAAACAGCCATTGCAAGTAGCAGCGGCAATGAGTGAGTACCAATATTCTAAGCATTTAAAAGCGCTTGGTAAAAAAAACAAAGTATTTCGTTCATACATTGGTTTGGGATATAATAATAACATTTTGCCAGCAGTTATACAACGTAATGTATTAGAAAATCCAGGTTGGTACACCGCTTACACGCCTTACCAAGCAGAAATTGCTCAAGGACGTTTGGAAGCTATTTTAAATTTTCAAACCATGGTAATGGATTTAACTGCCATGCCACTTGCAAATGCCTCTTTATTAGATGAAGCAACTGCGGCTGCAGAAGCGTTATTTATGTTTTATAGCAACCGTAGTAAAGACAAAGTTAAAAATGGTGGAAATAAATTTTTCATTAGTAATACTGTTTTTCCTCAAACCATTGATGTTGTTAGAACCCGCGCTTTACCTTACGGTATTGAATTGGTTATTGGTGATGCTAATACAGTTGCATTAGATGATACATTTTTCGGAGCTTTAATTCAGTATCCAGATATTAATGGAGAAGTAAATGATTATAAAACCTTTGTAACTAGCGCTCATGCGAAAGACATTCAGGTGGTTGTTGCAACTGATTTATTAGCATTAGCATTATTAACACCTCCAGGTGAGTGGGGTGCAGATTGTGTTGTTGGTAATTCGCAACGTTTTGGTGTGCCGTTGGGTTATGGCGGCCCTCATGCTGCTTTTTTTACTTGTCGCGAAAACTATAAACGATTATTACCTGGTCGTATTATTGGAGTATCAGTAGATGCTGAAGGTAATCCTGCGTTACGTATGGCCTTACAAACTCGTGAGCAACATATTAAACGAGATAAAGCAACATCTAATATTTGCACAGCACAAGCCTTATTAGCTATTATGGCTAGTATGTATGCGGTGTATCACGGGCAAGAAGGAATTAAAGCTATTGCTCAAGGCGTTCATAACGCTACAGATACACTAGTTGGTGCTTTAAAAAGTAATGGCTTTGAAGTTAAAACTAAATTATATTTTGATACAATTATTGTTGCTTGTGATGCAGATAAAATAATTGCAGCAGCAGAGGCTAAAGAAATTAATTTCAGAAAAGTGGACGATAAGCATATTGGTATTTCATTAGACCAAACTGTTGAACAACAAGATTTGGTAGATATTTTATCTATTTTTGAAATTGAATTGATAGCTGTGCCAAACACTTCAATTGTAATTTCTTCATCAAATTTAAAACGCTCTTCATCTTATTTAACTCATCCAACTTTTAATTCTTACCATAGTGAGAGTGAAATGATGCGTTACATTAAGCGTTTAGAGAATAAAGATTTATCCTTAGTTCATTCTATGATTTCATTAGGTTCTTGTACCATGAAATTAAATGCAGCGTCTGAATTATTACCAATTACATGGCCAGAATTTGCTAATATTCATCCATTTGTTCCTTTAAATCAGGCACAAGGATATATGGAGTTAATTGAGCAATTAAATAAAGATTTATCTGAAATTACTGGCTTTGCTCGTATGAGTTTTCAACCAAACTCTGGAGCTCAAGGCGAGTACACAGGTTTAATGGTTATCAGAGCTTATCATATTGCAAACAATAATGCTCATCGTAATGTGGCTATCATTCCGTCTTCGGCGCATGGCACCAATCCCGCATCAGCTGCAATGGCAGGAATGAAAATCATTATTTCAAAATGTGATGACAAAGGAAATATTGATTTAATTGATTTAAATGAAAAAGTAGAATTACACAAAGATAATTTATCTTGTTTAATGGTAACGTATCCATCAACGCACGGTGTTTACGAAGAATCTATTACTGACATTACTAAATTAATTCACGATAATGGTGGTTTAGTTTATATGGATGGGGCTAACATGAATGCACAAGTTGGCTTAACATCGCCAGGTAATATTGGGGCTGATGTTTGTCACTTAAACTTACATAAAACATTTGCTATTCCTCATGGTGGTGGTGGACCTGGTATGGGGCCAATTGGCGTCGTTGAAAAATTAGTCCCATTTTTACCTTCGCATACAATTGTAAATACAAGTGGAGATAAAGGAATTACTGCGGTATCAGCAGCACCTTATGGTAGCGCATTGATTTTATTAATTTCTTACGGTTACATTAAAATGTTAGGCGCTGATGGCTTAAAGCAAGCAACAGAGTTGGCTATTTTAAATGCTAACTACATGAAAGAATTATTATCACCAAGCTACAAAATTTTGTATACTGGTAAAAACGGACGATGTGCTCATGAAATGATTTTAGACTGTAGCGATTTTAAATTATCCTCAGGTGTTGAAGTGGGAGATATAGCTAAACGTTTAATGGATTATGGTTTCCATGCTCCAACAGTTTCTTTCCCTGTGCATGATACCTTGATGATAGAGCCAACGGAAAGCGAAAGCAAAGGAGAATTAGATCGTTTTTGTGAAGCCATGATTTCTATTCGTAAAGAAATTCAAGAAATTCAGGATGGTAAATTTGACAAGGCGGATAACGTTATTAAAAATGCACCACATACTTGTAAATTAGTAGTTGCCGATAATTGGACAAAACCATACTCTCGTCAAAAAGCAGCATATCCAATAAATTGGGTGCGCGATAATAAATTTTGGCCAAGTGTTGCTAAAGTTGATAGCGCTTACGGAGACAGAAATTTAGTGTGTTCTTGCGCTCCAATTGAAGCATATATGGAAGAAGCTGTTTCAGCTTAATTTATCGTATTTTTATTATTTAGACTGACTTGCTATTTTAACTCGCTTTTGCCTAGCGCATAGGATTTTTCCTTGTATCGCAGTTTAACTTGTTAAAACATTAAAATTTAGTATTAAATTAAAAATGCGTGAAGGATAGAATGGAAAGCCCAGAGCTATGACGCAGGAATAGCGAGGACTTGAAATGATAGCCTGACCAGCAGGGACACGCCCAAAAATATACTAAGTAAAAATAGGCACAGCGCGCAATTAGTAATAAATTTGTTTACAAACCCACGAATGGCAAATTATACATTAAATAACGATACTATCGCAGCTTTGGCTACACCACATGGACCAGGCGCCATTGCAGTAATACGATTAAGCGGAGATAAAGCGATTGCAATAGTTGAAAAAGTATTTAAAACAAAAACTTTAAAACCAAAATTATTTACAAATAAATTAAGTCACACGGCCCATTTTGGACTGATTGTAGAAAATGAGGTGATTATTGACGAAGTTTTAGTAACAATTTTTAAAGTTCCAAATACTTACACGGGCGAAGAGATTGTTGAGGTATCTTGTCATGGTTCGCAATTTATACAACAACAATTATTACAAGTATTTTTTAAACATGGAGCTCGTCCGGCGCAAGCAGGCGAATATACTTTAAGAGCTTTTTTAAATGGGAAATTAGATTTAAGTCAGGCTGAAGCAGTGGCCGATTTAATTGCCAGTAATTCGGCAACGTCGCATCAAATAGCTATGCAACACATGCGTGGTGGATTTAGTAGTAAAATTGCTGTGTTGCGAGAGAACTTATTAAACTTTGCTTCGCTTATTGAACTAGAGTTAGATTTTAGTGAAGAGGATGTGGAGTTTGCCGATAGAAGCGATTTAAAGAAATTGATCAATACTATTTTAGGAATTATTGAAAAACTGATTTCGAGTTTTGAAGTAGGTAACGTTATTAAAAATGGAATTCCTGTTGCTATTGTTGGTAAACCTAATGCCGGTAAATCAACATTACTAAATGTTCTATTAGATGATGATAGAGCGATTGTGAGTGAAATTGCAGGGACAACCAGAGATACAATTGAGGAAGAATTAATTATTGATGGAGTTTTATTTAGATTTATTGATACGGCTGGTATTAGAACTACGACTGATTTAATTGAGCAAATAGGTGTAAACAAGGCTTTTGAAATGATCAAGAAATCAGCCATTGTTATTTATTTATTTGATACCCATGAGTTGAGCAGAGGAGAATTGGAAATTGAAATTAATTTAATAAAAGAGCATGTTGGTAATTCACAGTTACTAGTAGTTGGTAATAAAATCGATTTCGAAAAGCTAAACGAGTTAACTACGGAATTTAAAGATGTTCCAAATATTTTATTTATTTCGGCGAAAGAACAAATTAATATTCAACAATTAAAAAATACATTAGTAAGTTTATTTGATACGCGCGCCGTAAACACTACAGATACAATTGTTACCAACTCGCGGCACGTTAGTTCATTAAACAATGCCCAAGTAGCTTTATTAAAAGTAAATGAAGGTTTAAGTACGAGTATACAAAGTGATTTTTTAGCCTTAGATATTCGTTATGCCTTAGAGGCTTTAGGTGAAATTACAGGTCAAGTTACGAATGATGACTTATTGGGGAATATTTTCTCCAAGTTTTGTATCGGAAAGTAACCGCGTTATAATCCAGCATAATTTCACATACTCCACCACGACTTTTTAACAGTAATAAATATATTGCAAACTCTATTAAAAGATTTAACGTTAGCGCTGGCTAGTGCAGTTTTTAATTGTACTTGAAATTTACGCAGACTTTATTTTTGGTTGGCTAATTAAATCAGACAATTTACAAGTGAAAGGAAATGCTTCTTTATCTTCGGAGTAATCTTTTAGAAGTTTAATGTTATAATCACGATCTAAAAAATCTTTCTCCTTCTCTAATAAATTAAAAACTAAATAAAAGGGTTTTGATGGTTTTGGATAACCTTTCAAAAGTTTTGAAGCAATAACAGTGGGTTTTTTCTTCTCTGATTGATTAATCTTAAAGATAAGTGAGCCTTGCTCTTTTTTATTATGCAATAATAAATATTTTGCTCCAATAAATTCAGGTGTTAAATCCATTGCCCCATTAGCATTGCCAATCCTGCCATTGTATTTCATTTCCTTTTTTATCCAATCAAGATGCTTTTTTGACTTATAATATCCTACAATTACATGTGTTTCATCGGGGATGATATAATCTGGCATTGGCTCATTCACAATTCTCGGAGAATCGTCTTTATGAATTTCATATATAGTATTTGAATGTCGCCTTTGTTGTGAGGCCATATTATTAAAATGAGCAATAATCTTGTCGATAAAATCACCTAGTTCAGCACTGCCATTTTCACCTTCTTTTGGTCGTATTGCAAACGCACCTAAACCAGGAATTAATTCATGAAACCCAACAAATTCTTTATGTTCTTCTGTTCCGGGATACAATACATAAGCACCACCTGTTCTACGTATGGCATCTTTGTATGCATGCATTTTTAACAAATCTGCATTTTTATAAATACCTTTTCTTTCATCTCTTTTTTCTTTTTCAAGAGAATCAATCTTAACCTCATCATTATTATATACTACAGCCAAATCTTCATCTGAATCTATTACATCCTGCTCAACATCTGTTTTAATACTAAATTGTTGTACTTTATATTTCGAATCAAAATGTATATGAACAATTTTTTCTAGTTCCTCAGCTTTAATTTCATTTTTTATTTCTTCTGGCCAAATACTTAGTGTATAGTCTGGTCGAAGTGCTTTGGTCCAACTACCTGCTTTTTTTGCGCCATACTTTGTTCCTCCGTCAAAGGTTCTGTTATATGAAAATTTGATGTGCAGTTCCCTACCTTCAGATTTATATGTTCCTTCTAAAGCAGTTAACTTTCCTGATTTTACCATTACATTCAACCCATCTTCTGTTGGTTCAATAAGGTGTTTATATGTTTCATTGTTGTCATTAATCTTGAATTTGGTTTTCATTAAATCATACAATACGAAAAATAACCAATACTCATATAAAACAGCAATATCTCTCTTTCCAGCTTTATAAACATCATCACCGCCTTTCCATATTAACTTAGCCGCTAAGTCAAATTGCAACCAAGCATTTAACAATTCTCTATATCCACTTTTTCGCTGTAAAGCGGGGCTATTTAATTTCAAAGTTGTTGGTCGTTCAATTTCTTTGAAAAAAGGATGATTCAAATGATTTTCAAGTTTTTCAACTAAGGCTTCTGCTTCAATTTTGTTTTTTGTGTAACCATTAGTGATAAATGAATTTCTACAATCAATACAAAATTGGAGAAACACTTCTAGGGCATGTTTAATAAATCTATTTTCAGGCGTATCAGTTGTTTCTGATTTGTGTGCTGTTTCAATTTTTGATGGAACATCGCATAACTTACCGATTGGAGTGGCAAGTTTAACACGATTACTTCTTGATGCTATTTGCTTAATCGAAAAACTATTCATTCTGCGAACCGATCGAGTATCTTTCAAATCCAATACTTCTAGCCATTTTGTTGTTGGCGAAGCAATTATTTTATGAACTGCTTCATTAAATTCATTGGTATTTATGAGAGCACTTACAAAAGCGAACCGCTGGTAAATAGTTTCATTGTCTTTATCAAAATTAATTACAAAATTTTGAGTAATTGGAGAATTAATTTGCATCAATAGCTCAGCGCACTTCTCAGCTATGTCTTTAAGCATAAACTGATAATTCTTGCGATAATTCGGATCCTCTTTTGGGATACTATTATCGTCTAATTTGGTTGCTAGTACCTCGATATCAATTGATGGATATTCGAATTCAGTTGACTTTTTGTAAACTATTAATGGCAAACTTCCTACATAAATATTTGGAGAAATTCGTCCTTCAGAAACATCAACGCGCAGTGCATTTTTTACAATATTATTTTCTCTTAATTGATATTCATGATTTGCATTGCCACGAAGCTTGAAATAATAATTGTAAAAATTACCTTCGAGTATTTGATAAGCTGACATACCATTTTCAAAAGCTATCTGTTTATCTATAGTAAATAGCGTTTCTTTTCTATTGCCATAAACATAGAGTTCTAAATTAGCCTCAATGAAATCTAATGGAATTTTTATGTCAGTGCTTTGTTCCTTCATTAAATTTAGGCTTCTGCATAGCTTGTAAATCCATTTTCAATCACATTTTTAAGCATCCGTTCAATTTTTTCAAATGAGATTGAATACTTAATTTTCCATTTTGCGAAATCTCTTTTTTCAGAAATAAATTGTTGGTATAAAGTCTTTGTTTTATTTTGATCAACTGGTTGAGATCCATTTATTCTACCTAAACAAAATCCTGCAAGAGTTTCTAATGGGCCAACTAATTTTTTTCTAGAACCATGTAGTTTGGGCAGCAGCTTTTGCATGATGGCAATATCTATTTTAGTATTATTATTTAGTATTTGACCTTGCTCATCAATAAAACCATTAATACCTAGCTTCGTGATGAGCAGCTCTATTTCAGTAGCGCTTCTGTAACCAAATTCGGAACCTACAATTTGTAATTCAGTAAAGAATTCATTCAACACATTATCATCACCCTCTATTTCTGGTATTTTAGTTATTGTTTTCTCTTCCGCCAATTTAAAGAAATTTTCACCCATGCTTTGTCCAGCTCCACCTTTGCTTTTATCTTTGTCTAAAAAAAGTTCTTTCATGTTAAGTTCTTTTCTATCCCTAAAGAATGTCTGCATCTCCTTTGGAGTAATTCTGAACTCAATCACATTTGCCCTATCTAATACTTTAGGACTAAACATGTATGTGGTTTCATCAATGTTAACAGTACCAATTATAAATAAGTTCTTTGGCCAGATAATTTCTTGTTCTATTTTATTGCCGTCTGAACCAACTCTATCTGCGCCAGAATACAACTTAATACTATCACCAGACTCCATAATACTTAAAAAGTCTGCAAAATACCGCTCTACATGACTTAGATTCATTTCATCTAAAATCATAAAATAGGGCTTACTTTGGTTTTCCTTTTTTGTTGCTTCTAGTATTAATTGTAATGCACCACTATCAGGTGTTACATAAGATTTTGGGTCTAATCCATTTGGATAACCCAATAAAGGTTCTCTGTTGGTCCAATCCGCACCAACTGGTATGATTTTATATTGCTTTTCACTTTCGCAAATCCATTGCACAAATGCTTGTGCAAGTTTTGTTTTACCCGAACCAGAAAGACCACTACAAATTACGAAAGGTTTGGTGCACAGGGATGCTATAAAACGTTGAATAAGTTGAGAAGAGAAGATTAAGCCTGCCTCCTTTGCTCTTAGATGAAATGCAGATAGATTGAATTCTAATTGATTAATTCTCGGATAATTTTTTTGTGAAAAATCAATTGATTTATAGTACTGTAGTATTTCATTTAAATCTTTGTCAATTGTTGATTCATTGGGTAATTGATTGATGTTATAGATTTTAAAAATAAAGGAATTACCATAGTTAAAAGGTGAGCCAAGTCCTTTTTCAATAAAATATTGAGAAATCGTTTTTGGATTTTCCAACTCCCACTGTTTCTTCGGGACATTAGTAACACTTATTCCATATGCTAAAATTAAAAGGTTTTCAGCTTTGAAGTATAAAAATACAGGATAAATCCCATTACTTGTTGTTTGGTCGTGAGTAAGGAACGAAATCCATGGGATTTTTGCAGCGCCTCCCTGACCGAAGCTAATTTTGATATCTAAATCAAGATATTTTTGGAGATAATTGTTTCTTGTTGTGCCAAGATCATCTGTTTTGGCTTGCTCTAAGAATTTTATTAGTTCTTTATAATAGCTCATCATTTCCTTTTTGATAATTTCAAATCCGTTTTTTTGTAAAAGTTTAAAGCACTCAGTATCTGCACCTCCAGAGAACGTATTTCTGCTAATTTCAGTCCCATTGGCAAATAGATTAGCATAAGAAACGATTACCTTTGGAGGGTATTTTTTACCATTAAATAATACATCATAATATTGAGAATCTGCATCGCTAGGAATTCCATCACTTTCAATTTTTTCAATTGCTTTTAGTAAGTGTTCTTTAGTAATGTTATTAGGTAATGCCATAAGTTATGTTTATTAATTTAGGTAACTATTGTTTTTTATTAAAATGATTCAATTAATTTAAACACATCAACATCTACGATGTTGGAAGTATCATTTACCGCCTATATTCTTGTTTACTGTGAGTTTTGCACATAACTATTTACCATATTGTAGCTCTTGCCTAATTGCTCTGCTAACCATGTTTGTTTAATGCCCTTCTTGTCAATCACTTCTTTAATTCTATTCATATCCAAAATAATATTGGGTCCTCTAAAGTAATCATTACTTGCAATTATATCTCATTAATTGAGATAAAAAAAACAATAAGTCGTTCGCGAAAAATGGTTCTTTTAGCTTTTCGGGGGATCTGCTCGTTTTATACTTCTGTCGTTTAGGCTTTCTCTTAAACTTTGTATTTTAGTTCTGAATTTTCACTTTCGGAGTAGAAATTTTTCATAGTAGAGTGTTTCCCATGGCTAGTAATATTTCATCTTCAAGTGCAAAGAGATTTTATGAATTTTTTAAATGATTGGTCGTCTGTTTTTATTTTAGTTTTCATATTTAATTATTTTTATTTATTAATACCCAATTTTTGCAAAGACCTCTAGTTGAGCTCCGGGTTCCTCCACATTAAAAATATCTGCTAAGGTTGCGTCTGTATTTATTGGCAGAACCTTACCCAATGAAATAGCCAGATTGCTGGCCTTTTGCTGTTTAAGTTCCTTAAACTCATACATAGCAATTAAACGTCCTTTTCTCAAAAGTGCTTTATCTATTTGTGAAACATCGGTATTGAAAGAACAGATTAATTGTATTTTTAAACAATCTGCTAATAAACCATCGGTTAAGTTCAATAAATTAGAAATGGCTGATGAGCCTCCGGATTTCCTTGTTTTAATAACATTTTCAGCATCTTCAATAATAATAATTGAATTTGGGTACTCGCTTAGTATGGTTATAAATTCTGGAGACGAAATATATTGCGACACTTCAGGTGAAAGAAAGATCATTTTTTTATTCACTTTTTTAGTGAGGTATCTTATGTAAGATGTTTTACCGGTGCCTGGCTTACCATGCAATAAAACAAGGCCTTTATCATTTGGGGTATTTAGCCTAGTGATAATTTTAGTATCTATTTCTTCGAAATCATCATTATAGTTCGTCTTGATGTCACATTCAGTATCCTTAACTTCATAAGATTTTAAATCAAAACCGTAATCGTACTTATGTATAAGATATATTTTGCCAGTTGTGCTGTCAACGTTTTCGAAACTCATAATAGTATCCTGAAGTATCATTAAATCTATTTTTTCAACTGAATAAGAATGCAAAATGGTGACACCTTCTTGCTCATTGTCCCCCGAGCCATAAAACACCCAAAGGTTTTTTGTAATAGGAATTAAGTAACTTGTAAAGAAGAAAGATTTTTGTTTTTTACTATATCCTTTTGTTGATATAATTTGTTTTTCATTTAACTGATATTTCTCTATTAAAGCCGAAAATAGTTTTTCGTAATTTGTATTGTAAAATATAATTCTATTACATACTTCTTTATTGATTTCATAAAACATCTGGAATGGTTGAATAAATCTATTCCCTGCATACATTTTAGTATGATTAACACTTGAAAAAATAACCTCTCTTTGGTTTGAGTTTCTTTTTGATTTTACTTTATTGTCGCTTAAATTTTTCATATGTAGATATTATTGTTTTTTAGTTGTCATATGGTTTAGCCAGTTTATCTTCATTTGTGTTTGTGTTTTAGCAAACATGGCTATTTCATATGTAGATATTATTGTTTTTTAGTTGTCATATGGTTTAGCCAGTTTATCTTCATTTGTGTTTGTGTTTTAGCAAACATGGCTATTTCATATTATAAGATTTTAACGTACGT
>JAIOZA010000024.1 GCA_021740825.1 Bacteroidia bacterium | reverse complement strand
CAGCCCCAACAGTTCTTTTTTTTGATTTTTCCATATGCAAAAAAAGGATATTGAAACGACTTTCAATATCCTTTACTCAAACCCTTTACTGTATTAGGTTGCAGGCATTTTTACCAACTATTTTTTGCTATTATACCTTGTTTTTTGAATTGCTGAATTGGTGATTTTTAAAATAAATCTCAACAAATCAGTGGTTATCTTATTTCTGAATTAAAATACAATTAATCTCGCTTCTTCAACCAAGCTGTTACAGCTGGAGCTAATTCTTTTTGAGATTTGCCTCCAACAAATACACCTATATGACCACCTTTAAAACTGTATAATTCCTTATCCTTGCTTCCAACATAATCATTTAAAGGCATAGTTGCAGCTGGTGGTACTAAATGATCTTCGGTAGCATAAATATTTAATAAATTAGAAGTTAAGTTTTTTAAATTTACTTTTTTACCTCCTACTTCCAATTCTCCTTTTATCAATTTATTTTCTTGATATAAGTCTTTCATAAATTCCTTAAAGCACTGCCCAGCTTGGTCAGGACTTTCGCTAATCCACTTTTCCATGCGCAAGAAATTCATTAATTTGTCTTTATCCTCAATAGAATTTGTTAAGGTTTGATGTTTTTGAAATTTCATCATCGGCTTTAGCATGTCAAAACCTTGATTTAAAAAATCACCAGGAATCAATCCACCAAAACCTTCTACAATTTTATCAAAATCCATATCTCTGCTCCATTTAAACAATAATCCATCATTTGTACTGAAGTCAATTGGAGTAACATGCGTTACTAAATTTTTTATTTTATTTGGATATAATGAACTATAAATAACACTTAAGGTACCGCCTTGGCAAATACTCAAAATATTTATTTTTTCTACTCTGTTTTTCTTTCTAACAAAATCTACACAGTTATTAATGTAGCCATTTACGTAATCATCAATGCTCAAAAATTTATCAGACTTAGTAGGATTTCCCCAATCAATTAAATACACATCTAATCCAGCTCCTAACAAATTTTGTATATAACTTCTGTCGGGTTGTATATCTAACATTTTATACGTGTTTACCAAAGCATAAACAATTAATACGGGGGTTTTATAGGTAGGTTCCGTTTCGCGATTATATTTATATAAAGTCAACTTATCCTCCGAGTAAACGGCAGTTTTTGGAGAAGTAGCAATTTCTACATCTTGTAAATTACTAAACGCATCGTAACTCTTTAACATTTTTGTAGTTAAACTATTCATTTCTTCTACTAAATTTTTTTCCATGGTCATTTTTATTAGTTTACAAATTTACATTTATTTTAATGGTCATTAAAAATTATTGAATGATTTCGAGCACAAAGCGGAAATCATATTTTACAAAATAGCTTAGTAAATTTAAATTCAAAAACTTTATTGTAATTATAATTTTTATTTATTTAAACAAAAAGGCTGCCTAAAAAACATAGGCAGCCCACTTATTATTGCACTATAAACAAAAAGGTTAAATTATTTCTTTTTAGCTTTAGATTTTTCTTCATCAAATAATTCAACAGTTGCAGCACTTTGCATCGCTAATTTAGTTTGCAAATCTTTCACTGTTTTTTTTAATTCATGCATCGTTTTATAAACTTCTTCCATTTCACTTTTAAAAGTAATAGGGTATTGTTCAAATACATTTTCGAATTGTTTTTCGAAATGTTTTTTAACATCCATACTCAAGTTTAATGCTTCAGCTTTTACTTTGCTAAATTCGTCAGTAGCAAATAATTCAGAATACATTTTTTCGTTAGTTTTTACCCATTCAGTATACAATTCAGTTGCAGTTGGCATTGTAAAACTACCTGCCTGCACATCTTTATATTTATCCTGAGTTTCTTTAGCCAACGCCTCCATTGAAGTTTGCATTGTTTTATATAAATGAGCCTGTAATTCAGATTGCTTTACACTGAATTCAGTTACTTTGTCTAACAAAGCTATTGTAGCTTCAACATTTTCTTTTTCTTTTCCAGGATTTACTACTTTTAATAATGGTTCAAATGTTTTAGCAAAAACATTATTCATTTTAGCATATAAATCCTTCATGTTTTCTGAATTACCAGAAAATAACTCAGGAAATTGAGCAGACATATTTTGCATTTGAGCATAATATTCTTTTCCTAAACCATTTTGGTTTACAAAGAAATTTTGCATTTGCTTTGTAGAATTTTCAAATACTTCTTTTAAGCTTGTATTATTGAAAAATGAACCAAATACTTGTTCAGTCATTTTTTTATAATTATCGGCAGCATAAATATTTTTCCATGTATCCACGCTAAAATCAGAACTTTTAATTGCAGACATCATTGGCTGAAATAACTCTTGAACCTTCATATACATTTGACTTCCTTCATACATGTTTTTAAACATGTCAGCATTAAAAGGATTTTTAATTCCTTTTGAAAACGTGTCATAAGAAGTATTCATTGTGCCAGTCCAACTATTGTAAATGTTAGTCCAAGCATTATTCATAGTTGAAAAACTATTGTTATAATCATTAGCATTTTTACCATAATTAACCATTGAGTTATAAATGCTTTGGTTAAAATCAGTCATTTGCTTTAATCCAACCATTTGTTGATTGTACCAATTTTTTAAAAATTCTTCAGGCTTTGAATTATCAGTCATGAAAGGGTTACTTGCAAATGGATTTGCATTAGTTGCATTAAATCCACTAAACATGGCAGCTTGTTTTTCCATCATATCTTTGTAAAAATTTTGGCTTTCAGCAGCTAAGTTTCCGTTAGTAAATGCCGATTGGAATTTCTTTGCAGAATCCATCCAGGTGTTCATAGCAGTAGCTTGAGCATCCATCATGTTGTCAATCATTGGGTTGTTTGTTTTCATTTTTTTATTTTAGTTTTATTGTTGTAAATCAGCAAAATCACCTTAATACTTGAAAATCAGTATTTTAAGGGCTTTTTTGAAATTCGCTGCAAATGTCGGCATTTTTTTATATACAAGTCAAGTTATTTCGTATTAAATTTATGTTAAAATATCGAAATAGTTATTTAACCCATCTAAATCAAGCAAGTGACTTATATTATTTGACTTTGTCATTTTTTTTTTTGAAAATTACCAAAATTTATTTCCTATGCTAGAAATTGGACAAACATATGCTCACGATTTTACATTTTCTCAAGATGAAGTTAATCGGTTTGCAGAAGTAACTGGTGATAAAAATCCAGTTCACACTGATGCAGAGTTTGCTGCTAAAACACTATTTAAGGTGCCTATTATGCATGGCATGCTTGGAGCAGCCTTGTTTAGTAAAGTATTTGGAGTATTATTTCCAGGCGAGGGTACAATTTACTTAAGTCAGACGCTTAATTTTTTAAGGCCCATGTTTGTAGATACAAATTATGAAGCTATTTTTACGGTGAAAGATGTAATGAAAGACAAGCATCGTGCAATAATTGAAACTGCCATTAAGGATAAAACAACTGGCAAAATTTGTACTACTGGCGAAGCCACTGTAATGAATACAGAAAAAATATAATTTTACTAATTTTGCTAAATAACTGATTGCAATAAATTGGCAATCATAAATTAAATTACTTATGGAAAATTCAAATAAACGAACAGTATTAATTACAGGAGCTACAGGTGGCTTAGGAACTGCTATGTGTAAAGAACTTTATAAAGATGGTTACACCGTTGTAGGTAATTATCATACCAAAGAAAAAGCTGACAAGTGGATGGCACAAATGAAAGCCGAAGGTTTTGATATTGAATTATTTTATGGTGATGTGAGCAATTATGAAAGTACCGGAAAAATGATTGCCGACATTGAGGCAAAATATGGACACATTGATACCTTGGTTAATAATGCTGGTATAACACGAGATGGCAGATTGCTTAATATGAAGGTAGAAGATTGGCATGCTGTTATTAATACTAACTTAAATAGTGTTTTTAATTGCACACGACAAGTTATTCAAGGTATGATTGAGAGAAACTTTGGTCGTGTTATTAATATTTCATCTGTAAACGGACAACGCGGACAGTTTGGTCAAACTAATTATTCGGCAGCAAAAGCTGGTATGCATGGTTTTACAAAATCATTATCGATGGAAGTTGCAAAATATGGAGTAACTGTAAATACAATTTCGCCGGGCTATATTGCCACAGATATGGTTATGGCTGTTCCTGAAAAAGTTTTGAACCAAATTGTAGCTCAAGTTCCAATGGGCCGTTTAGGTGGCACGCATGAAGTGGCCCATTTAGTATCTTTTTTAGCTAGTGAAGAAACAAGTTTTATTACCGGAGCTAATTATAGCATCAACGGAGGACAACATGTTTATTAAGATGAATTAAATTAGATTTTTTTTATCTCTAAGCAGAAAAATAAGAGCTTATTATAAATAACTTTAGAGCTGTATTTATTTTTTCAAAAAAATTAATTATTAAAAATAATATTCTATATTTATAAAAATTTTAACATTAAAAATATGAAAAAAACAAAATTAATTATCTCAAGTGTAGCAGTGATGGCTTTATTATCATCATGCGTTACTACGTCTTACATGGTTACCGACAATGCAGTTGGAACAAAAGTAGGTGTTGCTAAATTAGGACTTTTTGGAAAAGACAAAGATATGTCTTTAGAAAAAGCTTGTGCTAAAGGCAAAATTTCTAAAATTGGAACAGTAGAAATAAGAACTACTTATTTTATTTTTCCTTTTAGCAAAACAACTGTTACTGGAGAATAATTCTCGATTATAACGATTTATCAATTTTAAAAATTAAAAAAATGAATATAAAAAATATAATAATCGCTTCAATTGCTGCTGTTGTGATGTCATCATGCGCACTAACTACTCCTTTTCATGCAACTAACAACGAAGTTGGTAGCAAAATAGGAACTTCATCTACAATATGTTTATTTAGCGGTGGTGCAAGAAGCGCTGCTGGATTAGCACCACAAGTTGGATATGGTATGTATAATGGCATCATGTTAAACAAAGATTTTGGCATTGCTGAAGCAGCTAAAAATGGCAAAATCAAAAAAATTGGTGCTGTAGATATTAAAGTAACTAATTATGTATTCTTTGTTAAAAAAGAATTCATTGTTTCAGGAGAGTAATTAACTTAAAAAAATATTAAAATGAAAAATATAAAAAACGCAATATTGTTTATTACAGTAGGTACATTTTTAGCTTCTTGTTCAGTTTCAGGTCCATTAATGGTTACAAATCATACAGTTGGTTCAAAACGTGGTGAAGCTAGTCGTAAAATTTTCTTAAACTTTACATTTGGCCATACTGATTTAGGTTTAATTACTGCAGCTAAAGAAGGTGGTGTTAAAAAAATTGCTACTGTTGATTGGAAAGTAAAAGGTGGATTGTTTAGCACAACTTATAGCACTATAGTAACTGGAGAATAATAATTTATTAAATTATTTTATTAAAGTGCTTGAATAATAATTCAAGCACTTTTTTTATTGTATCTTTTAAAATCAAAAACTAATTCAGCGTTTTAGGTTACAACAATGGTAAATTATACCTTTACAGCTTTTTTATTACACAACTTTCAAAAGTGCAAAAAGAAATGATTACACTAATTGTAACAAATGTCAATTAATAACCTAGAGCCGTAAATATGAAATTTAAAGATAACCTTTATTGGCTGCTATTACTTATACCATTAGCTTTTATTGGATGGTACATTAAAAATACCATCGATGATAAACCACTTCGCACGCTGCCCTACTTTGGTCAAAAAAACAGCATTAAAAAAGGAGATACAATCTTTCATAAAGTGAAGCCTTTTTGCTTTATAAATCAGTACAACGAAAAAGTGACCGAAGAATCTGTTAAAAATAAAATTTATGTTACTGATTTTTTCTTTTCAACTTGTCAATCTATTTGCCCAATTATGAGCACTCAACTTGAACGAGTTTATAACCAATTTTCACAAAATAATGAAGTGATGATTTTATCTCATACAGTTTCACCAGAGGAAGATTCGGTAAATATATTAATGCAATACGCTAAACTACATGGGGTAAAAGATAAGCGCTGGCTATTTTTAACTGGAGAAAAAAAACAGTTATATGACATGGCCCGACAAGCTTATCTATTAAATAATGAATACGGACTAGGAGATGAAAATGATTTTATACACACGCAAAATTTTGCATTAGTTGATAAAGAAAAACACTTACGAGGATTTTATGATGGAACGGATAGCGCAGAAGTAACTCGTTTAATTTCAGATATTAAATTATTATTAGAAGCTTACGAATACGATAAAAATCTTCATTAACTTTTTCTTAATAAACACGAAAAAATTAAACCAAACATCATCATTAAAAAAACTAATCATTAATTTTTTTATATTTAAATTATATATGCGGAAATTAAAATTCATACTAACCTTTATTTTATTAGTTGCTCTTAAATCATTTAGCCAAGAAAATCATATTGGTAAATTAAATGTAGAAGTCATTAAAACCTATTCTCAAAATGTATTTGGAAAAAGCATTGGGTATTACGTTGAATTTAAAAATAATAGTGATTTAGAAGTTGATGGTATAAAATGGACAGCCAGTTTTTATGATAATTTTGGAGAACTAAAAGGAAAAAAAGAAGGGAGTTGGCAATCAGGAAATATTATTTCACCCATTAAACCTGATGAAATTGGAAAAGATTTAGAAAATTCATTTATAGCCGGTGCTACAAAAGTCTATATAAAAATAACGCTGGTACATTTTGTGAAAAAATAGTAACTGAAAAAGCGACCACGTTAAATTAAAGCCGCAAGTTGGCTATTTATTAAAATAATTTAACGTATCCAATTTATATTAATTCATTACATTTATAAAACTACTATACCTTATACTATGAAAAGTTTTATAATTATACTTCTTAATTTTGTAACCTATTCATTAGTTTTTTCACAAGGTAGTTTACCTCCGGGCACTTATACTAGCACTAATAAAAAGGCGATTAAATATTTTGAGGAAAGTAAAAAAATGTTTCAAATCAGAAAAGATACTGAAGCAGAAAAATTAATCAAAAAAGCCATTGAAGAAGATCCTCAATTTATTGAAGCCAATTCGGCCTATGCGGATTTTTTGATGGGAAACAATAGAGTTAAGGAAGCGATACCTTTTTATGAAAAAGCAATTCAAATAAATCCGAAAATTTTTATAGATAATAATTTTTATTTAGGAGGTGCTTATCTTCATGAGGCATTATATGAAAAAGCTATTCCATGTTTTGAAATTATATTAAAAACAGAAAGAATAAATCCAAACTTAAAAGATGATGCAAGCCGCTTTTTAAAAAATGCAAAATTTGGTGCTTTTGCAATCAAAAATCCAAGTCCATTTAAACCAGTGAATGTTGGCGAAGGAATCAACACAAGAGAATATGAGTACTTCCCAGCACTAACTGCAGATGGAAATACATTTTTGTTTACCAGAAATATTAGAGAAGGCGAAGGAGTTGATGCTCCGAGACAGGAAGATTTTTATGTCAGTAAAAAAGTAAATAACGTTTGGCAAACGGCCAATCCAATAACTTCGGTAAATACTATAGGAAATGAAGGCGCACCCTCATTAAGTGCGGATGGCGAAATTATGTTTTTTGCATCTTGCATGGAAATGACCGGGGATTATGGTTCTTCAGACAGAAAAGGTTATGGCAGTTGCGATATTTTTTATGCTCAAAAAATAAATGATAAATGGACAAAGCCAAGAAATGCAGGTTCAACCATCAATTCAAAAAACTGGGAAACGCAGCCAAGTTTTAGTAGCGATGGCAAAACTTTATATTTTGTTAGAGGAATTGTTGCAAGAGATGGCATTAAAAACCCTGATATTTATTCATCAACAATAGGTGATGATGGCAAATTTACTGAACCAATTAAACTTTCAGATAATATAAATACGCCACAAGGTGAAGAAAGTGTTTTTATTCATCCTGATAACCAAACATTGTATTTTAGTAGCGAAGGTCATCCGGGCATGGGAGGTTTAGATATTTTTATGAGTAAAAAACAAGCAGACGGAAGTTGGGGGAAGGCAACAAATTTAGGTTATCCTATAAATACGTTTAATGATGAAAATAGTTTGCTTGTTGATGCTAATGGAAAATTAGCCTACTTTGCGAGTGAACGCGAGGGTGGTTTTGGTGGTTTAGATATTTACCAATTTGAATTACCAGATGCCTATCGTCCTGAAAAAATAACCTATGTCAAGGGACACACATTTAATGCTAAAACAAAAGATAATCTTGAGGCAATTATTGACTTAGTAGATTTAGAAACACAACAATCAGTTACAAGCGCATACAGTAATAGCGCCGGAGAGTTTTTAGTGACTTTAACTTCGAATCATAATTATTTAGTTAATGTAAGCAAACCTGGATTTTTATTTTATAGCGATAATTTTTCTTTAAAAGATAAAGTTGCAGATTACTCGAAACCTTACAAATTAGAAATTCCATTACAACCCATAGACACAGGATTTACTATTGAATTAAAAAATGTTTTTTTTGATGTTAATAAATGGGATTTAAAACCAGAATCAAAAGCTGAGTTAGAAAAAGTAATTGCCTTTTTGAAACTAAATCCAAATCTTAAAATAGAATTTGGTGGGCATACAGATAATAGCGGAGATAAAGTATTTAACAAAACCTTATCAACTAACAGAGCCAAAGCCGTTTTTGATTATGTAACATCAAAGGGAGGGATTGTTGCAACGCGCATAGCATTTAAAGGTTATGGGGATACAAAACCCAAAGCACCAAATGACACGCCTGAAAATAAGGCAAAAAATAGAAGAACAGAGTTAAAAGTTTTAGGGAAATAAAGAATAAAAAAGATGATTACGAATAAAAAGTACGAATTTACGAATCGAACCGCTTATTATAGCAAACACAGATTCGTATATTCGTAAGGAATTCGTAATTATTATAAATAATAGCTAGTCCAAAAATATGATCGTTGGTAAAAACATAAAAAAAAAATATGGCACTTTAGACGTTTTAAAAGGCGTTGACCTTCACATTTCTGAAGCTGAAGTTGTTTCAATTGTTGGTTCATCAGGTGCTGGAAAAACAACCTTGCTAACCATTTTAGGAACGTTAGATAGGCCTAGCTCAGGAGAAATTTTATTTAATGACGTCAATATCACTTCATTAAACGACAAAAAATTAGCAGCGTTTCGAAATCAACATATTGGATTTGTATTTCAATTTCATCATTTATTACCCGAATTTACTGCTTTGGAAAATGTTTGTATTCCTGCGTTTATAAATAAAGTAGCAAAAAAAGAAGCAGAATTAAAAGCCAATGAGTTGTTAGATTTATTAGGCGTGAAAACTCGCGCTAATCACAAACCATCTGAATTATCTGGTGGCGAACAACAACGCGTTGCTGTAGCAAGAGCATTAATAAATAATCCAAAAGTTATTTTTGCGGACGAACCAAGTGGGAATTTAGATAGCGAGAATGCACAAAATTTGCATCAATTATTTTTTACATTAAGAGATGAATTAAAACAAACTATTGTTGTTGTTACCCATAACGAAACTTTAGCAAATATGGCAGATAGAAAATTGGTTATGAAAGATGGATTAATACAATAAATTAAACCACATAGAAACATAGAAAAAATAAAAAAACATACGCTGATTAAAATAGAAAACTTAGTTTAAATAGATAAAACTATGATTAAAGCAAAGCTTCTATTTTGAACTATTTACAAAAAAACAACCTATGATTCTATGTGGTTAAAACAATTAGCTAAATAAAAAAAATAAACATATCAGCTTCCTATCAAACATATCAATCTCTGAACTTAGAGCAATTATCACAAAGAGAAATGCAAAAAAGTTATCTAAAATAAATAGAATTTTATTATGGATAAATTATGTATTTATTGTAAGTCTTGTTTGTTCAATGGCTTCTAAATACATTTCTCCAAATCATTTTTGGGTTTTGGCATTTTTTGGATTAGCCTTTCCAATTATTTTATTTATAAATGTTGTATTTGTCATTTATTGGTTTGCTCAATTTAGAATTCAAGCATCATTTTCATTTATTGCCATTTTATTAAGTGCTAAAACGTGTCTTGGTTTTATTCAATTTGATGTAACTACTGATACCATTTCAAATAAAGATGTAAAAATAATGAGTTATAATTCTATGTTGTTTGATTTATATAATTGGAGAAAAAATAAAGAAAGTAGAAACTTAATTTTAACCTCATTAGCCGAAGAAAACCCTGATATACTGTGTTTGCAGGAATTTTATACTTCTGAAGAAAAAGGCGATTTTAATAATATTGATACCGTAATAGGTTTACTTAATGCAAAAAATCATCATGTTGAATTTACAACAACACTAAGAACTAATGACCATTGGGGAATTGCAACCTTTACAAAATATCCTATCATTAAAAAAGGAAAAATTGAGTTTAATACTAGTGCCAATAATTTGTGTATTTACACGGATGTTCTAATAAAAAAAGACACCTTTCGTATTTATAATATGCACTTACAATCCATTAGATTTAACAAAGCTGATTATAAATTTCTTGATCAAATTAAAAACGACACAACTGATACTAAAGATGAGTTAGAAAAAAGTAAAACTATTTTAAGGCGTTTAAAAATTGCTTTTGTAAAAAGAGCCACTCAAGCAGATGTAATAGCTGCTCATATTTCAAATTGTAAATATAACGTAATTGTTTGTGGTGATTTTAACGACACACCGGCTTCTTATGTTTACAATACCATTAGAGGAGATTTAAAAGATGCATTTATTGAATCAGGTTCAGGATTTGAACAAACCTATGCCGGAAATTTTCCTAAATTCAGAATTGATTATATTCTTCATAGTAAAACTATAAAAAGCAAAAACTATCATCGCTTAACGGAAACCTTAACGGATCATTATCCTATTGTAAGTTATATTTCTTACTAATCAAAAAATAACCAGTTGATTCCAAATTTAAAAGCTCTATCGTTTTGCAAATAACCCGGAGTTAAAGAGTAATTGTTACCCAATAATCCTTGCGTAACATGGTCTATCTTCACAAAAATTCGTACCGGTTTTATACGGGCATTTAAAAAGAAATCTACAAAAGGATAATTACCAACCGCTTTATTAGTTTGCACGTAATATTGATTAGTAGACGGCATATAAGCATAACCATAAAACTCGCTAAAATACTGTGCATTAAATCCAACTTGTAACTGTAATGCTTTTTTAAATAAATTACCTTGATAATATAAGGCTCCATTAATAATATGATTAGGAACACTTACAATAGACTGATACGATGAACTTTGATAATTGTATTTAGCATTAATTCCTAAATGTTTAAACAACAAAACATCTTTATGTATAAACGCTGACATATTTTGAATAGAAACAGGAGTTTGCTCCGGAATAGCTAATTCATTAAAATAAATCAAATTTTTTACGTTCTGAAAAACAATCCCAATATCAAAGCGATTATCCGAAGTACTCACACTTAAAACAGATTGAATTTTATCAGTTGGTGAAAAATTATGTGCCCAAGTGTAATGGTTACTCTTCCAAGTATTATGAATAAAATCAGGATGACGTTTTTCAACTGTAGCATTTAGATTAAAAACAAAGGCTGTTTTAAAAAAATCATACGCTATTTTTTTTGTATACCTATTGTTAATTTCAATAGAGTAATCATTTTGGTTTGAACCACTGGCAATATATTGGGCTTTAGCAAAACCCGAGTAATTTGCACGTGTTACATACAATCCGGCATTTAAAAAATGATTACTAAAAGTGGAATCTACATATTGATAGACTTGATTAATTTCATTTTTATAACCCACTTTTAATTTTGCACCTATCGTATTTAATTTTAATGTATAGTGCAATCCATTGTTTATACTGCGCCAATGCGAAGAATCACGAGTAGAAACAGTATCTAAATAAAATACATTATAAAAATTTTCTGAACCACTATTCAAATCAACATACTTTGAAAAATTTCCTGCATAGTTAAATTGATAATCCAAGTAATGAGAAAACACCGTTGAACTATCTTCCTTTTTATTTAAGCGAAACCAAGGATTTACATCAATTGTTGTATTTCTTACTTCGCGTTTAGCATTACTTAAATTAACCGGTAGTAAAAATTTATTAATAGAAACATTTTCGAGAAATAAAGTATCGTTGGAGATACCTCCATTTTCTTGATGTTTTACTTTATTATATAATACAAAAGCATAATACCCTACTCTATTATTTTTTGAAGTATAGTTTGAAGAAGTATAAAAATTATTGGTAAAACTTTGCTGATGCTGATAAAACCCAATACCACTATAACGATTAAATGCCAACGTGATATTTAATTTATTTTTAAAAGTACTTGAAAACAGTAATTTAAATAATTGCTCTTGTTTACTCCCTGCAACTCCTGTCAAACTAGCGTACGGCCCTTTTGTTTGAAAATAATGAATAACATCAGCGCTAATCATATCATTTTGATAGGGCAATGTGTAAAAATTAAAACCAAGTGCTTTTGATTTGTAATCAATCAACAAAGGAGCGGATGATAAACCTAAATGGCCATTGGTATTGCGAGGAAAGTAATTTTGAAAATTAGTAATAGACGTATCTATTTTTGAAATCGACAAATTCTTAAAATTATCTTTATCTGAATTAGAAAGGATGTTAATAAAACTACTATCCGTTGGATATTTTACCTGAGAATTTACATTAAAAGATACGAATAGTAAATACAGTATAAATCTACCACAAAGAGTATGTTTATGTAATGTTTTCAAACGCAAAAATAGAATCTTAAAATTTCTCGAAGAAATGTTCCTCAACGTCAAAGGTAGATTTAATTCCGACTTGTTTATAATCCGTTTCTAGCCATTTTGCAGCTGTTTGTCTACCTCTTTCTTTTAGGCTTAATAAGAAGTCCCAAGATGTATTCATTTTACTGCTATAGCTTAACTGACTCAAAGCATCGTAACCGGAAATGGTATGCACATAAATTTCTCTATTTGCTTTATCATCTGAACTTAAAATACCATTTCTTAATAATTCATTACGGTAATGAATCAACTTCATTTCATTTATTAAACTGCTGTTAAAAGAAATTTCATTAACTCTATCTGCTATATCTCTGGCAGTAGTTGGCACAGAACTAATATTAATTGAATTAATTTTAATCAAAACAATGTCATGTAAATTAGTATTAGTAATTAAAGGGAAAATTGGTGGATTTCCCATATAACCTCCATCCCAATAATATTCGCCATCAATTTGTACCGCTTGAAATAACATTGGCAAACAAGCAGAAGCTAAAACAGCATCTACAGTAATATCTTTATTGCTAAATATTTTAGCTCGGTTTGTTTTAACATTGGTAGCACAAATAAATAATTTCTTTTTATTGTACATGTGCAATTCCTTAAAATCAATTAAATCCGTTAAAATATCTCTGAGTGGGTTATAATTTAAAGGATTGAAATTATAAGGCGACATATATTGCGTCATATTATTAAACAACATATAGCCAGGCGAATTATAGATGTCACCATCACTAAATAATTTATCAAACGTACTTGGCTGAAACAAACTGCCCGCTTGCGCCACTCTGCGCCACAAAGTCTCTAGTAATTCTTTCGCTTTTTTGGGGCCACCAATATGTAAGCCATACGCGCAAGTAACCGCATTAACAGCACCCGCACTAGTACCACACATGGCATCAGCCACAATATGTTCCGCTTCCAGCAATCTATCTAAAACACCCCAAGTAAACGCACCATGTGCGCCACCACCTTGCAAGGCTAATCCAACTTTCTTAATTTCAGTACTACTCATTTGAGACGATAACTATTTTTAAATATTAAACCCATTTATTATTAAAATAGACTACCAAATATAACTAAAATAGCTTAGTAATAAAATTAATAAAGACGCTAAGGAATAACCATTGAAGAACTATTGTTTGATGAATTAAATTAACATGCCTATCGAGCTAGTGTAATAAAACCATTCATGCTTTTAGGAGCTAATTGACCATTTTCATTCGTATTGTATTTCACAACATAATAGTAAACACCTTCGTAACATAATGATCCACTTGTTGTATACCCATCCCAAAATCCATTTATTCTTGTTGTTTCAAATATTTTTAATCCCCATCTATTATAAATATATAACTCGTAATTTAAAATCGAGTTTATGTTCCCGTCAAATATTGGTTTCCATTTATCATTTTTTCCGTCATTATTAGGAGTAAAAACATTGGGACAATAAGCGGAAACTGTATATGTTCCGCAATCATTTATTTGTAAAGTATTACTTCCTCCGTAAATACAACCCAAGCTATCAGTAACCGAAAGGGAAATAGTGTAATTCCCTGATTCATTAAAAATAACATTTGGATTTTGATCAACAGAAACCGTTCCATTACTAAATTGCCAGTTAAAGGAATCGAAATTTAAATTTGGAATAATTTCAAAGCCAATTATTGTATCCTGACATAAATTATTTAAATATTTAAAAGAAATAGAATTTTCTGTTTGTCGGAAACCATCATAGCCTGTTTGATAAGCATATGCATCATGAAAGCTAGCACCGTATGCAAAAGCATAAAATCCACTATCGCTTTGAATAATATGTGTGCCTTTGCCTAGCGGAACCTGGGCATAAGAATAGTTTGGATAAGAAATTAAGGGATTAAAGGTGACTTGATTTGCATCCAAATTTATAGATGAAGTAGCAGGAGATCGTACAATAATATTTACAAAACTTGTATCATAATCTGAAAATGCATCAAAAATTACTTTTTTTGAATAGTATGATAATGACTTATGAAGAACAAAATTAGGGTCAGCCATTGTATTACTACAACTTGTAATAAACTGTCCAAGTTGTATAGGTTTAGGGGAATTTATATACATCGGATTCGAAGAAATTGTATCAAAATATTGTCCAGCTTGCAACATTTTGGTATTTGAACAATTAAATTGAACAAGTGTATTATTCTGAGATGCCAGAATTCTAAACTGATTGGCACCAAAGTTTAAAAAAGGAACAGAAATATATTCATTTCCCCATCCTGTAACAGGATAGTTTTGCTCAAACAAATGATCGTCTGCGCCACTACAATTAAAACTTGACAATACATTTGAACGATTTGCTCCTGAAAAAACAGCAATTTTATTTCCACTTTTTTCTCTTACTGTCGTTCCTGTTAAATCATTTATTGATTGCACCTGATATATCTGACCTTTGTTTAAAGTAACTGAAAAAGGTAATCCTGGTGGTTTACCGCCACTAGTATATGCAGACGGAACAATCTCAATGAGGCTATTATCTGCGGTAGAAACAATTGAAAATTCAGAATAACCAAAAACTGATCCGCTTCCATCATCTTTGTGTGCCATCACTATATAATTATCAGCTATTTCTGTTGTTGGTAAAACAGTTGTGGCTTCCGAAAAAAAAATTCGATGATGATGCGCTACTATACTTGCAGGTTGATTAGTAGTAATATGAAAACCGAAATTTGAAATTACCTCTGAGCCACTGGGGTAATATATAGCACTTGGCAAATATACTTTTGTAAGCTGACCTGCATTTACACTAAAATTCATACTAAGTCCAGTTAAAGGCAGCGAAATATTTCCGGTTGTGTTATAATCTGATGCAACAGTGAAATAAAAATAAGGTTGTCCGTTAGACGAAAGGCTGATATTTTCCATAAAACAAGCCCAAAAGTCTGTTCCTTTTGATGTTTGAGAATATCCTCTAGAAAAAAAAGTCCAGAATAAACATATGAATATAATTTTTGCTTTCAAATTATTTACCTTTCAAAAACTGCTCTGCCGTCATAACTGTTATGTCGGCAGTCTTGTAATCTTTTAAATTTCTAGTCAATAGTGTCTTTAAATTGTTTTCAATTGCTGTAAAATATTGCAACCCATCTTCAAAGTCTTTAAAATCGGATGATAGAGCAAGTTCAATAACTTTATCTGTAACTGACAAAACAGTAACTAATGTTTTGAATTTAAGCAGTTTTTTTCTTGCTTGATCTACCGAATATTGTCTAGACAAAATGTAATTCAAATTGGAAAAAGTTAAAGATGATACATGTATTCTTATTTTACCTTTGTCTGCTTCAGAAAACAGTTGAGCTGAGTGAGAATAAAATGGTTCACGATTACTTAATAAGTCAAGAACTATATCTGTGTCTACAAATACTTTTTCCATTACTTGTATTTATTAATTAAAAAATCAGAATACCCTTTTTTATGGTCAAATTCTTCTGGGAGATTTATTATCCCTGATAAACTTTTAACCAATGGTGTTATTTTTTCTTCCTTACCTTTTTCATTAGTAATATTTAGCAGGTAGTTTTCAATTAATTTTGAAAGACTAGTTCTGTGATGTTTCGCATAGACTTTTGCCTTTTCGATAATTGTCTGTTCAAGCTTAAGTGTCAATTTTGTGTCCATGATATGTTTTTTACGTACAAATATATAAATATTATACGTATAAAGCAAATGTGTCGTTTTTTTGTGCTTGCCAGTAACGTTTTCGCGGTTTGCTTAAGGTAATAACTTATTTTTCTGCATTTTATTGCTTAATAAATTTAACTGTTTTGCTACTACTCTTATCTTGTATAAGAAATTTAAATTTCAAGGCAATCAATAAACTCAAATAGTGATATAAATCACTACAAATTCTCTTTCACAAACTTCAACATCTTATTAAAAAGATGCGTGCGCGTGTAACCACCGTATATACCATGATTTTTATTTGGATAAACCATAAAATCAAATGGAATATTATTTTTTACTAGAGAGTTTGCTAATTCCATAGAGTTTTGAAAATGTACATTATCATCGCCACTACCATGCACTAGTAAAAACTTACCTTTTATTTGTTTGGTAAAATTTACCGGAGAATTATCCTCATATCCACTTTTATTATCTTGTGGTTTACGCAAAAAACGCTCGGTGTAAATATTGTCATAAAATTTCCAATTAGTTACCGGAGCAACGGCAATGGTTGATTTAAAATAATCAGCACCTTTTGTAATTAACAAGGAAGCCATGTAACCACCATAACTCCATCCTTGAAAACCAATACGAGTTTTATCTACATAGGGTAAAGTTCCTAAATATTTTGCTGCATCAATTTGGTCTAATGTTTCTAATTTACCCAATTGCAAATACGTGCAATGTTTAAATTCACGTCCACGCCCCAAAGTTCCTCGTCCGTCAACACAAACTACCATGTAACCTTCTTGATTTAAAAGCGAATGCCACCAAAAATCATAAGTTTCCCAGGCATTATTACATTCGTTTGAACCCGGTCCGTTGTAGGCAAACATATATACAGGATATTTTTTATTTGGATCAAAATTTTGTGGTTTCATCATCCAACCATTTAATTCAATACCATCTGTATTTTTAAAAGTAAAAAATTCTTTGGTTGAAAGATTGTATTCTTTCATCTTCGTTTTTAACTCTGCATTATCTTCTAACACTTTAATTAGTTTTCCATCGGCACTATGTAACTCATAAACAGGCGGTGTATTTGCATTTGAATAAGAACTTACATAATACTTTAAACCTGCACTAAAATCAGCACTTGAGGTGCCTTCGGCGGTTGATAATCGTTTTTTATTTGTTCCATCTAATTTAATACTATAAACATCTCTGTTAATTTGTCCTCGCTCTGTTGAAATGTAATACAATAGGTTTAATTTTTCATCATAGCCATTAAAAGATACCACATCCCAATTTCCTTTTGTAATTTGATTTACCAATTTGCCCGTGTTATCATAATGGTATAAATGATTAAAATTATCTTTTTCGCTACTCCATATAAATCCTTTATTATTTGGTAAAAAAGTTAAATCATCCGTAATATCAATATAGGTTTTAGCTTCTTCGCTTAAAATAGTTTTTGTTGAACCATCCGATGCATTTGCAAACATCAATTCTACTTTATTTTGCAAGCGGTTCATGCGTTGCAACGACAAGGTATTTTTGTCAGTGGTCCATTGAATGCGCGGAATATAAATATCAGTTTCTGTGCCAATATCAACAGATGTTGTTTTTGCGCTGATTAAATCATAAACATGTACTGTTAATACCGAATTATCTTCGCCAGCTTTTGGATATTTAAAAGTTACTTTATCAGGATATAAATTATTGTTATAAGTATCAAACGTGTATTCTTTCACTTTACTTTCATCAAAGCGTACAAAGGCTAATTTACTTCCATCAGCATTCCACTCAAAATAATTGGCTTTACTAAATTCTTCTTCATAAACCCAATCAGCCCAACCGTTTTTTATCTCATTATTTTTACCATCGGTGGTTACTTGGGTTTCTTTTCCGTTATTTAAATCTTTAATAAATAAATTATTAGCTCTTACAAAAGCTACTTTATTTCCTATCGGCGAAAAAGTAGCAAACATTTGTTTTCCAGCATTTGATAATTCGGAGGTTGTGCCTGTTTTTAGATCATATACATAATTAGTTTCAACAGATGAACGACGGTAAATTCCCTCGGCATCGGTTGAAAAAAACAATTTTGTTTCATCCGGACTAAAAGAATAACCACTAATATCAATCGTTTTATCGCCCACCTTTACTGATGCACCTTTTACAAGTACAGCCATTTTTTTACCTGACTTTAACTCATATTTTATAATGTTATCAAAATCACCTTCCTTTTCTAAGTCAGTGTAATGTAACCCATCTTTCATGGTATTAAATCCACCTACTGAATTTGTCCTAAACGCATATTTACTCCATATATCTTCAACAGATATCGATTTTTGAGCAAAACAATTTATAGAAATAAACGAAAAAAAAGCAACAGATAAAAAAAACGACTTCATAGTTATTAAAATTAATGATGTGTTGAAGATACAAATTACTACCTATTAACAAACAGTATTTTACTCAAGCGGTTGCCACATTAAATAAATGATTAAAATGTTATTTGAATTTTTATTAAATTAGCCTACAAATAAACTAAATTATGCAAACTTTCAAAACCATTATCATTGATGACGAGGAAAATAGCCGCAGCAATACTAAAAGTATGTTAGCTAGCTATTGCCCAGAACTACAAGTAATTGCTGAAGCAGGAAGTGGTATGGAAGGTAAAAAAATAATACAAGACCTTAAACCAGAAGTAGTGTTTTGTGATATTAACATGCCTGGAATGAGTGGTTTAGAAATGATTGATGGATTAGTACATCATGATTTTTGTTTGATATTTTTAACAGCGTATAGCGAACATGGCATAAACGCGGTAAAAGCCGGAGCAATTGACTACTTGCTTAAGCCCTTATTATTAAGCGAATTGCAAGGTGCCGTTAAAAAAGTAGTAAAGCATTACGAACAAAAAGCAACAACAGCTTCCCCAGCAGCAGGCAATGATAAAAACTTAGTATTAATAAACCACAGCAAGGGTTTTACTTTAATTGATTACAAAGACATTGTTTGGTTAGAAGCTTCTGATAACTATACAAACATATTTTTAAACACCAATAAAAAAATTGTAGCATCAAAAACATTAAAAGAATTTGAAGCCATTTTACCTACTACTGTGTTTTTTAGAATTCATCGTTCATCCCTTATTAATATAGATTTTATTAAGGAATATTCAAATGCAGAAGGAGGAACGATTATTATGGCAGATGGCACAAGCATACAAGTTTCAAAAGCGCGTTCTCAAGAATTTGCTGAGTTTCTAAAAACTAAAGCAGTCACTCCTAAGTAAATTAAAATTTCTTCGTAATACAATTTTATTATGGAGCTATGAAAAAATCACTAAAAAATTATTCAGTATTTTTATAAGATATATCATGTATAAAAGGCAGCTATATCTATTTTTTTTCGGCGCTTTATTTTCAGTAATAAGTTCTCTCGCCCAAAATCGTAGTTTTTCATTTCAGCATTACGGACCTGAAGATGGTTTAAGTAATGCAAATGTTTTTGCTATTAAACAAGACAAAAACCACATTTTATACTTAGCCACCGAAAATGGCGTTTATAATTTTGATGGTTACAAATTTGAGAAAATAAAGCCAAAAACACCTCTAAAATCTAATTACATCCGTAACATTGGATTTAACCTTAATAATAATTTAGTTATTATAAATCGCAGAGAAGGAATTTACGAATACGATAAACAAAAAAATGAAGCTTCACTTCTTAAAAACTTAGTGTTTACTAATTCGGTTGATGAATTAATTATTGATAAAGAATATAGCTATTCATTAAATGATCAGATTTCTGTTTCAGCAATCGAATTAAATTCGGGAAAGTATTTTAACGATCAAATTAAAAAAGTAGATAATGAAAACCAAGCCTTTGCACTTTTTAAAACCACAAAAAACCAAGTATTAGTTGGTAGAACAGATGGCTTGTACGAATACAAAAATGGCGAGCAAACCAAATTAAACTTAGGAAAAGAAATAGCTGTTTTTTCAATTACAGAAAATTCTAATGGAACTTTATTTGTTGGAAGTGAAAATGCTATTTATTGTATAGAAAACAATAAAATAGTTAAAACAATTCCTGTAAAAACAAAAAAAACTAATAGTTTCTTTAGTGCCAATAATTCTGCACGAGTAAGTAAATTAATAGTAGACAAATACCAACGCATTTGGTTCACAAATATTCCTGATGATAATTTATACGTGATTGAAAATGAAATTACTTACGATGCCTTTGATTTATTGGGCATTGATAAAGTATTGATTAATTGCATTTTTAAAGATACCGACGATCATATTTGGATTGGCACTTTTAATGATGGCATTTACTTTATTCAAAATCCACAACTTAAAAATATCTCCTTTACATCAGGACGCAAAATATTGCCTGTAAGTAGCGCTTCGTTTATAGAAAAAAGTATTGTTGTAGCCACCAATAATGGATTATTTATTTTTGATTATACAAATAACAATACGCAAACAATTATTCCTCCTGATGAATTATTTAATGAAGTAGTTTACGGCATTCATCCTTCAGAAAAAAATGTTGTTTACTCAAAAATAAATTCGTCAGCAAATACTCAGCGATCATTTTTGATTAATAATTCATTTTACAATTTCTTTCCAATTGCAGCCAGATTGTTCAAATATTGTAAAAATACAACAGAAGCTTATATGGCTGATGGAACTGGAACTTTGTATAAAATAAAAAACTATGCGTCTCCAAAATACAGTGTAGTAGATACATTAATATCATTCCCTGACTACAGAACGCGTATTAATAGTATTTACGAATTAAAAGACAAGTTATTTATCGGCACATCCGACGGCCTGAGCATCTATTCTTTTAAAAACAAAACTTATAAAAATTATAAAAACCAATTATTTAGTTTTGGAATAAATCATATTGAGCATTATGAAAACAAAACGTATTTAGCGCATGAAAATGGGATTACTATTTTTGAAGACTCGGCACTCATTCAACAAATTGGAGAACAACAATTAACGGCGGTTAAAAAGATAAAATTCTATCAAAATAAAATTTGGATTGCCACTTTAGACGGTTTATTTATTTGCGATAATAAATTTAATCCCATTGTTATTTATAATAAATCAAACGGACTACTTTCAAATACTATTAATGATGTTCTTTTTGAAGGCGACAATTGCTGTATTTGCAGTGATAAGGGTATAACACTATGCAAGATAAATGACTTATTAAAACAGTTGCGAGTAGCCAATAAATTATTTATCACAACTATTGATGCCGAAGGTAGTTTACTGGAAATTAATAATTCTATTTTAAAATTAAATAGCACTCAATCTGATGTAATGATAGGGTTTTCGAGTCCGCTATTTGTAAAACCAAATAAACAATACTACAGATATAAATATAACAAAAGATGGTTTAGTTTAGAAAATAGGCAAATACACTTAACTTCCATCGATGGAGGCACTCATAAATTAGATATTATTTGCTCCTATGATGGAATAAATTGGAGCGATCCAATTACAATAACCATACAAAAAGATATTCCCTTTAAGCAAACAGCTTGGTTTACCTTATCTATTATATTTGGCGCATTGTTCATTATTCTTTTCGTTGCACTCATAGTTATAAAACGAGTAAGAACAAAGGCTACTCGAAAAGTTCAGGAAGATAGACAAGTTAATTTATTAAAGCATCAAGCTATGAACTCTCTGATGAGTCCACATTTTATTTTCAACTCATTAACCTCTATACAAAATTATATCAATATAAACGATTCGTTAAAAGCTAGCGAATACCTTGCAAAATTTTCACGATTAATTCGAATGATTATTGAAAAAGCAGCTCAAAGCGAAATAATACTGCAAGAAGAGTTAGTGAGATTAAACTACTATTTAGATTTAGAAAAGGAACGATTTAAAGGAAAGTTTGATTTTACTATAAAAGTAGATGATGACATTGATACGCTTAAAGTAAAAATCCCAAATATGATTATTCAGCCCTATGCCGAAAATTCAATTATTCATGGCATCCTGCCAAAGCACAATCACGGAAATTTACACATTCATTTTACAAAAGCACCAAATGATACCTTGCTGATAATTATTGAAGACGATGGTATAGGTTTTAATAAAGCTCAAGAATATGCAAAAGCGGGGCATAAATCATTAGGTACAAAAACTATTGAGAATATTTTAGAACTTAATACCAAATTAACGGGGAAAAATCAAAAAGTAGAAATCATTGACAAGACGCAATTAAATCCACCACAAGAAGGAACACAAATAACCATTTTTTTACAGATTTAAATGCCTAAATTTTGCATTAAATTAATATACAATTACTAGAACAAAGATAAAAACAAACTACTTTTACTTGATTTTAAAAAGATACATATTTTTTATTTTCTTTAGCTTACTGCTGAAGAGCAATAGTGCTCAAACTAAAGCCCTTAATTTTCTGCCTGATACTACTTTTATCTGTGCAGGAGATTCTTCCTTAATTAAATTTCCAGAAAATAAAGTAAGTAAAGAAGCCACATTTACATGGCAAACTCCAAAAGCAATTATTGTGCACGCAAAACAATTATATGTAAAATATAAGGGATTGCACATTATTAAAATAATTGACGGAAAGAGAATATTGATCGATACAACTTATTTGAAATTTAATGATAGGCCAACTTTTAAAATGCACGATACCGTTATTTGTGGTAATCCTATTATTGTAGAATATAAAAATAAAGGATACAGCTATTTGTGGAGCAATGGCGAAAATACTGATCGAATAAAAATTGATAAGCAAGGAATTTATTGGCTAAAATTAAACAATAAAGGATGCTCATTTATAGATACATTTAAAGTTACCAATGCTAATTTTGCTATTCCAAATTTTGGTAAAGAGATTTTAATTTGCGAAAATGAACCGAATAAATTATTGTCGGTAAAAGCAAGTTCAGATGTTAAAATTTATTGGAATACCGGGGCAAATACACCTTCTATAAATGCAACAAAAGAAGGTATTTATTGGGTAAAAAGTACCTCAAAAAATTGCGGTATAAAAACAGATAGTGTACTTATAAAGTATAAAAATTGTGATTGCGAAATATTTATTCCAAACAGTTTTACACCAAACGAAGATGAGAAAAACGATTTATTTTGGCCTGTTTTTCAATGCGAATACTCCTATTTTTCTTTAACTATTTTTGATAGATGGGGAAACACGGTTTATTCCTCAAACAATATTACTGGTAAATGGGATGGGAAGTTTAAAAGTAATCCTTGTCCTGACGATATATACGTATATCGTTTAGAGGCTATTCAAAAAATTACTGACAAAAAAATTATCCGTAACGGACATATTTCTTTATTCCGCTAGTGTACAGGTTAAAAATTATTTAAATAAAACTTCATGATTACTCTACTGTCCTACATTTAGAAAATCATAAGCTACTTAATAAATATTTCCTTTTTTAACAAAAACGTCCTAAATTCACTACTTTATATTATTGAAGTGATTTTAAAAAAAATAGTCCTTTTTCCGTTTGCTGTTATTTACGGCATTATTACATTTTTTAGAAACATATTGTATGACTGGGATATTTTAAAAAGCAAATCATTTGATATTCATACAATTTGTGTAGGGAATTTATCTGTTGGAGGTACTGGCAAAACACCGCATGTTGAATATTTAATAAAGCTACTAAAAAGTAATACTAAAATTTCCGTTTTAAGCAGAGGTTACAAACGAAAAACAAATGGATTTATTTGCGCTTCTGAAAATAGCACCGCTCTTGAAATTGGTGATGAACCTTTGCAGTATAAAAGAAAGAATCCAGAATTAGATATTTGTGTGGAAGCAAACCGAGTAAAGGGAGTTAGTAAAATGCTTCAATTTACCGAACCTCCTAGTTTGATAATTTTAGATGATGCCTTTCAGCATCGCGCATTAAATTGTGAACTTAAAATAATAATTAGCGACTTTTCAAATTTATATATAAACGATTCATTAATGCCTGTTGGAACTTTACGAGAATCAAAAACAGGAATTAATAGAGCTGATATTATAATTATTAGTAAAACTCCCGAAAAAACCACAGCCATTGAAATTCGAAATATCATAAAAGACCTTAAACCTCTTGCTCATCAGCAGCTATTTTTTAGTTGGCTTAAATATGGGGAACTCGCAGGTTTTCAAAATCCGTTAGAAACCATCAATACATTAAATGATTTATACCGATTCAGAGTTGTTCTTTTTACAGGTATCGGCAATCCAACACCAATGGTTACGTACCTTAAAGAATATGCAGGCGAAGTAAAACATATTAAATTTTCAGACCATCATATTTTTACAATAGATGATTTAGCGTATATCAAATCAGAATTAGATGCTATTGAAGGAGGAAACAAAATTATAGTTACTACTGAAAAAGATGCCATGAGATTAATAGGTAACGACTTGCAAGATATAGCAAATACGTTACCTTTGTACACTTTACCCATAGAAGTAGATTTTAAAGATAAAACCGACGAATTCAACGAAACAATTATCAATTATGTTAGAACAAATAAATTTCACCACAAAAAATATTCTTGACAAAACAAATAACTTTCGCCCAGAAGTTGGCATTATTTTAGGAACAGGATTAGGCGGATTAGTAAAAGAAATAAGCGCTGAGTTTATTATACCATACGAGGAAATTCCAAACTTCCCTGTTAGTACAGTGGAAGGACACAGTGGTAAATTAATTTTTGGAGAATTAGGTGGCAAAAAAGTAATGGCAATGCAAGGTCGCTTTCATTTTTATGAAGGCTACAACATGCAACAAATTACGTTCCCCGTAAGAGTGATGAAGGCTTTGGGCATTCATACTGTTTGTGTTTCAAATGCAAGTGGTGGTATGAATCCGGAATTTGAAATTGGTGAAATTATGATTATCAACGATCACATCAATTTATTTCCTACCAATCCATTAATTGGTAAAAATATTGCTGAACTAGGACCTCGTTTTCCGGATATGAGTGAAACTTACGACAAAAAATTAATAGCGCTTGCAGTTGATATTGCAAAAGAAAAAAATATTAAAGTCAGTCAAGGTTCCTATGCTGGCTTAACTGGACCATGCTTTGAAACACCAGCCGAATACCGTTATATAAGACGAATTGGGGCAGATGCAGTGGGAATGAGCACTGTGCCAGAAGTTATTGTTGCTAAACACGGCGGTATGCGAGTATTTGGTATTAGTATTGTGACTGATTTAGGGGTTGAAGGCGATGTTCAAAATGTGAGTCATGAAGAGGTGCAACACATTGCTAATATGCAAGAGCCTAAAATGACTTTATTAATGAAAGAATTAATTAGAAGTATGTAACTCCTTGTCAGTTCGAGCGGAGTCGAGAACAAAACTCTGTTTCCTTTGTAAAAAAACACCGCTTTTGCGGTTAAACTATAAAAAAATAAAATGAAACAAACCCTATTAGCATTAACACTCATAATTTCTTTAATATCAAAAGCAGATGAAGGTATGTGGTTACCACAACTTTTAAATGCCATGAATATGAAAGACATGAAAAAAAACGGACTAAAATTAACTGCCGAACAAATTTACAGCGTTAATAAATCAAGTATAAAAGATGCCATCGTTCAGTTTGCAGGTGGCTGTACCGCTGAAATTGTTTCTGATCAAGGTTTAATTTTAACCAATCACCATTGCGGCTACTCTGCAATTGCTTATCATAGCACCGTTGAAAAAGATTATTTAACAAACGGTTTTTGGGCTATGAATAAGAAAGAAGAAGTTTACACGCCAAACCTAAACGCTACTATTATTCAACGTATTGAAGATGTTACAGCTAAAGTACTAAAAGGAATTACGGCAAACAGCACTGAATCAAAAAAAGATTCAATTACAAAAGCAAATATGAAAGCGTTAGAAAAAGAAGCTATAGCTGGCACGCATTACGAAGCATTTATCAAACCGTTTTTTTATGGCAACGAATATTATTTATTTGTAGTTGAAACATTTAAAGATGTAAGAATGGTTGGAGCACCTCCTTCCTCTATTGGTAAATTTGGTGGCGAAAGTGATAATTGGATGTGGCCTCGCCATAATGCTGATTTCTCTGTATTTCGCATCTATGCTAATAAAGATAACAAACCAGCTGAGTATAGTGCTGATAATGTTCCTTACAAACCAAAACATGTTATTCCTATTTCTTTGAAAGGATATAACCAAGGCGATTTTACCATGGTATATGGATTTCCGGGACGTACACAGGAATATTTATCGAGCTATGCTGTTGATATGATAATGAACGAAAGCGATCCATTAAAAGTAGCGTTAAGAGAAAAACGTTTAAATATAATGAATGCCGATATGCTGCAAAGTGATGCGGTAAGAATTGCATATGCAACAAAATACGCAAGCATTGCTAACTACTACAAAAAATGGATGGGTGAAATGAATGGCTTAAAAAATTATGATGCTGTTGCTAAAAAACAATTATTTGAAAACAAATTTAGCGCAGCTGTAAATGCAGATCCTTTAAAAAAAGAAAAATATGGCAACATTTTTCCGCAACTGCAAAAAGTTTATTCAGAATATAAAACGTTAAGCAAACAAGTAGATTATTATAGCGAGTGTTTATTGGCCATTGATGCATTTAATTATGCACGCTTTTTTATTACCTTAAATAATGAATTAAAGAAAAAACAAAAAGGAGCCACTAACACATACGAAACTACTTTAGCAGAATATAAAAAACTGGGTTTCTTTAAAAACTACAATAAACCAACCGATATTAAAATATGTGAAGCCATGCTTAATGAATACATCAAAGGTGTATCATCAAATAACCGACCTTACGTATTAGATTCATTTATAGTAGCCAATAATAACGATGCAAAAAAAATAACTGAATTTTTGTTTTCAAACACCAATTTTGTAGATAAAGAAAAAGCAGAAACGATGTTAAATGATTATGAAAAATACACTAACCTTTACGAAAGAGATCCTGTATATTTTTTAACCAGCGCCATTGTAAAATATTATAGCAATTCTGTATTTCCTCAATTTCAGTATGACGAGAGAGAAATTAACGAACTTCAAAAACTATACTTACAAGGACAAAAAGAACTATTTAAAGATAAAAAGTTTTATCCTGATGCCAATTCAACATTACGTGTAGCATATGGAAAAGTAAATAACTACAAACCAAAAGATGGCGTTGAATATAATTATTACACAACCTTAGAGGGTATTATGGAAAAATATATTGCAAATGACGAAGAGTTTGATGTGCCAACAAAATTAAAAGACTTATATAATAAAAAAGATTACGGACCATATGCTAACAAAGACGGCAAATTACAAGTAGCTTTTACTGCAAGTAACCATACCACCGGTGGCAATAGCGGTAGCCCTGTTTTTAATGCAAAAGGCCAATTAATTGGAACCAACTTTGATAGAAACTGGGAAGGTACCATGAGCGACATTATGTATAATCCAAACCAATGCAGAAACATTGTATTAGATGTGCGTTATACATTATTTGTAATAGATAAATTTGCAGGAGCAGGTTATTTATTAAACGAGATGAAATTGGTAAAGTAATCCTGTTTATCTAAAAAAGCCCTATCTTTGAACCATGTCATTTGCAGGAAAAACCGTTTCATTTCATACACTTGGTTGTAAACTAAATTTTTCAGAAACTTCCACTATTGCACGTTTAATGCAAGAAAAAGGATTTGAAAAAATTGCTTTTGATTTAGGTGCTGATGTATGCGTTATAAATACCTGCTCTGTTACCGAAAATGCCGATAAAGAATGTAAGCAAATAGTTAAATCTGCTTTATCTAAAAATCCGGAAACCTTTATTGCCGTTGTAGGTTGCTACGCTCAGTTAAAACCCGATGAGATTTCAAATATCGAAGGAGTGGATGTTGTTTTAGGAGCTTCCGAAAAATTTAAATTATTAAATTACATCAACCTTTCAGGAAAAAATACGCATACCGAAATTCATAATTGTGAAATTTCGGATGTAAATACATTTGTAGATTCATTTTCGGCCGGAGACAGAACACGTTCCTTTTTAAAAGTTCAGGATGGTTGCGATTACAGTTGCACATTTTGCACCATTCCTTTGGCTCGTGGTAAAAGCCGCAGTGATACAATTGAAAACGCTGTTGCTAACGCAAAAAAAATTGCAGCTACTGGTGTTAAAGAGATTGTATTAACAGGAGTTAATTTGGGCGACTTTGGCTATGGTATTGATATTGACAAAGACACTAAAAAACGTAAAGAATATAATTTTCTGGATTTAATTACAGAGCTTGATAAAGTTGAAGACATTGAGCGCATTCGTATTTCTTCTATCGAACCAAATTTATTAACCAACGAAGTGATTGAATTTGTGGCAAATTCTAAACGATTTATGCCTCATTTTCACATTCCTTTGCAAAGTGGGAATAATGAAATTTTAGGTAAAATGAAACGCCGTTATAAACGAGAATTATATCACGAGCGTGTTACTAAAATAAAAGAACTAATGCCTAACTGCTGCATCGGAGTTGATGTCATAGTAGGATTTCCGGGCGAAACGAATGAGCATTTTTTAGACACCTATAACTTTATTAACTCTTTAAACATTTCCTATTTACATGTTTTTACCTACAGTGAGCGAGATAATACGGAGGCTATTACATTAGAAGGTAAAGTGGATTATGCTGAGCGCAAACGTAGAAATAAAATGCTACGTATTTTATCGGCAAAAAAAATGAGAGAGTTTTATGAAAAGCATCTCAACCAAGAATATAGCGTATTGTTTGAGCATGAAAACAAAAATGGAATGATGTTTGGTTTTACTGAAAATTATATTAAAGTTGGGAGCTCCTTTAACGAGAAATTAGTTAACCAATCTGTCAAAATTTGCACAAAAGCAATTAATGCTGATGGGATGATGGATTCTGAAATTGTTGAAGCAATCATCTTACAGTAACCATTTTAAAAGCTATAAAAATGACTAACATCTGACACTTTCTTGCAAGCACTCAAAAATAGTGAGTTTTCTTGCTGACAATAGTTACTTTCCAATTAGTAATAGAAGCGGGAAATTAATTGTAATAGTAATCCTTTGTGCGCTTGTATAGTGGCAGTACCCAACCAAATCTAAAACCCATCAACATATCAAAGCGTTTTTGATTATCCACTAATCCAGTATCGTAATTAAATCCGCGAAGACTTTTTGTAAAGCCTTCATAAAACTCAAATCCAAAATAACAATTAGCCAAGCGATTATTACTAATATACTTATAACCTATAAATTGTGTTAAACCAAATCCACCGCTCAAACGGTCATAACCTTTTTTCAAATCTTTATCTACTGCTGCAATTTTTTGGTTCGCATCATATAATTTAATTTTATGTTGCATCCAACCAGCGCCAATAGTAGCAAATACGCCAGAGTTAGGGTTATTTCCTAACTTTGAAAACAGGTATCCAAAACTACCATAAAAATTCCAACCCCTTTCAGTTAATCGCAAGTCTGCTGGGTATCCCTCATTATCTGTAATTGAACCACTTTCATTTCTCAATCCAGCAACTACATCTTCTTTAACATTACTTCCAAAAAAATAACTTCCTTCAGCGCTAAATAATAGGTTATGTTTAGTTTTCCATATAAAACTACTTCCTACACTAAAATTTGCACCAAAACGTTTTTCTAAATCATACTTGGGTAATTGACCGCTAAAATGCATTCCAACCATTAAGATACGAACGGTTGAATCTTTTACAGATTGAGCAAAAATGCGTGTTTGAAATAATGTGGATAGTAAAATAAAAATGTAAATTATTTGCTTCATATAATTTTATTCTCAAATGAATATTAACTATTCAAAATTAAATTATATATTTTACAAAACCTATACTATAATTTGAAGTCCATATTTTTTGATATTCCGAACTAATAAAGCCAATTACCGTTGTGAAAAACACTTAATGTTTGTAATAAAATTTCTTGGTAGATTGAAAGGAAAAATTCAAGAAAATTCGACCATTTAAAAATAGTTTTTTAACGATTATCTACAATTATTCGAACAACATATTCTGTATTATCAATAATAAAAGAGCAAAAGTAGGAGCCATGATTTAATTTAAATGGCGAACTAACTTTTAAAAGCGAATCATCTGCAGTAACATGATGCATGGCCTTATATACGATAGATCCATCAGTATCTCTTAAAAAAACAGTAATATTCTCATCATTCTTTAATCCAGTAATTTGCACTGTAAATTCGCCTGAATTAGGGTTAGGAAAAACTAGAAACTTCAATCCCTGTTCTAAAGCCAAATGAACGGAAATTACTTTACTATAATTACTATGATGATCATTATCAACTTGCTTTAATCGGTAATAGTTAATTCCATTTAGTGGCTTTTTATCAATTCCTGAATATGAAATTGTGTAATAACTATTTCCAGCTGGCGCTTTAGAGTTTGCTGCATATATTACTCTAAAATTAAAATCATCCGTGGCGCGCTCTACTTCAAAATAATTAGAATTAGTTTCAGTTGCTGTTAGCCAATTAAAGCAAATGTTATCCTCATTGCATAGTTCAGCTTTAAATCCAACTATCTCAACCGGAAGAACAGATGCGCAAATAGGTAAACTAGCAGGAAGGCAAGCTAAACCATTTAAAATACTATTCGAATTCCACTCCACATTATTACAAATTTGAATGTAATTAGAATTACTCAATCCAACATCAGCTTGCACTTTACCACCCAACAAAACTAAAACATACGAATTACATGGTAAACTTAATTTACTGCCATTAAAAAATCTCAATTCACCATATACTATTATTTTTAAAGGAGTGCCGCATCCACTGTAATTTTGTTGATTTGTTACACTTATAGTATGTCCTGCCTGAATAACAATAGAATCTCCACAAGCTGGCACCGCAGGCGCATTCCAGGTTGATGCCGTACTCCAATTGCCAGAAGCAACCGACTTATGTGTTAATGCGCATAGTGAAGACGTAAAAAAAAGTATACAAATAATAAAAGCGCTTATCATATTTATTTTTTCGTTTTTCATGATTTAATTTTTATTGGTTTAGAATTTTCAATAAATAGTTTACGTAAAATTATATACGCAACGAGGCTATTTTTATGCTCCCAATCAAGCTATGTGTTGACGGTTATCATAACCAACTAATTACTTAAACTTAAAACCTTGGAGTTGTTTCAAATCATTGAGAATAGATTTACAAATTGTTTTAAAAAATAATTTAAAAAAAACAATATTCCGTAAAACCTTCATTTTAGAAGGAAAAGTCATACTAACAGTGCACCATTCATATTCACTTAAACACAAATAGTTTATTTAGTTAAAATAAATTTTAACATAATATATAAAATAAAACCATGGTATATTTTCTACATAAAATCCAATTAAGGAAATCAATTTGGAAGTCGTTATAAATCATAGCTTTCTTAAACTAAAGACACTAATTTAGTTCAAAGAATATTTTATTCAGTCATTCACTTGATCTACATAATAAATCTGTATAACATGAAAAAACTAGAAAACAAAACTGCTATCATAACAGGAGCGGCATCAGGAATGGGAAAAGCGATTGCTCAATTATTTGCAAAAGAAGGTGCGAATATAGTAGTGGCAGATATACATAAAAATAAAATTGATGAAGTTGTAAATTCAATTATAAATGAAGGAGGCAAAGCCATAGGTTTAGTATGCAACGTTGCAAGCGAATTAGATATTACTAATCTAATAGAACACACCATCAAAAAATTCAAAACCTTAGATATTTTGGTTAATAATGCGGGCGTAATGGATGATTTTATGCCAATTGATTATGTGACCAATGAATTATGGGATCGTGTCATGGATGTAAATTTAAATGGTCCGTTTTATGCATGTAGATTATCCATTCCAATAATGCTAAAACAAGGAAATGGTATTATTATTAATATTGCATCCGTGGGTGGCTTATTTGGTTCGCGGGCTGGCTTGTCGTACACCACCTCTAAACATGCATTAATTGGACTTACAAAAAATATAGGATTTATGTATGCACAAAAAGGAATTCGTTGTAATGCCATTGCCCCCGGAGGCGTTAATACAAATATTGGCAAAGACATGAAACCAAATAAATTTGGCTATGAACGTTGTGTGTCTGGAGGAAGTAATATGCCTCGCACTGGTGAATCAAATGAAATTGCTACTACAGCATTATTTTTAGCGTGCAACGATTCAAGTTTTATCAATGGTGCCGTAATTACAGCCGACGGAGGTTGGACAGCCTATTAATTTATAAATGAAATATGGCTTAATGGAATTATTTATCTGCAATCAATCATTTATTAGTTAACTTGCAAACATGTCTGTCTATTCGGGCTTAAATAAGCCATTGGAAAAAGATTTTGAAATACTAATTGCAAGTTTTATTGAAAACAAGGTAGGAATATCTGCTAATTTTTTAAAGAATGATTTAGCAGAAAATCTAAAAATTAATTTACTTTCCTTGCTTGAACAAAAATTAATGTTTGCAGCAGGAACAGGCAATGCAGAAAAATTAGCACACAATAACTCCATCAGAGGCGATTCAATTTATTGGTTAGACAGAAAACATGACAATAAATTTGAGAATGAATTTTTTGATCATATTGAAGATTTCATTCGATATCTTAATCACAGTTGTTATACTGGCATTACAGGATACGAATTTCATTACTCGCTATACGAAATTGGTAGCTTTTACAAAAAACATTTGGATCAATTTCAAAATAATCAAAGCAGACAATACTCTTTAATTAGTTATTTAAATAATGATTGGAAAGAAGAAGATGGAGGTAATTTATTAATTCACCAATTAAATAATAATCAAGAAATTTCGCCAACTCAGGGCAAAACTGTTTTTTTTAAAAGTAACGAATTAGCACATGAGGTTTCAATAACACAACAAAGGCGAATGAGCATAACCGGATGGTTGAAAAAAGATTAAGAATATTAACTAAGTTAATCCTTAGCTAATACTCTTTTTACATCTTGAATAGCATGAGATAACTTCTTTTTTTGTTCACGAATTTCATCCATTGTATCAGCTTTTCCTAGCGCCAATTGCAATTCTAAATGCTCCAATTTTGCTTTCAAATGATTATAAGTTTCTTTCCTATCATCTACAAAAGCATTTACTTCTGATTTTAAATGCTGAACACTTTTTTTAGCATCTTTTTTAATATCCTCAAACTTATCAGAAAGTTCAGCCTTACCTAAAGCGGTTTGCACTTGTAATTCTTCTAAATTTGTAGCTGCATTTTTTAAAAATGTAACTACTCTGTCTCCAAAATGATCCATATTTTATTTTTTTAGAACACTAAATTAAAGATAGTGCCTCAAATAAAATATGATATTACAACTTGTTAAAGCTGATAGTTATCATTAAATAACTATTTCTTTGGAGGCAATGCAAAAGCAGTTGCTTCATGGTCAAAATTACCATTATGGGCGCCGTCACAAAAAGGTTTATTTTTTGAAAGACCACAACGACAAAGCGAAACAATTTCTCTTCCACCTAAATCATAATTATTTCCTGCTCTGTCAACAATTTCAAAGTCACCTTCTAATTTTATTGAGCCATTATTATTTATTGTAATTTTTGTTTTTGACATTTTTATTTTTCTTAAAAATTAAACTCCTCTTTCTTTATCTAAATAAGATTGAACAACTTCAATCGCATTATCAATCACATCACTTAAAGCTGTAATAAATGTTCCTGGTTTTGCTAATGATAAGGCATGTTTTAAGGCCTCCACTTCTTTAGGAATATACTCGTAAGATTGCTTAGGATTTTCTTCATGAATTCCTTCCACTAATAATTTTACAATATCATCTGCTTGTCGGCCTCTTAAAAACTTATCCTGACGAATAATAATATGATCAAACATTTGTGCCGAAATTCTTCCCATATCTCTAATATCATCATCTCTTCTATCACCTGTACCAGTTATAATTCCTATTTTAAGTGGTGAATCAATGGTTGATAAAAACTCTTTAATACCTCTAAATCCATCGGCATTATGAGCGAAATCAATCATCACTTTATATTCTTTAAAATCAAAAATATTCATTCGTCCTGGTGTTTGCGCTGCCGAAGGAATAAATGTTTCTAAACTCATTTTAATATCTTCAATTGTAAAACCGTAAACGTATGACGCTAATGTTGCTGCTAAAACATTATAAATATTAAATGTTACTTTGCCTCCAAATGTTAATGGAACATGAGATGCTTTTTCAACTCTAAATTTCCAATCTCCTTTTTTAATAGTGATATAACCATTTTCATAAATGGCAGCAATTCCATTTTTCTTGCAATGCTCAACAATTACAGGATTATTTTCATCTAAACTAAAATAAGCTATTTTACAATCCGTGGTTTTAGAAATAGAAACACAATGTTCATTATCTGCATTTAAAACTGCGTAACCATCGCGTTTTACAGCTCTCGCCACAACACCTTTAACATTAGCCATATCTTTTAAAGTATTAATATCCGATAAACCCATATGGTCTTCCTGAATATTAGTTACAACAGCTACATCACATTTACCAAAACCTAAACCTGACCGTAAAATACCACCACGTGCTGTTTCTAAAACTGCAAATTCAACAGTAGGATCTTTTAAAATAAACTCGGCGCTTACTGGCCCCGTTGTATCCCCTTTTGTTAACATAGAGTTTTGCACGTAAATACCATCAGAAGTTGTAAAGCCAACTCGGAAACCGTTATTTTTAACAATGTGTGCAATTAAACGCGTTGTGGTTGTTTTACCATTTGTACCAGTAACTGCAATAATGGGTATACGACATGATTTGCCAGTAGGATACAACATATCAATTACAGGAGCAGCTACATTACGAGGCAGTCCATTTGCTGGTGCTAAATGCATTCTAAAACCTGGAGCTGCATTCACTTCTAAAACAACACCACCAGTAACTTCTAATGGCTCGCTCAAATTAGTTGCCATAATATCAATACCACAAATATCTAATCCAATTACTCGTGAAATGCGCTCACAAATAAATATATTATGTGGATGAACAATATCGGTTACATCGGTTGAAGTGCCTCCTGTGCTTAAATTAGCCGTTCCTTTTAAATAACATTGTTCTCCTTTTTTTAAAATAGTGCTAAGAGTGTAATTATATTTAGCAAGTTGCTCATCAGTTTCTCTATCAATACTAATTTCAGTTAATACATTTTCATGTCCGTAACCTCTGCGTGGATCTTTATTTTCAATATCAATTAATTGTTGAATTGTTGAAACTCCATCTCCAATAACATGAGCTGGTTCTCTTAAGGCAGCAGCAATAAAACGATTATTAATGACTAAGATTCTAAAATCAAAACCGGTAATAAATTTTTCTACAATAATTTTACGTGAATATTTTTTAGCATGTTCAAAAGCTGCTTTTGCTTCTTCTAATGTTTTTACATTTATAGACGCTCCTTTACCATGATTACCATCTAACGGTTTAAATACTAACGGAAAGCCAACTTTTGCAATTACCTCTTCAACTTCCGATTCGTACATTATACACATTCCTTTTGCAACCGGTATAGCCGCCTCTTGCAACATTTTTTTGGTTTCATCTTTATTGCTGGCTAAATCTACAGCAATAGAAGATGTTTTATCGGTCATAGTTGCTCGAAACCGAACTTGGTTTTTACCATATCCTAATTGCACCAACGACTCGCTATTTAAACGAATAAAAGGTATATCTCTAGCAACAGCTTCATCAACTATACTTCCGGTGCTTGGCCCAAAACGTGATTTTTCCCGCATTTGACGCATCAATTTTATATCTGCATCTAAATCATAATCAGTTCCATCAACTAATGCTTCAGCTATTTTTACCGATGCTTTTGCTGCATAGTTCCCAACATTTTCTTCCATGTACGAAAAAACCACATGATACATTCCTGGTGCACCGGTGCCTCTGGTGCGACCAAAACCACATTCCATCCCTGCCAAAGTTTGTATTTCTAAAGCAATATGCTCCACTACATGCCCCATCCAAGTACCTTCCTTTACACGCTCAAAAAAACCACCGGCATACTCCTTAGAGCATCTGTGTTTAACCATTGACGGAATAAGCTTTTCTAAACGATCTGCAAAACCATCTATTTTATTTGTTGGCAACTCTTCTAATTGTTCAATATCAAGCTTCATTACAATTAGCTTTTTTCTAAAATTAGACCAATAGTTTGGGCCGCGAAGGGTTTTAATTTCAATAATTTTCATGATACCTGTAATTTTTCTCAATTTAAAGTTTTTTTTCAAATAAATTGATTTCTGTTTAAAATAAAGTTAAAATATAATTTGGTTAAGTTAAATTATAAAGACTAGAAAGTTAAATTTGTCATATAAATTTTTTAAAAATGAGTAATCCAAAAGGTAAATTAGTCATAATAGGTGGCTCAGTAGATAGAGGAAGTTTTTCGGAAAGTGAAGCAGACTTAAAAAGAAATTTAAAATTTTTTGAGAAAGGAATTTTAAAACGAATTACTACTGAATCTATAAAAAATAATGAATCTCGATTTGAAATTATTACCACCGCATCAAGTATTCCGGAAGAAGTTGGAGAAGAGTATGTAAAAGCGTTTGCTCAGTTAAACGTATTAAATGTTGGTGTTTTAAATATTAAAACACGAGAGGAAGCAAACTCAACCGAAAACATTGAACGACTAAAAAATGCAGACGTTGTGATGTTTACTGGTGGCGATCAATTACGCTTAACTGCAATATTTGGAGGAACAACCTTTCATCATTTATTACTTGATAAATATGAAAATCAGAACTTCCTTATTTCTGGAACTTCTGCTGGTGCAGCTGCAAGTTCAAATAATATGATATATCAAGGTAGTAGTAGCGAGGCATTGCACAAAGGCGAAGTTAAAATTACAGGTGGTTTAGGTTTTATTAATAATGTTATTATTGATACTCACTTTGTGCAACGTGGACGCATTGGCCGCTTATTATATGCTTGTGCCAGCAATCCTATTAATTTAGGAATTGGCTTAGGCGAAGATGCTGGATTACTTATTACTGAAGGTAATAGTATGGAAGCCATTGGATCAGGGTTAATTATGTTAGTAGATGCCACACATATGCGTAATACAAGTATCAGTGATGTTGAAATGGGTGCGCCTGTTTCAATTGAAAACTTAACTGTACATGTGATGGCTTTAGGAGATCATTATGATTTAAAATATAAAAAATTAACGATTCATTTACCTAATGCAGTTCAGGACTAGTTGTAACTGATGAGTTATGCAAAAAAAACAATTACTTAATGCGCATACTCCATTTTGGCTAATTGCTATTAGTGTTTTAATTATTCTTACTGTTCCAACTTTAATTAAAGATGGAATGTTTATGGATGGTATGCTTTACACTAGCGTTGCACATAATTTAGGTAATGGCATTGGAACATTTTGGTTTCCGCAATTTAGTTTACACAATCTTGCCGGACTAAATGCATTTCATGAACAGCCTCCTCTTGTATTCGGAATTCAAGCTATTTTCTTTAAACTATTTGGAGATAGCATGTACATTGAAAGGTCATACACATTTTTAGCTATGTGTATAACAGCGTTTCTTATTAATTTATTATGGAAAGAAATTTATAGAAACAATGAGTCTTATAAAAAAATGGGCTGGTTACCCGTTATTTTGTGGATTACAATCCCCGTTTGCTTTTGGTCGTACTCCAATAACATGCATGAAAATACAATGACGATTTTTACGTTAACTGCTTCCTTATTAATTTATAAATCGTTTCGAGTTACGTCTTCACCAATTAAATTTTGGATACTTGCAGGAATTTTTATTTTTATGGCTACCTTAAGTAAGGGACTGCCAGGGTTTTTTCCGATAACAATACCATTTTTATATTGGCTGACAACAAAGCGAATTTCATTTTCGAAAATTATTTTACCTAGCTTAATTATTGTAGGTGTTCCTCTAATTATTTACACAATTTTATTTTTAATACCAGAAAGCAAGGAAAGCTTATCAACTTACTTATTTAAAAGAGTTTTACATCGAATAAATGAAGTACCAACAGTATCAAATAGATTTTATATTTTATTGCGTCTATTTATGGAATTACTGCCACAAATTGCATTGGTAATTATTTTTTTGCTGATTGCAAAAGCAAAAAAAATACAAGCAAACTTATCACAACAATGGCAAGAAGCTATTTTATTTACAACTATTGGTATTGCCTCCTCACTGCCATTGATGCTTACTTTGGTGCAAAAAGGCTTTTATTTTGTGCCATCGCTTCCTTTCTTTGCAATTGGTTTATCAATTTTAATAACACCAATTATTTTTAAATTAATTGCGCGCATTGAAACTCAAAGTAAAAACTATAAAATACTTTTAATACTATCTGCATTTTTATTTTTAAGCACTTCAACTTTTGCTTTATTACAAAAAGGTAAAGTAAGCAGAAATAAAGAATTACTAAGTGACGTATATAAAATTGGATCAATAGTTCCAAAATTTGCCACTGTTTCTATTCCACCCGAAATATGGGCTCAATGGGACTTGCAATGCTATTTAATTCGCTATTATACTATTAGTTTGGATGTGAATTATATAAACACATACTGCATCGTTTACAAAAATAGTAATACCGACTCACTCGTGAACTACAAAAAAATTAATATACAAACGTTAGAATACGATCTTTATAAAAAGAAATAAAGGATGTAGTGACATTTAATTCTTTAAAACACAAACTGCTCTGCTTAGGGTTCACACAAAAAGAGATTTGATTTTATTATTCTTTTTTCTTGAAAAAAAAGAACCAAAAATTCAAGGCGTAAGACCAACTCCAATTCTTTTCTCCCACAAAAAGTCTTCGCAGTGCCGCCGAAAAAATTGTAGTTCGCTCTCTTTCGCCAAAAGCAACCGCACAATTACTAACGTATGATAAATTTGCTACTAAATGATGCAAGCCATTTTAAATAATTTCTACAAAACACCCACAGTTAAATGTAAAGAAATCCTTATATTATATTGATCTAATAGTAATTCAGTCAGTTGATTGAACTCTACTTATAAATCCCAATAAATACATCGCTACCAAAGGTTTTTTTAGCGCGATACATTCCTTCCGAATTAAAAGGCAATTCTATATTTCCAAATTTATCAATCGCAATCAAGCCACCCTCGCCACCAATTTTCACTAACTTATCCATTACTACAATATCACACGCTTCTTTTAATGATAAGCCTTTGTATTCCATTAAACAAGAAATATCATACGCTACAACCGAACGAATAAAAAATTCGCCATGACCAGTGCAACTAATAGCACAGGTATTATTATTAGCATACGTTCCAGCACCAACCATTGGCGTATCACCCACTCTACCATAATTTTTATTTGTCATGCCGCCTGTGCTAGTGCCGCCAGCCAAGTTGCCATGTATATCAATTGCCACAGCACCCACTGTTCCAAATTTCTTTTCGCCTTTTTCAAACGTGTCTTCTGTATGATCTAAAATCATAGAATCACTTTTTAATGCCATCTGCAATTGCTCATAACGCATTTGTACAAAAAAATACTCATCGTCTTCAAACTTAGCGTTTACTTTTTTTGCAAAATCTAATGCTCCTAAACCTGCTAAAAAAACGTGATCCGATTTTTCCATCACTGCTCTTGATAAACTAATAGGATTTTTAATATTACTTACACCAGCAACAGCACCAGCAGATAAGTCTTTACCATTCATGATACATGCATCCATTTCGTGCTTACCTGTATGTGTAAAAACAGCGCCTTTACCAGCATTAAATAAAGGATTATTTTCTAACGACACAATTGCTAATTCTACAGCATCTAAAGCAGCGCCGCCATTTTTAAGAACAGCCTCACCTGCATATATAGCATCTGCTAATGCTTGTGTATATGCTGCTTCTTTTTCAGGAGTCATGGTGCTTTTTAATATTGTTCCTGCGCCACCGTGTATTGCTATGCCGTAATTGCTCATGTTAAATTTTTAAGTTATAAAAATAAGCATTTAAACGTAATACTTGAAAGATGTAATTCCTTTAAGCAAAAAGTACTCCTTACTATAATTTGGGCGCGTCCGCCAATCGGCGAACCGGGCTTTTCGCTGCAATCTTTTTTTGTTTGAACTTCGCCAAGCTAAGTTACCAAACAAAAAAAGGATTTGCGCTACAATCCCTCGCGCAAGTTTAATTTAATGAAAAAATTACATTGTATGAGATTGCTTCCTTCGTCGCAATGACGATACTTTAGTGCGAAGCGTCATTGCGATGAGGAACGAAGAAGCAATCTTATATTTACTGTGTTAGTTAAAGTATTATTTATGATGATCTTTCTTAGTAATGCTGAACTTGATTCAGCATCTCACGATCGCACTAATGTATTAGATTCTAAGGCAAGCTCGGAATGACTTCACGGATAAATTAATAGTCTTCCTTAATGTTTTTAAATACAATGGTTTTTAATCTGTTTGTTTTTAAAAAGCCTCTAATTAAATCATCCGCGTCAGGATAAAACGTTGCTTTATTAACGAGTGCTCGGCATTCTTCTAACGAACTAAAGGTGTCGGTTCTGTCAATATATCCATAACCAAAATAATGTCCGTTCTCAACTAAAATAATGGAGCGTTCCTCGGGTGTTTTTCCATGATCAATTAATGCAAAGTGTTCATTTTTAAAAATAATACTATCCATAATTTCTTTAGCGCGTTTATTATAAATTGCAATTTCCTCTTCACCTGCACAAATACCATTACATTTTTTTAACTGATGATTAAAACAAATGGCTTCATCACTCGTTAAATGGCAATATCTTAAGCATAACGCATATTCATCAATCCAATTTTCTATTCGTTCGCGAGCTGTTGCATAATTAGCAAACGATACTAATGAATTAACCGTATTTTCATACTCCACAATTTTAAAATTAATAATGCCATTATCATCCATAAACCAATCAATGCAATATGTAAATACATCCGCTTTGCGCATCCTATTATAGTGTGGCTTATGATTTTTTATTTCTTCAGCTTCATGCAATAAAGCTACGAGTTCACTTCCCGTTTTTACAAAATCAACATTATACAAATCATTCAGCATTTTTTTTCCTTTACTTTCTTTGCTATTAAAATGACTCATGGCGCGGTTATACATATTTACACTTTTACCAATGTAAATTATTTGTTGCTCCTTATTTAAAAAGTAATAGACTCCACATGCCTCGGGTAACTTATCTAAAATATAGTGTTTTATTTTATCAATGCGGCGCGTCATTAAATCCTCAACACCCTGATTTTTAAATTGTGGATGCATACTTTTTAATTCCAACAACCTATCAAACAATTGTATTGTAGCGTCAACATCGCCCTCTGCCCTATGCCTGTTTTGCACATCAATACCAATTGATTCGCACAACTTACCTAAACTGTAAGATAATTTACCTGGCATTAATTTTCGGCTTAACCTAACGGTGCATAATGTTTCGCGTTTATACTTATAACCTAAACCGGCAAATTCATCTTTTATAAAACCATAATCAAATGCCACATTGTGAGCCACAAATATTTTGCCTTCCGTCATATCAATAATTGTTTTTGCAATTTCATGAAACTTTGGAGCTTTGGCAACCATTTCGTTTGTAATACCAGAAAGACTTATAAAGTAAGGGCTAATATAACATTCAGGATTTATGAGTGTTGTAAATTTTTTAACTACTCTTAAGCCATCATGAATGGCAATGCAAATTTCGGTAATTCGTCCTCTTCGGTACTCGTATTTTCCCCCGCAGGTTTCTATATCTATAATTGCAAACATGCTTATAAAAATAACTCAAACAAGCATTGGTTTGTGCTATAAATTGTAGCATTTTTTGGTTGCAAATTACAATATACATCTTTTGGGCGTTTCCGCCAGCTGGCGGTCGGGCTTTACGCTGCAATCTTTTTATTCGTGCCTCATAAAAAGTATTTTCGCTGCAATCCCTAACGCGGAGTATTGCTCTAACAACTAATTAATGTGACCTGCTAGCATATCGTCGCTATTGTTTTTTAGCCAAATGGCCATATTTAAATTATATAGTATATTGAAAAAAGTAGTGTTAATAGATTGCCAATCGGTACGTATAGAAAAAAACTAAATAAATGGAATTAACATTAAGACTTATAAATAGGTATCTCATTAAATTGTTCAGCCTGTTTTTCATCTAATAAAAAATCTTTAACAGCCATTAATAGTGCTTTATTAGAAGTAAACAATTCACGATTAAAGTTAATAGCTGTTGTAATATCTAAATCAAGTAATGAAACTTTTTGAGCCTTAGTATAAAAATTATTTAGCGACAAAGTATAATTAGATTCAATGTCATTAAAAACATTTTTCAAGGCTTCAAAATCTCCATTTACTTTTTGGTACATATAGCTATTTAAAACGTCATATAATTTTTGTACCTCCTTTTTATGTTCCATAAAATATTCAAATTTTATGTCTTTTGATGAATTTTGAAGGTTAGAAATGTTGCTCGCAATATCTTTCATACTTTTTACTGAATACATGGCGCTTCGCACCGCAGAGATTAAACGATTAATCAATAAATTATTTTCTCCCTGCAATTTAAATCTTAAGTCCACATAAAGTATTTGCAACTCGCCTTGCAGTTTTTTTAAAAATTCATATTTTTCATCACTAAATTTTTCAAAAAATTTACTTTTCTCATTTATTTTTTTGTAATCAGCGTTTTGATAAAACGCTTTTGTATCTGCATTAAATAAAGATAAATTAAACACCATACAACTATATATAAAATACGCTGTTTCCTTTTTAAATAATTCTAATGCTATATCTGAATCACTGCCATTAATATTTGAAATAAACGCAGTGATAGCATTAGTAGAATCCTTAAATAAAATCTGCAAAAGCGAAACAAAATAATCTAAAAAAGGTAAAAAAATTATAATTGAAATAAAATTGACCACACTTGAAAATGCTACCAAAATAATAAGCGAATCATTAATACTTAAAATGTTAGTAATAAAATATAATATCGCTTTTAAAAAAGTAAATGCAATTATGGTGAGACATACATTAAAAAGAAAATTACCAAATACAATTCTTTTTTTTAGGGCAGAACCACCAATTGCGCCTAAAAGCATTTTGATGGTAGTACCCGTTTCGGAACCCAAAACAATTGAAGCACCAGCTATTACATTAATAGCTCCTGCATTAATTGCTGTAAGTGCTAAAGCCATTGTTACAGAACTTGACTGCACTACTAATGTTAAAACAAATCCGATTAACAAAAAAGTTATTGACTCTAAATCCTTATAATTATTAAATGAAAATGTTTTAACCTGCTCATCCATGGCTGTTTTCATAAATGAAAGTGCGATAAACAAAAGCCCAAAACCAAACAGCAAGTAGGAAATATTCTTAATTGTTTTTTGGTTATTATATAAAACTAGAAGAATACCTGCAACGCAAACAGCAGGATAAGCCACAATTTCTAGATTAAATTTAAATCCTATAGTTGCAACAAACCAATTACCAAATGTGGCGCCAAAATTTGCTCCGAGAATAATAGCTAATGCATTTTTAACTGTAAAAACACCAGCGCTCACAAATGCTAGTACTAGCAAAGATACCATTGAACTACTTTGAAGTATGCCAGTTACAATGATGCCACCAAAAACTGACCCAACTTTATTTTTGGTAAATTTTTTTAGAAGTAGTTTAAAATTTCGACCAGATAGTTCTTTTAAAGATTGCTCAAGTAAATACATGGCAAACAAAAATAATCCTACACCAGCAAGTAATTTTAGTATACTTAATAGGATTTCCATGTTTCGAAAAATCAATAGTACTAAACTCTGCTAGGTAATATATAACAAGCAAATACTGCTATCATACTATTTTGCTTCTTACCAGTATCTTAAAATCATAGCAATACCATCATATTTGCTTAATTTACCATTAGCTACAATCTTAACCTTGCCCTTTTTTTCAAGAACTGCTTCCATAACATCATCCACAGCATCTTCAATATTGTCTTTTACTTTTTTAGGTGCACTCAAAAAAAGTTCAAATTCATCTTCAGAAACAAAACCAGGAATACTATAATCTTTTTCAACTAATAATATCAACCCTTTACCTTCCTTAGCAGCTCTCCACACATTTATGATTCCATACGTAGCCAATTTCTTGCCATACGCATCATCAAATCGGTTAATCAATTTATCGTGTTCAACGTATAAATATTCTTTGATTTTTTCGAACGCTAAATTACCCAACTTATAAATGCTTTCTTGACTATAATTTCCGTCAACCTTTCCAACTACGTTATTATAATTTACTGAAGCCTTTTTATAATAACCTAACTCTTTGCTATTTCCAATTAAAATTAGCGGTGTAGTAATTTCCAAATACCTAGTGATGTATTCATCTGCAGTCTTTAAATATGCTGTTACACGCTGCTCCTTAACAACAGATTTATCCTTTTCGAAAGACTTGAGTGCATAACCGTACGAGCTACCTATGGATGTGTGAGTATATTCATAATCATCATAAAAACGAAGTGGAAAATGATCATCCTTAATTAATTTAAGTTTTTCGCCATGACCTTCAAAAACTTTAATTTCCTTTTCGTTAATCAACAATACATAATAACTGATTGTCATTTCAGATAAGTACAGCAAATCTCGAACTTCGAAAGAGTTTCCAACAATAACTTTCTCTTGCACAACAAAAGGAAATTTTACTACGTGACTCATATCAGGTGAGACATAAAACCCAATTCCTAAATCACTTTTGGTAAAATTCACATTTTCCAAAAGTTCCCCTAACTTTTCAATAATTTCTTCGCCACCTTCTTCTCTCGGGCACATACTAAGTACTTGCATCTTAGCCCGCTTAAATGCTTGCTTTGCAACTAACGCATCAACTGCTCGATCAGGGTACATTTTGTGAGTAGGAATAACAACAGACACACAAGGTGTTGTAAAATTATTTTTTAAAGCTTCAAATACATTTAATTCTTCTAAAACTAGCGCTTCCATAGTAGTATTTTTTAAATGCAAACATAAAAGCAGCACATCAACTTTTAAATGATACTAAACACAAAGAATAATGATAGACTATTTAAACAAAAAAATAAGTTTAAAAAATCTGCGCATAAAACTTAATTCGATTTCACAAACTTGATATGAATCATCATCACATTTGTTTAATTGCCTTTTGAAAAAAGCACTAGTTAACTAAACTTGCAATAGAAACTATAAAATTAACATGCATATTTTTTTAAAAAACATAAAAAACAAATCGTGAAAAAAGCACTTCTCATATTTGCCATAAGTATTACAGGTATTTTACATGCTCAAAATAGTCAAGATTTTGAAAAGCAATTAAATTCGGAAGATAGCGTGGCTTTGATAACAATTGCTAACTATCCTGAAAACTTACGAGAAGCTATTTTAACTATTTGCAAAAATCCAAGCTTTTTAGTACAAATAGAACAACTACAAAAAAGTTCGAGTAAGGAATTTAGAGATGTCGTTGAAATTTATAGTCAGGAGGAACAAAAAAACTTTTGGAACTTGACAAGGTATCCAAAACTAATTAATGAAATTGGTTCAAGTAATTTAAAAACAAAAGATGAGTTAGCAAACATTGCAAATAAATACCCTGTTGAACTGCAATCTACCATTATTAAATATGGTCAAAAACATTATGACGTGCTCTACAAAATAAACACATTGCAAAATATTGCGGATAAAAATTATGAAACAATTTTAGATAGTTATTCCGAAAAAGATAAATCGTCCTATCGAGAACTCATTAAACATCCAGATATAATAAACATATTAGCATCGAATATGCACCTTTCAGTAATGCTAGGAAATATGCATAGTACTGATCCAACGTACACGATGCTATTATTAGATTCTATTAAAATTAAGCAAAACCAACAAATTGAAAAAGAAACCAAAGAATGGCAAATTGGTTTAGAAAAAAATCCGGTAGCGAAAAAGGAAATGGAACAAGCCGCCAAAGAATATTTAAATAATAGCAGCAATTCAACTACAAATCCAGATGATGTTTATGATCAATCAGACTTAGATGATGAAAAGCAACTAATTACTAACAATGTCACAAATACAACCATACTTCAAATACAACCATATTCATATTGGTTTGGTTATCCAACATGGTACGACTATCCTTATTGGTATCCTTATCCTTACTGGTATCAATTTGGATTTTATTGGAGTGCAACTGGAATTGTTTATACAGGCTTACCAACTCCATATTTTATGCACTGGTATTTTTTTAATGGAAATCACCATTATTACTACTCAAATTTTTCAAATTATTGCTTAGAGCATCATAATAATTATTATTCACCTCGATATCAACGAACAGGATTTAATAGCGAAATACATCGCTGGGAAAAAGCTAATGAACCTACATTACCAAGAGGCTATTTAAAAACGGATAACGAGAGAGTAAATCGCTTAAAAGAATTAGGAAGAT
>JAIOZA010000001.1 GCA_021740825.1 Bacteroidia bacterium | reverse complement strand
CATTTAAATTTACGGGCCTTCAAACTTTAAAAGTAAAAGAAACCGATAGGATCATTGCTTTAAAAAATGAAATTAAAAAATTCGGCTTTGATTTATCTATTTCTGAAAACTCAATGCAATCTATAAATAGTCATTCAAGTTATAACTCTCATGATATTTTAATTAGAACTTATAACGATCATCGGATGGCAATGAGTTTTGCTCCTTTGTGTTTATTACATGATACTATAAGTATTGAAAATGCCGAAGTAGTTTCAAAATCCTACCCTTTGTTTTGGGAACATTTACAGCAAATTGGTATTCAAACAACGCAATTATAAATTCGTTGTATTTTTAAAAGTACTTTTTAATGTAAACTTCAAATTTCTTGAGATCAATAATCGAAATATTACTTCCTTTAACTTCGATGAGTTGTTCATGTTTAAAATCGCTTAATGTTCTAATAAGCGATTCAGTTGCTGTGCCTACAATGTTTGCTAAATCTTCTCGAGATATAGAAATGCTAAAAACATCTTTAGCATTTTGCTGATACTGTTTTTGCAATTTAAGTAAGGCTTCTGCAACTCTTTTTTTGACACTGCTGTAGGCCATGTTTAACAGTTGATCTTCTTTTTCCTGAACTTCGTTAGATAATAATTTAATAAAGCGTTTCATAACGCCATAATTATTATTTAGCAAAGCATGAAAATCTTCTTTAGGAATTAATACTACTACAGAATCATCTAATGCTTCAGCACTTTCGTTATATGCAGTTTCATCTAACAAGGATGTGTAACCAAAAAAGTCGCCTTCTTTATAGAGTGAGATGATGAGTTCTTTCCCGTATTCATGAGATCTAGAAGTTTTAATTTTGCCTTTTTGCAATAAATAGAGGTAGTTAGGCATGTTGCCTTCTGTATAAAGCAGATCTTTCTTCTTGTAAGTTTTCACTTTTGCAGTATCTCCTAAGTTCTTCAACTCTTGTAAAGATTTTGCTTCATCTAAAAATGTGTTTATACCAAATTCATCACGTGTATAATCGTTTTTTAAAGTTTCTGCTTTTTTTAATCTGCTTTCAACTGCTTTTAATAGTTCTATATCATCAAATGGCTTGGTAATGTAATCATCTGCGCCCATTTCCATACCTTTTCTAAAATCGCTATGGTCTGATTTGGCAGTTAAGAATATAAATGGAATTGACGATGTTTTACTATTTTTAGTAAGCAAATGTATTACACCATATCCATCTAAAACTGGCATCATGATATCACAAATAATAAGATCAACGAGATTTGAATTTGCTATTTCTACACCTTGTTTTCCATTTTCTGCTTGTAAAACTTTGTAACTAGCTAGTTCTAAAATTTCGGCTGTATTTTCTCTAACTTCGGTATTATCTTCAATTAATAATATTGTTTTCATCTTGTGCAGGTATGGTAATATAAAATAGGGTTCCTTTATTTAGCTCGCTTTCAAATGTGATAGTTCCATTTAGTATTTCTATATATTTTGCTACAATATTTAATCCTAAGCCCGTTCCTTGAATATTTGTAGCGTTTTTAGCTCTAAAAAAACGTTCAAATAAGTTTTTTTGTTCATCTTTTGGTATTCCTATACCTTCATCTTTAATTATAATTTTAAGTTCATTACCTTCATTTTTAGTATTGAGTTCAATCATTTTACTTTGCGCGGAAAATTTACTTGAATTGGAAACTAAATTGATAATGATGTTTTTTAAAAATTGTTTATCGCAAACAAAATTTTCATTTCCCGAGTGCTTGTATATGACTTTTTGGCCATTTTTTAGAAAGTTACTTAATTCATTGACGCTTTCATTTATGTAGGAAGGCAAATTTATAGAAACCAAATTAACATTAATTTTTCCTTCTTCTAATTTACCGGCTGATAAAAAATCATTTAAAATTAAAGTCATATTTGTAACAGCAGATTTAATTCGTTCAACGTGCTTATTTCGTTTATCTTCTTCTTCTGTTATTTTGTACTTACCGATTAAAGAAGCGGACGATAAGATAGTACTTAATGGTGTTCTAAATTCATGCGATGCCATTGTTACAAATCGTGATTTCATATCATTTAATTCTTTTTCCTTTTCCAGCGCAGCGCTTAATTCATCTTTCGAAGCTTCTAATTCATAAAGAGTTTCTTTTAAAATTTTTGTGCGTTCCTCTACTTTTAATTCAAGTTCGGCGTTTATTCTTTTTATATTTTCTTCCGCTAATTTGCGTTCTGACACATCAATAATAAATGCAATTACATATTGCTCATCATTACTCTTATAGTGGCTCAAGCTAATTTCAATTGGGAATTCTTGACCATCTTTCCTTTTTCCCGATAAGTCTAATCCTTTGCCCATAGAGCGAGGATGTGGATTTATATTGTAGCCTTCTCTATGTTTTTGATGTGTTTTTTCAAAGCGCATGGGCACCAATATTTCAACTTTTTTATTAATAAGTTCATTTTTTTGATAGCCGAATAATTTTTCAGAACTTGGATTTGCGCGCACAATCGTCCCTGATTTGTCGGCAATAATAATACCCTCAGTAGCGTATTCAAAAAGAGCTTGTAAACTTTCCATTTTTATAGAATTATCTTGCTCCAATTTATTCATTTTTAGTATAGCCCACGAATTTATTCGAATTATTTTTAAAAATAACTGATAAATGTCAGTTTTAATGAAAACAATAATCAGCATTAAAAATGAAAGGTAGATATTGGACTTTTGTTGCAGTACTATTATAGAGGAGAATATTTCAAGTAAGTTGTTGTATTAATTACATAAATTAATCTATGTTAAATGATTCATTTTTATGAGGAATAATAACTTCTTTAAATCCTTCACTAATTAATTTTTCTCTAAATGAAAATTTTGCTGGTGGATCACCATGAACCAAAAATATTTTTTTTACTTTTTGTTTATCTTGGCACGATAAAAAACGGATTAATTCGCTATAGTCGGCATGGGCACTATATGAATCGATAATTTCAATATCGGCATTAACTTCATATTCATCTCCAAAAATTTTAACTACTTTTTGCCTTTCTCTAATTTTACCACCTAATGAATTTGGTGTGCAATATCCAACAACTAGTATTGTATTTTTTGCATCTGAAATATTATTTTTTAAATGATGTTTAATTCTTCCTGCATCCATCATTCCAGAAGCAGAAATTATAATGCATGGTTCTTTACTGTTATTTAATTCAATGGATTCAGATTTTTCGGTAATATACTTTAGATTATTAAAGCCAAATGGATCTTTATCTGTTTTGATGTATACTTGCAATTTATGATTAAAGCAGTCAATATGATCTCGCATAATATTAGTAACATTTGTTGACATAGGACTATCTACATATACTTTTATATTCGGCAGCATACCCAGATTTTTCAATTTATCTAAAATAAACACAATCTCTTGTGTTCTCCCTAAACTAAAAGCTGGAATAATTAGTTTTCCTTTTTTTTCTACACAAGTGTTTTTTACCACATTAAGCAAATGTAGTTCGGCATCAGTTTCAATTTCGTGCAGTCTATCGCCATAAGTTGATTCGCAAATGATATAATCGGCGTGAGGAAAAATGTCCGGATCTTTTAAAAGCATATCATGGTATTTTCCTACATCGCCTGTAAAAGTTAATGAAGTTATTCTTTTTGTTTTTGCTTTTAATTTTAAATTTACAACGGCGCTTCCTAAAATGTGCCCGGCATTACTAAAGGTGAAAGAAGCTTCATCGTTTAATGAAAATTCTGCACCATAGGGAACTGTTTTAAAATGTTTTAGACATCGCTCTACATCTTTTGATGTATATAATGGCACTAGCAGTGTCTCGCCCTTTTTTTCTCTTTTTTTATTAACGTATTCAATATCATATTCATGAATTTTAGCACTATCAAATAATAATACTTCAACTACAACTAAAGTCGGTGGTGTACAATAGATAGAACCCAAAAAGCCTTGTTTTATAAGTAGAGGAAGATTACCTGAATGGTCAATGTGCGCATGAGATAATATCACTACATCAATATCACTAGGATTGAAATTGAAATAACGATTTAAGGCATCTGTTTCTTTTCCCATTCCTTGATACAATCCGCAATCTAAAAGTATGGAATAGCCTTTATCTGTTGTAACTAAGTGCTTGCTTCCAGTAACAGTTTCTGTGGCACCTGAAAATTTAATTTGCATTGTCAAAACTAATTTATAACAAAAAAAGATAGTGTGATAATAGTCATTTATGAAACTGATATAAGTTACTTAAACTAAAAAACAGATATTATACATTTACCACTATAAGTTTTTATGAAAACTATTTTAGTACCTATCGATTTTTCGCAACCTTCAGAAAATGCACTTGAGTATGCGACTCATTTAGCGGGTAATATGTTAGCCAATTTAATTCTATTGCACGTGGTGGCCATTCCAGTTTTTAATAATGAATACGAAGTACTTACTTACACTATAAAAGACAGTTTGACAACAAGCGCAGATCTTCTAAATAAAAAATGTAATAAAATAATAGAAGATAATATTTCGATTAAAGATGTTAGCTATTATGCAGAGGTAGGCGATTTGCAAACCATTATTTCCGATTATGTTGCAAGTAGGGCAGTAGATTTTATTATAATGGGCATAACAGGACATAGCACCATCATTGGTGAAAAAGTAATTGGTAGTAATGCTTTGGCAGTTTCTCATGAAAGTAAAGTTCCAGTAATGATTATTCCCAGGCATTATAAATACAAAAAGATTTACAATATGGCTTATGCTAGTCATTATGATAAACATATATCCGAACATAATAGTCTATTGCAAGTAAAATATATAAGTTTATTGTTTAGTGCTAATTTATTTGTTTTGCATGTTATTGCAAATAATCATTTAATGGATGAAACTGATGGTGCAGCAGATTTGTATGTTGAGAAAAATCTAAAGAGTACGGAGCATAAAACTTTTATATTAACAAATACCGATACTAGTGTGGCCTTGTTAGATTTTATTAAAAGTCACAAAGTTGATATCATTGTTATTGAACAAAAAAAACATTCCTTCTTTCATAAGCTATTTTATCCTAATGTTTCTAAGGAAGTTGTTTTTAATAGCCCAATTCCAGTATTAACTATTGTTACCTGATAGTGTGATTTATAATTGATAATTTGTTAAGGTGTTTATTATTATGGAAGTAATTTGTGCTATTACTAAAAAAAAAATTGATGTAGCTTTTTCTGAAAGATTAGATACAATTTCGACACCATTAAAATCATTAATAAAAATTGATTATCCAATTTTAAGAGATGATGAATACATCTCATTGGAGCAAATTATTATTTATCGTAAAAAATATTTGAATAATTTAATTGAAAATGAAAGAGGTGAAATTGATGTCTTAGAAAAAAATGTAATAGATTCAATTTCTAAAAATCAGATACTTTCAGAAAATATAGAATCAGATATTGATGATTTATTGACTATAGGCGAAAAACTAGCGGATACAATTGCCTTGTTTGGAGGTAGTTGGATATTTATAATGTTTTTTTTTGGTTTTATTATATTGTGGATTATAATAAATATTCTAGCAATTTCCTCAGCAAATTTTGATCCCTATCCCTTTATTTTACTAAACTTGATTTTATCTTGCTTAGCATCTATCCAAGCTCCAATTATTATGATGAGCCAAAATCGAAAAGAACAAAAAGATAGAAAGCGCAGCGAAAATGATTATAAAATTAATTTGAAAGCGGAATTAGAAATCCAATTATTGCACGAAAAAGTTGATCATTTGATAGCCCATCAAAATAAAAAATTACTCGAAATACAGCAATTGCAAATAGATTTTTTTGAGGATGCTATTAAGCAAATTAGAAATAAGTAAACTAATTAAATTAGGTTTATTTCTTTTTCGATTTTCGCAAATTAATACTCGGTTTTTATTTGTTGCTGATTACCTTTTAGCTTGAATCAAAAGTCAGAAAAAGCATTATTTTTTATATTATTTAGTTGCGTTTTGTTTAAAGTTGGTTTTTTATTTTATTTTTTAGAAAAATGATTTTTAAATGCAACATAAACGCTGACCTAAATCATTTCATTAACTGATAAATGTCACTTATGCACTAATTTATGGCTGGTAAGTTTGCACTGTGAAAGTTAAAGCTAAACCTAATACAACTATACCTTGCTATCACTGCGGAGAGGATGTTAAAGACACTCAACACTATATTGAAGATAAATTTTTTTGCTGTAAAGGTTGTCAAACAGTATACGAAATCATAAATAAAAGTGATTTATGTTCATATTATGATTTAGAAAGCAATCCAGGAATTACACAAAAACAAGAAATTAGAAAAGGCAAGTTTGATTTTTTGGATGATGAAAGTATTATTGAAAAATTAACGCACTTTAAAGATGATATTCATCAACATGTCATTTTTTATTTACCTCAAATGCATTGTAGTTCTTGCATATGGATTTTAGAACATTTAATTAAAATAGATGGCGGAATTATTAAATCTCAGGTGAATTTTATAAAGAGAGAGGTTGCCATTATATACGATTACAAACAAACCTCCTTGAAAAAAATAGCAGAAGCACTAACACTGATAGGCTATGAACCACATATAAGCTTAAATGATGCGAATGTAAATAAAATTAAAAAATACGATACCACTAAAATAGTTAAGTTAGGTATTGCAGGTTTTTGTTTTGGAAATATTATGATGTTAAGTTTTCCTGAATATTTTTCTTTTGGAAATATTGAGGATTCAAAGTTAAAAACATGGTTTAGTTATCTAAATCTATTATTATCATTACCTGTATTTTTATATTCCGCTTCCGAATTTTTTATATCTGGATATAAAGGCCTTCGTCAAAAATTTTTAAATATTGATGCTCCAATTGCTTTGGCTGTTTTAATTACGTTTTCAAGAAGTGTTTATGAAATTTTATCGCATACTGGTGCTGGCTATTTAGATTCAATGAGTGGTATTGTGTTTTTCATGTTAATTGGGCGTTATTTTCAAAACCGGACCTACCAGCGTATTTCATTTGATCGCGATTTTACATCTTATTTCCCATTAGGCGTAAGTCTAATACATTCAAATAATATAGAAAAACAAATTTCAGTAGCTGATTTAAAAGTTGGTGATCGAATTAAAATTCATAATGATGAAATTATACCGGCAGACGCAATTCTTTTTATGGGTAAAGCAACTATAGATTATAGCTTTGTTACTGGAGAATCTATTCCTATTGAAAAATCAATTGGAGAAATTGTTTATGCCGGAGGCAAACAAACATCTGGTGCTATTGAGTTAGAAGTGGTTAAACAAGTTTCTCAAAGTTATCTAACGCAATTATGGAATAATGAAACTTTCAATGAGGATAAAGAAGAAGTAAGAGTTTCTTTTATTCACCAAGTAAGTAGGTATTTTACCTATATTTTGTTTTCAATTGCATTTTTGTCTGCTACTTATTGGATGTTAAATGATTCATCAAAAGTATGGAATGCTGTAACTTCAATTTTAATTGTAGCATGTCCTTGTGCTCTTTTATTAAGTTCTACATTTACTAATGGTAACATGATTCGTATACTTAATAAGTATATGTTTTTTGTTAAAAATGCTTCTGTCATTGAAAAGATGGCAGACATTGATACAATAGTGTTTGATAAAACTGGAACAATTACGGAGCAAGGTAAATCCGAAATTATTTTTCAAGGTAGTGAAATGTCGCAAGAACAAGCTCAATTAATTCGCTCGTTGGCAAATCAATCAAATCACCCTCTTAGCAAAAGTGTAATTTCTTATATGCCATTTAGTAAATCTCTTAATGTAAAAAATTATAAAGAGTTTAAAGGTTATGGGTCGTCTGCCTTAATTAATAATCACCTTATAAAAATGGGTTCATCAGAATTTGTATTAAGAAAGGATTCAGATTATTTAAATAGTGGTAGTAGGATTTATATAAGTATTGATGATGAGTTTGTGGGTTATTTTTTAGTAAAAAATGCATATAGAAAAAGTTTAGTTGATATTGTTTCTTCATTATGCTCTCAGTTTGATTTAAAAATATTATCGGGAGATAATGATTCTGAAGAAAAATATTTAAAATCTGTTTTTGGAAATAACTCTGAAATGTTATTTAATCAAAAGCCTCAAGATAAATTAAATTTCATTAAACACTTGCAACATAACAATAAAAAAGTGTTAATGATTGGAGATGGTTTAAATGATGCTGGTGCATTAAAACAAAGCAATATTGGCATAGCCATAAGCGATAATACCAATAATTTTTCTCCTGCTTGTGATGCTATTTTATCTGGCGAAAGTTTTTCTCTTTTAAAAGAACTTATTTATTACTGTAAAAAAGAAAAAACTATTATTTTTTCAAGTTTTGTTGTTTCCATTCTATACAACATTATAGGTTTATACTTTGCGGTTCAAGGTGATTTAAGTCCGGTGATTGCTGCGATATTGATGCCTGTTAGTTCTATTAGTATTGTTTTATTAACAACTGGACTTAGTAGCTTTTATGAAGTAAAATTAAGGAAAGAAAAACTGATAAAAGTCAATATTGATAGTGATAATTATCAATAGTAAGAAACATTAACAACTTAATTTTGCAACCAATATGAGTGCGTTTTTTATTATGATAGGGGCTAGTTTATTACTAGCAATAGGTTTTTTGATAGCCTTTATATGGTCTGTTAAAACAAACCAATATGAAGATGATTACACCCCATCTGTAAGAATGCTATTTGATAATACTACAAAACAAGAAAATAAACAGGAATCAAAAAAAAATAAAACAAAGAAATATGGAACTACAAAAATTTCAGTACGATAACAAAACAGTTAAAATGTTTGCTTATGCAACCATCCTTTGGGGATTGGTTGGTATGCTGGTTGGTTTAATAGCGGCCATTCAATTGTATTTGCCTGCCGCAAACCTATCATTACCTTATACAACTTTTGGTCGCTTGCGTCCTTTACATACAAACGCCGTAATTTTTGCATTTGTTGGTAACGGTATTTTCATGGGAGTTTACTACTCGTTACAGCGTTTATTAAAGGCGCGTATGTTCAGTGATTTTTTAAGTAAAATTCATTTTTGGGGATGGCAATTAATTATTGTTTTAGCAGCCTTAACATTAGTTTTAGGAAAAACTACTGGTAAAGAATATGCTGAATTAGAATGGCCAATTGATATTTTAATCACATTAGTTTGGGTAGTATTTGGCTGGAATATGTTCGGTACAATTATTCGTCGTCGCGAACGGCATTTATATGTTGCTATTTGGTTTTATATAGCAACGTTTGTAACGGTAGCTATGTTACATATCGTTAACTCAATTGAAATTCCTGTTTCTTTTTGGAAATCATATTCTTGGTATGCTGGCGTTCAGGATGCTTTAGTGCAATGGTGGTACGGACATAATGCAGTAGCGTTTTTCTTAACTACTCCATACTTAGGATTGATGTATTATTTCTTACCAAAAATTGCGCAACGTCCTGTTTATTCATATCGATTATCGATTATTCACTTTTGGGCATTAATTTTCTTATACATCTGGGCTGGTCCACATCATTTACTATACACTTCAGTACCTGATTGGGCACAATCATTAGGTGTTGTATTCTCAGTAATGTTAATAGCGCCATCATGGGGTGGTATGATTAACGGTTTGTTAACCTTGCGTGGAGCTTGGGATAAAGTGCGTGATAATGTTGGTTTAAAATTTTTAGTGGTAGCAGTTACCGCATATGGTATGGCAACTTTCGAAGGTCCTATGTTATCCTTAAAAAGTGTAAGTGCTATCGCACACTACACAGATTGGATTGTAGCACATGTTCACGTTGGTGCTTTGGGTTGGAATGGATTTATGACCTTTGGTATTTTATATTGGTTAATACCTAGATTATTTCAAACAAAATTATATTCAGAAAAACTAGCAAATATGCATTTCTGGATTGGCACATTAGGTATTGTATTATATGCTGTTCCAATGTATTGGGCAGGTTTTATGCAAAGCTCAATGTGGAAAGATTTTACTCCTGAAGGCCAATTAAAATGGCAGTTTATGGACACAGTAACTAAAATGATTCCTTTTTATATTGCTCGTTCTGTAGGAGGTACATTATATTTAATAGGTGCAATTATGATGACTTACAATTTAATTAAAACAATTAAAGTAGGAACATTCTTAGAAGTAGAGGAGGATGAAGCCCCAGCTTTAACAAATGAATATCACGCCCATTCTAAAGATCACTGGCATCGTTGGATTGAACGCAAACCTATACAATTTATGGTTGCAAGTTTAGTTGTTGTAGCAATAGGTGGCTTAATAGAATTTGTTCCTGTATTTTTAGTGAAATCAAACATTCCAACCATTGCAAGTGTAAAACCTTACACTCCTCTTGAATTACAAGGACGAGATATATATATTAGAGAAGGATGTTATACTTGTCACTCACAAATGATCCGTCCTTTTAGAAGTGAAACAGCTCGATATGGAGAATATTCTAAAGCAGGTGAGTTTGTTTATGATCATCCATTTCAATGGGGCAGTAAACGAACTGGACCAGATTTAGCTCGTGAAGGCGGAAAATATCCTGATAGCTGGCATTATAATCATATGATGGATCCAACATCTATGTCTCCTGGTTCTATTATGCCTCAATATCCTTGGTTATTAGAAGACCAATTAGATGCTAACTCAACCATGGCAAAAATAAAAGCGATGAAACGTTTAGGTGTTCCTTATCCTGCTGGTTATGAAAACACTGCCATCGTCGATATGGAAAAACAAGCAAAAGACATTACGGCTAATTTGAAAAAGGATGGAATTGAAACATTACCAGATAGAGAAATTGTTGCTTTAATATCTTATTTACAACGCTTAGGAAAAGATATTAAATCTGAAGGAGTAAAAACACAGAAATAATAATTCATTATAAAAATAGACCTATGAAATTTAAAAACTATTTGGAAAGCATCACCGGAATCGGGATTTATCCATTAATATCATTAATAGTATTTGTTGTGTTTTTTGGCTTAGTTACTTTATATGTTATTAAAGGAAATAAAAAGCATTTCGAGAAATTAAGAAATTTACCTATTAACGAAAATAATTAATCTATATGAAATAGCCATGTTTGCCAAAACATAAATACTAATGATTAAACTGGCTAAACCATATGACAAAAAAACAATAAATATCTAGATATGAAATAGCCATGTTTGCCGAAACACAAAAACAAATAAAGATAAACTGGCTAAACCATATGACCAAAAAAACAATAAATATCTACTTATGAAAAAAAATAAAAACATAAAAGCTCTTGCTCTAGCGATGCTATTGCCAGTAGCAGGTTTTTGTCAAGAACAAGCTGTAAAAGAAACTTCAACTTATTTCTCGAATGTTTTATTCATCACTTTATTAGCTACAGCTATTGTTTTAGCAATTGTTATAGTTGCTTTTGCAGGTGTATTTAAAAACATTGCTGACAGCGACTTTTTAACAAATAAATATGGTAATAAATCAAACAATAATTCCTCTACCATAAAAAGTGTCATCACATTTTTAATGATATCCTCATCTGTTTCAATGATGGCTCAGGATAAAGTTATAGCAGTTGTTGCAAAAGAGGATGGAAGAATTGGTGGATTAGATCAATTCACTTTTTACTTTATGGTTTTTGTAATATTTATTGAACTATTAGTTTTAGGACTTATGTTTTTTCAATTCAATTTTTTAGTTAAAACACAAACACCAAAGGTTGAGAAAAAAACTAAAAAAGTAGAGTCTAAAATATTAATGAGTTTAACTGATGCTGTGCCAATTGAAGAGGAAGAAAGTATTTTATTAGATCATGATTACGATGGAATTAAAGAGTTAGATAATAATTTACCGCCTTGGTGGAAATATGGATTTTACTTAACTATCGCTGTGGCAGTGATCTATTTATTTAATTTTCATGTATTAAAAACAGGTGCATTGCAGGGACAAGAATATATTAATGAAATGGCTCAAGCTAAATTAGAAGTGGATGCATTCATGAAAAATTCAACTAATAATGTAGATGAGAATACAGTTAAACTATTAACAGAATCTGCTGATATTACTGCAGGTAAAGATGTATTTATTGCTAATTGTGCTGCTTGCCACGGTAAATTGGGAGAAGGTACAGTAGGACCAAACTTTGCTGATGAATATTGGATTCATGGAGGAAGCGTACAGGATATTTTTAAAACAATAAAATATGGTTGGGTTGAAAAAGGAATGAAATCTTGGAAGGAAGATTTATCTCCTATGCAAATGGCGCAAGTTACATCTTTCATTAAATCATTAAGAGGGACAAATCCGCCAAATGGAAAAGCGCCTCAAGGTGATTTATTTATAGAAAGTGGAGCAACTCCAATAAATGATTCTACACTTGTTTTAGGTGATAGTTTAATTATTCAAATGAAAGCAGATAGTATAAAAGCTGCTCTTTCAGCAACTGTTACTTCAACAAAATAAATACATATTTCTTAAGAGATACGTTTGTTAATCATCATGTTTAAAGCACTATAAAATAATGAATACTCAAGAAAATAAACATAATGACAAGCACGACGAATCATTTAGAGATAGCATTTCAACTATAAATGAAGAAGGCCAAAGAGCCTGGGTATTTCCCACTAAACCCTTTGGGAAATACTATGACCTGAGAACTTATTTTACATGGTTTTATTTAATTGTTTTTTTTACTACACCTTTTTTGAAATACAACGGAGAACCGCTCTTTTTATTTAATGTATCTGAGAAGAAATTTATTTTATTTGGATCTATTTTTTGGGCGCAGGATTTTTTCATCTTTGGTTTAGGGATGCTAATTTTTATTGTTTTTATTGCATTATTTACGGTCATTTTTGGAAGATTATTTTGCGGTTGGGCATGTCCACAAACAATTTTTATGGAAATGATATTCCGCAAAATTGAATATTGGATTGAAGGCGATGCTAGTTATCAAAAAGCTTTAAAAAACGCGCCATGGAATGCTGATAAAATAAAAAAACGCGTTTCAAAGTTTTTAATATTTTATAGTATTTCCTTTGTTATCGCTAATACCTTATTAAGTTATATAATAGGAATAAATGATGTATTCAATATTTTAAAAAGTCCAAAAGATCACACAGGTGCATTTATAGGCATCACGTTATTTACTACTGTTTTCTTTTTTGTATACTGGTGGTTTAGAGAACAAGTTTGCTTGATTGTTTGTCCATATGGCAGAATGCAAGGAGTATTATTAGACAAAGACAGTGTTGTGGTTGCTTATGACTATGTAAGAGGTGAAGATAGGCATCATTTTAAAAAGAACGAATTAAGAACAGGTGGGGATTGTATTGATTGTAATTTATGTGTAAAGGTTTGTCCTACAGGTATTGATATTAGAAATGGTACCCAGTTAGAATGTATAAGTTGCACAGCTTGTATTGATGCTTGTGATCACATGATGGAAAGTGTTGGTTTAGAAAAAGGTCTAATACGTTATGATTCAGAAAATGGAATTAAGAACAAAGTAAAATTAACATTTACTACAAGAATGAAGGCTTATAGCGTTGTTCTTTTAATTTTGATTGGGGTGGAAGCATTTTTATTAGCAACTCGTTCAGATTATGATGCCACTGTTTTAAGAGCTAAAGGGATGTTATATCAAGAACAACCTAATAACCAATTAAGTAATTTGTTTACCATAAAATTAGTAAATAAAACACGAGACAAATTACCTGTAGTATTAAAAGTTGAAAATTTCAAAAATTACAAACTACAATTAATAGGCAAAGAAATCATTGTAAAACCTGAGGGAGTAACAGAAGGAGAATTTTTTGTATACCTTAATAAGTCTGACTTACTAACCCGAAAAGTTAAATTAGAGATTGGAGTTTATTCTAATGGTAAAAAAATAAAGACAGTTAAAACAAATTTTTTAGGTCCAATTAAATTTAATCATAATAATTAAAAATATGAATTTCGGTGTAAAAATTACAGTACTATACATAAGTTTTGTGGCATTAATTCTAACCATGGTATTTATGTGCTTTGGGCAAGATGTAGAATTAGTTAGCAGTGATTATTATGCTCAGGAAATTAAGTTTCAAGATAAAATTAATTCTATCAACAATGAGAAGAATTTAGGAAAAAGTATTCAGCATTCTATTAATAAAAATCAAATTGTTCTAACTATTGATTCAAATTTATTAAGTAACGATTTTGAAGGAACAATTAACTTTTTTCGTCCATCAGATTCAAGTAAGGATTTGAAACTAAAAATGAAATTTGCAAATAATGAACAAGTCGTAAGTTGCAAAAATTTAATTCATGGGGCATACAAATTGCAATTATCATGGACTAGTAACAAAATAAATTATTTTAAAGAAGAGGTAATCTTTATTAATTAAAATGCCATTAATTTTATCCGCCATATTATTAGGACTTTTTGGAAGTTTTCATTGTATCGGAATGTGCGGACCAATTGCCTTAGCACTTCCTGTGCATCATTTCTCTTCAATTAAAAAATATTTAGGAATTTTTATTTATAATTTAGGTAGAATTTTTACTTATACTTTTTTAGGTTTACTATTTGGTTTACTAGGGCAATCTTTTTTTTTAGGAGGCTTTCAGCAGATTTTATCAATTACTATTGGAGCATTTCTTTTACTTTCAGTTATTCTTACTAATACAAAATGGTTAAATTTTAAACATTTTAATTTCATTTATTCTTTTATCAATTCTGTTAAAATACAGATTGGAAATTTATTTAATAAAAAAGGGCTTCATTTTTTATTTTTTATTGGTCTTTTAAATGGTTTGTTACCCTGCGGCTTAGTTTATTTAGGGATAGCAGGTGCTATTGCTTCTGGTCATTACATAAAAGGTGCTGAATTTATGTTTTATTTTGGAATAGGTACCGTACCAATTATGTATGCTGTTGCCTTCTTAGGCCAATTTATCACAGTAAAGTATCGCAATACAATTAGACATGCAATGCCATATTTAGTATCAATAATGGCATTAATGCTTATCATAAGAGGTTTAAATTTGGGCATTCCATATCTGAGTCCGCAATTTGAAAAAGAAAATATTAAAGTAACCTGTTGCGAAAAACCATATAAATCAAAATCTCAAATAAAATGTTCTCCAAAAAAATGTCATAATAAATAAATCATGTTCTGGGAAAAATATACATACTCGCAAATTAAAAGTAAAGTGTTTGAATCATTAAGTAAAAACGCAAATTATAGAACTGAAAATATTTTGGGAATACCTGGAACATTTTTAGATTCGGAGATTTTTTATGATGATGCTTCCTTTTTAAAAGACGCTCCTTTTTTATCAACCTTAATTGCAAATCCAAATCATATTGGTGTTCATACTTTAGGAGATAAACATGAAGATTTTTTTGCTGGTACTCACGAAATAGAAAAAGATTTAATTAAAATTTGCGCTGAAGAAATATTTTCTGCCGAACCATATTCTTACGATGGCTATGTAGCAAGCGGAGGCACTGAAGCGAATATAGAGGCTTTATGGATTCATAGAAATTTTTATATACAAGAATACAAAGTCCACACTAATGATATTGCGGTTGTTTACTCGTCCGACACACATTATTCAATCCCAAAAGGAATAGATTTACTTAGTTTAAAAGGAATTGAAATAGACGTAAATCAAACAACTCGAGAAATCTTAATTAAGGATTTTGAACAAAAAATTGAAGCCGCATTAAAAAACGGTATTAAATATTTTATCGTAAATGTAAATATGTCTACTACAATGTTTGGTTCCGTAGATGATATAGATAAAATAACTTCTTTTTTAAATTTATTACATATAAATTACAAAGTTCATGTTGATGGAGCATACGGTGGATTTATTTATCCATTCATAAATAAAAACAATTCATTTAATTTTAGTAACAAAAATATTTCATCCTTTTCAATTGATGGGCATAAAATGTTGCAAGCTCCATATGGCACACGTATTTTTTTAATCAGAAAAGAATATATGAAATATGTATGCACCAATGAAGCAGGATATGTAAAAGGAAAAGATTATACATTATGCGGAAGTCGTTCAGGTGCAAACGCAGTTTGTGTTTGGATGATATTGCGTGTTCATGGTTCTGTTGGTTGGACTGTTAAAATGCATCAATTAGTAGATAGAGCATCGTTTATTTGCGAAAAATTAGATGAATTAGGAATAAAATATTATAGACATCCTGATTTAAATATCGTGACTATTAATGCAAATTATATGAGTTTAGATTTGGCAACGAAATATCATTTAGTTCCTGACTCACACGATGAAAAACCAAATTGGTATAAAATAGTTGTCATGCCACATGTAAAACAAGGCATTATTGATAATTTCTTGTCTGAAATAAAAAACGAGCAATATTCAAAAATAAATTAATAATCAAACTGATAAATATTTTCTTAAAACAACAATATGGCTATTATACTATTTTTTCTTGCTCATTGGTACCTTTCTCTATTTGCGCAAACATTTTTCTTGCATAGATATGCGGCTCATCAAATGTTTACTATGAACATATTTTTGGAAAGATTTTTTTATATATTAACTTGGTTTTTTCAAGGCTCTTCTTTTCTTAGTCCGAAAGCATATGGTATTATGCACCGTTTGCATCATGCATATGCTGATACAGAAAACGATCCTCATTCACCAAAATATTCAAAAAACTTATTTGATATGATGAAAAAAACATTAGTTGTTTATTTAGCAGTATTATCAGATACAAAATTAATGGATGATAAGTTTAAGCAAGGTGTACCTTATTGGCCAGCTTTTGAAAAAATAGCAGGCAGCTGGCTAGTAAGAATTTCGTGGGGAGTATTATATTTTTTATTTTACTATCATTTTGCAACCCAATGGTGGATGTATCTTTTACTACCAATACATTTTTTAATTGGACCAGTTCATGGTGCAATTATTAATTGGTTTGCGCACAAATATGGCTATGTTAGTTTTAAGGTTGGAGACACAGCTAAAAATTTATTACCAATAGATGTTTTAATGATGGGCGAATGTTACCATAATAATCACCACAAATTTGGGGGAAGAGCAAATTTTGGAATCAAATGGTATGAAATTGATCCAACGTATCCATTTATTTATATTTTAAATTTAGTAGGTATTATTCATCTTAAAAAAGATAATGACCTTAAATACATGTAATTAATTATTTATGGACTTAGTATCAAAATACAATATTCAAGCACCGCGTTACACAAGTTACCCAACTGTGCCTTATTGGGATAGTTTTTTAAACGAAAAGAAATGGATTGAACACATTACGCAAGGATTTATTAAATACAATAAAGATGGTATAAGTCTTTATATTCATTTACCATTTTGCGAAAGTCTTTGTACTTACTGTGCTTGTAACACACGTATAACAGTAAATCATAAAGTTGAAATACCTTATATTGAAACGCTTTTAAAAGAATGGCAATTATATTTGAATCAATTTGAAGGAAAACCATTAATTAAAGAAATACATTTAGGAGGAGGAACACCAACATTTTTTTCATCTGAAAATTTAGAGTTTTTACTTAAATCAATTTTAGATACTGTTGACGTGGCGCCTGATCATGATTTTAGTTTTGAAGGTCATCCAGGTAATACAACAAAAGCTCATTTAAAAACATTATATGATGTTGGATTTAAACGGGTAAGTTTTGGAATACAGGATTTTGAGGTAAAAGTACAGGACACAATTAACCGATACCAAACATTTGAAGAAGTAAAAAAGGTAATGGATAATGCAAGAGAAGTTGGTTATAAATCCATTAATTTTGATTTAGTTTATGGCCTACCTTATCAAACAATTGATTCAATAAATGATACGATTACAAAAATTATTTCTTTAAAACCCGAACGTATTGCATTTTACAGTTACGCTCATGTGCCATGGTTAAAACCAGGACAAAGAAAATATACCGAAAAAGATTTGCCAGTTGATTCCTATAAACGTAGTTTGTATGAGGCTGGTAAAGATTTATTTATTTCAGCAAATTATTTGGACATCGGCATGGATCACTTTGCCTTATCTAATGATAGTTTATTTGAAGCATTTAATAATGGAACACTTCACCGAAATTTTATGGGTTACACAACTAACGCAACTAAATTATTGATTGCTTTAGGATGTTCATCAATTAGTGATACTTGGGATGGTTTTGCTCAAAACATTAAAACGGTGGAAGAGTATATTAAAGTTGTAAATGAAGGACATTTTCCCATATTTAAAGGTCATTCATTAACCGAAGAAGATTTAATTATTCGACAACATATATTAGATTTAATGTGTAAATATCAAACAAATATTGACTCTAGTTTTAAAGAAGTTGAAGATAAATTTGTAGAGTTCGTTAAAGATGATCTTATTGATATATCCTTTAAAAAAATTATTATCAAAGAATCTGGTAAATTATTTTTACGTAATATTTGTTTAGCTTTTGATAAACGTTATTGGAAAAAAGTACCTAACGGAAATGTATTTAGTACTACTGCATAAATAGAGTATTATTTCTTTTTTGTTTATGATAATTGTCATATTTTTTAAATGATAGTTTTTTTATAACTTAGTTTAAGTATTATAATTATGCAATTGAATGAAGATCATTGGGATAGCTTGTATGTATTTGCTAAAAATTTAGCTGATAAGAATGTACCTTTTGATGAGATTAAAAGTCAGTTACGTCAACATACATCTAATGAACAAATAATAGCTGAAATAATTAAACGGATAAAAAAAGTGCAATACGCCATTAAAAGAAAAAATGGTCTGGTTAAAATTGGTTTCGGTGTTATGTTTTTGTTATCGGGATTTTTAATTACTTGTGTTAACTTTCACTCAAATCAATCCTTCACTATAGTAATGTATAGTTCAACTTCATTAGGCCTCTTGTTCGCTTTTATTGGATTGTATGACGTAATCGGATAGGATAAATTTCTAACATTTAGATTTAATACTACTTTGACATGAATTATAAAAATGATTTATAGGGTTTATGTAACAAATATCACATACATGCAATATTAACTTTTGTATTTTTGTGCTATGTATAATGAATGATTAAATTCTAATTATTATGGTTATTTTTAATATACTTTATTCGATGCTTTTTAATAAATGTTCAAGGTGTCATAAAGGAGATGTATTTATCTCGAAAAATCCTTACAATTTATCAAAAATGTTTCAGCTACATAAAAATTGTAGTCATTGTAATTTAGAATATGTTAATGAGCCAAGTTTTTTTTATGGGGCATTGTATGTTTCGTATGCTATTTCTTCGGGCTGGTTTATGATTTGGTATGCTTTAGAATATACCCTTTTAAATTGGGAGACACTTACTTTTGCTTTATTTGTAATGGGCTTTATCATTATTGTGGCGCCATTAACTTTGAGGTGGTCACGATTAATTTGGTTGAATTTTTTTTATAAATATGATAAAAAATATAGAAATCAATAATTAACTAAATTGGAAGATTGAGTTATATCCTATTTTTTTTGAAATGACAATTTTTGAATAATATATAACAATTACTACAATGGATAATTTTAATAAACTTATTAATTCTGATAAAGCAGTTTTAGTTGATTTTTTTGCTGAGTGGTGTGGACCGTGTAAAACTATGAGTCCTATTTTAAAAGAAGTAAAATCGCAGTTAGGTGATAAATCTACTATCATAAAAATTGATATTGATAAAAATCCTTCTGCAGCAAATGCTTATAATGTGCGAAGTGTTCCTACTTTAATTCTTTTTAAAAATGGTAAGTCGGTATGGAAGCAATCTGGTGTTGTGGCTGCAAACGAATTGGTAAAGTTATTTAATCAATTTCAATAGTTATGTCACATTTATACAATGTTAATTTAAAATGGAATGAAGGAAGGATTGGCGAAATTTCTTCTCCTGAATTGATAAGCAAAATAGAAGTAGCTACTCCGCCTCAATTTCCAAAAGGAGTTGAAGGAATTTGGTCGCCCGAACATTTGTTTGTAGCAGCTGTTAATTCTTGTTTTATGACAACTTTTTTATCAATAGCAGAAAATTCCAGATTAGAGTTTTTGGAATTTTCATGCAATTCAATTGGATATTTAGATCAAGTAGATGGGAAGTTTAAGATTACTAAAGTTGTTTTAAGTCCTATATTATTGATTACTAAACAAGCTGACAAAGAAAAGGCTTTCCGAGTTTTAAACAAGTCAGAGATTGCTTGTTTAATTTCTAATTCAATAAATTCGGAAGTACAACTTCAGCCAGAGGTATTGTATTAAAATTATAATTTATAAAATATTTTTTTATAAAATCTTACACTTTTATATTTATGATTCTTTAAAGGTGTTTTGACGCGAAATTTTTAAATTCAGTTCTTAAGTCATTGAAGTTCTTTTCAAAATACTCGACAGATTCTTTTTCGGCTGAATGGTAAGGCATGGTTCTATGATCAACTGCTACTTGATTTTTATTCACTTCATGTTCTAATTCATTTTCATTTATTTTTATTGTATGAGATATTTCATCAATATTATTTTTTTGAACAATAAATTGATTTTGAAAATGTTCAACTTCTGCTAGCACTTCTTTTTTATTGTTTTTAGAAGCAATTTCGCTTAATCGATTCTTTAGGATTATAATTTCGTCAGCGTAAAATTGTAATTTATTGGACCATTCATTATTTTCTGAATGTTGCGAGTAGATATTTTCTTGTTTTTTCATTTGTAGATGTTGGTTTTAGATTAATTTGATGAAGTAAAAAGTAGTATTTTATTCATTTACTAATTAGGTATTGAAACTTGTAGATGAAGAAGATTAAGATAGCTGAAGTTTAGCACGATGGATTATTAAGTATTGAGAAATTACTTTGAAAATTTCTTCAGCTTAAATATTAATTATTACTAATAATGAATTGACAATAATACTTAATATAAATATATTTACAACCCATTTAATTGGTGCTTGAGCTATTGCAGCTGTATTGCTAGCCATGGCTGCAGCTGAAACTAAGCATAATTGCCATATAGGCGCATCGTTAGATAATACAACACTTGCACTTAACCCGCCAACGATACTTCCTACTAATATAGTCATACTGATAAGTCCAAAATAACTAAAGTCGAGTCTCTGTATTATTCTATCATATGAAGTTATTGTCTTTTGTGATTTAGTTTCATTAATTGTTGAAAGTAATGAATCTGATTTTAATTGAGTTGTTTCTAACATAATAGTATTTTTTTGATAAAGATATGAAGTGATTAAGTTAGGGCTATTGACATAAATCATTAATATAACTGATTGATATCAGTAGTTCTTTAACTCATATAATCGAATTTTGCATTTATATTTATTAGCATGATAACTACAATTAAAATAAATGAGGCAACAAAAGTTTCAGATTTAAAAAAAATGTTTAATAGTCAGTTCCCATTTTTAAAAATTGAATTTTTTAAAAGGTCTCATAAAAAATTGCAGGGTTCGCTTAAAAAAAATATTATTTCTGAAGATTTTACAATTAAATCTATTGACCATGACAATGTAATTACATATAATGATGACATGTCCGTGGCTGATTTAGAAAAGCTTTTTTCTGATAATTTTAAACTATCAGTGCAGATTTTCAGAAAATCAGGCAGAACTTGGTTGGAAACAACTTTTACAGATAATTGGTCGTTGAAAAAACAGAACCAAGAAGGAATGGATTTAAGTCAATTATAGTTTACTAATTTTATTTAGCTGCACTTTAGATTAATTTTTTCTAAAGCACACTTTGGCGGTTTTATTGTGAATTAGGTGGATTGTTTATGTGTGAATTAGTAAAAGGTAATTTTTTTTGCAATATAACTAGCGTACACGGCATTTTTTCTATAGGTTTTTTATAGTTAACTCTCGTAAGGATTTTCTTTAATATTGTAATATTTTTTTAAAAAGCTATTTCATAATTAATGTATCTATTCCGAAATAAAAGTACTTGTCAAGTAGTATAATTGATGCTAATAATATTACTCGCGGAAATACATGATGCAAATCCCAAACAGGTTTTAAAAATGAAAACGCAAAACCAACAATCAGCAAATCTAAAGCAATAAAAAGTGGAACCAAATCATGAAATATCCCAAGTATCAATAAAATTCCACCAAAGAACTCAGTAATTGAGGTGAAATAAGATGTAAAAATAATTACAAAGTAAGGTACTTTTTTTCTAACAGCATCTTCTTTAAATGTATTAATTACATTTTTTAGTTTGACTATAAATAGTTTGTCGTAACCTTGAAACGTTATTAAAATTCCTAAAAAACATCTTAAGAATAATTCTGCTATATTAAAATTTATATCATTTTCATACATGCATCTAAGTTAGGTCGCTTAAAAATTTTATTGCATGACAAAAATCATTAAAATGGTTGATTTTTATTGTAAGTTATTATTTGTCTGAGCCGCTTTTTATTAATAATTCACGTATAATCATTTCAGAAATATCAATTTGATTACTTTTATGATTAATAGTATTTGTTGTAATTATATTTTTAATCTGTGATTTTTTTAGATTACGATATGAATTTTTAGCAAATACAGCATGAACGGCTATGCAGATTGGTGGTGGCATGCTAGCCATTTTTAAGTGCATTATAGTTTCAAGCATTGTGTGACCTGTCGAAATGATATCATCTACTAAAACAGGTGTATAGTCCTTGTATTTATTAAGTTTTGGAACAACTATTTCAACTAAATTATCGTTAAGTCTGATTTTGTTTAGTATAATAAACGGCGCACTTGCACCTTTTGCTATTTTGGATACCCATTGTTCACTTTCGCTATCAGGACCAATTAGTAATGGGTTTGCTATATTATTTTTAATCCATTTGGAAATTAATTTTGAAGCATCTAGTGTTATACAAGGAATGTTATAAATTTCATTTAGTGATTTGATGCGATGTAAATGCGGATCAATTGTAATTAATTTATCAACTAAGGATGATATGATATTTGCAAAATATTTAGAGGTTATAGCTTCTCCATTTTTAAATTGCGTATCCTGTCTCATGTAGGAAAGGTATGGTGATACTAAACAAATGGATTTTGCATGTAGGTCCTTTAATAATTTGCAAAAATAAAGCAGTGGTAAAAATTTATGATCTGGTTTATCAAGAGAGCAAATAAGTATAACGTCTTTTTTTTCTACAACACTTAAAATTCTTATGTAGGTTTCTTTGTCTGGAAATTGTCGCTTAATATAACTGCCACTTTCAGCGTTAATTCCTTTGCGTATGCGCTCCGAAAGATGTTCATTTTCAAATAGTGAAAAAATTATTTTTGGCATTATTCTATCATAATTAGGTCTTGGATACTATTTAAATAGTCGATGGCGTAATTTAACTCTCCAGGTGATTCTGCATATATTTTAAATAGGCAATCTCCATTTTTTATTTCTTTACCTATGGGACTGTAAAATAAAATGCCTGCGGATGACACTTTTGGTGCACCTGCTAATTTTGCAATTCGAGCTAATTTTCTGTTATCTATTGCAGTAACCTTGCCATCATTTTCTGAAAGTACGTCATGATGATATTCTGCTAACACAGGTTCTTTAAATCCACCTTGAGCCAAGCATATGGCTTTAAATTTTTCGTATGCCGTTCCATTTTCAAGTAAATTTCTTGCAACGCACAATTCAGTGCCTGAACTAAATTTTCCTGACATTTTAATTAGCTCTGCTGCAATAATGATTGACCTTTCTTTTAAATCTTTAGGTGAATCTATGTCGTTTTTGAGAACTTGTAATACATCTATTGCCTCCAATGCTGGCCCAATTCCTCTGCCCACTGGTTGTGTTCCATCAGTAATAATAATTTCTGTATGGATATTTAGAGCTTCACTTACTGCTTTAAAATAATATTGTAGTCTTAAGGCTTCATTTTTTGAGCGAACCTTTGCAGTAGTGCCGAATGGAATATCAATAACCACATGTGTGGATCCAGCTGCTACTTTTTTTGATAGTACTGATGCCACCATTTGCCCTTCACTATCTATATCTAATGACCTTTCAATAGCTATGAGGATATCATCTGCTGGACTTAGGTTTACAGCGCCACCCCAAGCAAAGCATCCATTTTCTTTATTTATTACATTTTTAATTTGTTCGGTTGACAAGGCTACATTAGTTATAGTTTCCATTGTGTCCGCAGTTCCTGCAGGTGAGGTTATAGCTCTAGATGATGTTTTTGGTATTAGCAAGCCAGCTGCGGCAACAATACTTACCACTATTGGTGTAGTTCGGTTTCCTGGTAAACCACCGACGCAATGTTTATCAAAAATCATTTCACTATTCCACTGAATTTTATTTCCTGCATTAATCATTGCTTTTGTAAGTGAAATAATTTCTTTCAATGTCAAATTATCACCTGCGCAAGCTGATACAAAAGCCGCCAATTCCATATTTGAATAGTGACCTTCTGCAACGTCATATATAATTTTCTTAAAGGCGTTATCATCTAGTTGCTTTTTATAGATTTTAGCACGAACCAATCCTAATGATTCAATTGGTTGCAGATGTGAAATTGTAACTGCATCTCCGTTTTTTATATTCAACGATTTCATAGCTTCTATAGATAAACTAGCTTCACAATCGTTTAATAAATCTGAATGTATAATATTTAATGTTGCAATAATATGTTTGTTGTGGCTTTTTATTTCTAGCCTTGTTAATGCATTAAAACCTTCTGCCTTGCATATTGTACAATCCGATCTTAAAAATAAAATATGCTCCTTGTATGTATCAATTCCCAAGTCTTTGATAATTAATTTTTGAGCTGAGGATGTAATCATAACATAATTAGTAATACTTTTAATTTCTTGCTGGAACTATTTGAAAGTGAACTATAAATAGTTTTAATGTTGGAAATATGTAAAAGTCTTCAGCTGCATTAAATTTTTTTTGCTGATTTTTTTTGTTTTGTAAAGTATTTTTTAAACGGCCAAGTTTGTTTCAATGCCTCCATATTTTCGCTAAATCCACCTGCACCGTTTTTTAAATTTAGTAAGCTTTTATGAAGGTTATTCGTGATGGATGTATCATTGAGTAGGGCAGCAATAGCACCATCTCCTTGGTTTATTTTTTTGCTTACTGATTTGAATTCACTTGAGATGATCATTATTGAATCACTTATCGATTTAATGTTAACCATGCTTTGATTCAATTTGTATGAGAATAGTGTGTCTGTAAATAATTTTCCAGCAGTTCCTTTTCCTAACTTGACATCATTAATAATTTTATTTAAATCACCTGCAATTAAAGCTGTTTTTTTACCTGTAACATTTATGTGTAACACTGCTTCTTTTAAATTATCTGCAACTGTGGTATCCATTAAAATGCTCCACAATGTATTTGGTTTATTTAATTTACTAGCGATTTTCTTGATATCTTCCGTGATGTCTTTAATGTTGTTGTTTGATTTATCTAAAGTTCTCATCATGGCATCTGTTCCAATTGGATTGGTAGATAGAATTATATCGCCGTCTTCAACGCTTTGTGCTAGTTCGTCGGAGGATGTAATGTTTATTAATTTATTGCCCATTAAACCATCAGTGCCAACATTGGCTGTTGCATTTTTTTTAATAAATACTTGCACTTTTTCTTCAATTACCATAATAACTTGAACTGTTGAATCATCTATGATTTCTACTTTTTTTACTGTACCAACATCTATACCTGTGTATCTTACATTGTTCCCTGGCATTAAGCCGTTTATGTTTTTAAATTTGGCTTGTAGTTCAAACGTTGCTCCAAAAAAGTTTTGTCTGTCACCAATTAAGTATAATGCAATGATTAATAATCCTGTTCCAGCTAAAACAAATACACCAACTTTAATATTTTTAGAAATTTCCATAATTGTAATTACTCAAAAAATTGTTTCACTTTTGAATCTATTGAATTTTTTAATTCATCCAAAGTACCTTCTGCGTAGCATTTCCCATCAATTAGCATAACTATGCGATCTGCAACTATCTTCACACAATTAATGTCGTGAGAAATTATTATGGAAGAAGTTTTGTATTTTTTTTTAATATCATTCATTAGATTACTTATTTCTTTTCCTGTTATTGGATCTAGCCCTGTAGTTGGCTCATCGTATAAAATTATTTCTGGTTTAAGAATTAAAGTTCTGGCTAATGCAATTCTTTTTCTCATTCCACCTGATAGCTCAGCAGGCATCATATCAACTGTATTTGTTAATCCTACATTAGATAAGGCCTCTATTATTAGCGTATCTTCTTCGCTTTGACTTGTTTTAAACCAATGCCTTCTTAATGGAAACTCTAAATTTTCGCGAACAGTCATTGAATCATATAGAGCATTGCTTTGAAATAGGAAGCCAACTTTAACACGTAGCTTGTCTAATTGTGATGAGGTTAATTGTGGGACCTCATTATCTAATACACTAATGGAACCTTTATCTGGTTTCATTAAACCAATAATACACTTTATTAAAACAGATTTTCCGGACCCAGACTTTCCTAAAACAACGACATTTTCTCCAGGATATAAGCTGAAGTTGAAATCAATGAGTACTGCATTACTAGAAAATGACTTATACAAATTTTTAATTTCTATTACTGGTTTAGCACTATTTTTATTTAGCGCTATTGAGTTTGTTGTTATACTTGTAGTCATTAATTTAGGTTTAAAACATCAGTAATTTGTACTGCCAATAAATCGATGACAAAAACTAATAAGGATGAAATTACTACTGCTGAATTTGCAGATTGTCCAACTCCTTCTGTTCCCTTTTTAGAATTGAAGCCTTTGTAACAACCAATGATGCCAATAATGAAACCAAAGAAATAGGTCTTTAATATGGATGGAAATAAATCGCTGTAAACAATGGTGTCAAATACCTGGCTCCAAAATAAGTCCCAACTTACTATACCGCGAATATTAGCACCCAAATATGCACCATACAAGGAAATAGCATCCGCTAATGTTACCAAAACAGGAATCATTAATGTTGTTGCCATTACTCTAGTTACAACTAAATATTTATATGGGTTTGTGCCCGAAACATCCATTGCATCAATTTGCTCTGTTACTTTCATTGATCCAAGTTCAGCGCCAATTCCCGATCCAATTTTCCCCGCACAAATTAGTGCAGTAATTACTGGTGCTATTTCTCTTATTAATGATACAGATACCATTTTTGGTAACCACGCTTCAGCACCAAATTCAACCAATGTTGGGCGTGATTGAATGGTGATTACTAAACCCATAATAAATGCAGTGATAGCAACTAATCCAAATGATTTGTTTCCTATGTAAAAGCACTGCCTTAAAAATTCTTTTAATTCAAATCGCGATTTAAATAATTCAATAAAAAATTTACCTGTAAATCGGGTAATGTCGCCAATCTCATCAAAAAAAGCATATAGAGCATTTGATTGCATTTAAAAATTTGGTTTTAATAAATTTGTATTGTGAATCAAAAATTTGACACACTATTGATTGTATCGTGGAAACGTTAAAACACTATTACGCAAAAATATGCGCCATAAGAAATTAATAATATGATTTTAATCATATTACTTTTTGATTATCATTAGCACTAATTTAAAGAAGGATCAAAGGAATAATCAGTAAATACTTTGTAGCTTTTATTTATTTTTAATAATTCTTTTCCCCATAGTTCGTCATTAGGGGTTTGAATTAGATTATTATATGTGCTTTTTTTCGTGTACCACATGTCGTTTTTTATTTCGTTAGATAGCTGGCTTGGGCTCCAGCCACTATAGCCAATATAAAAGCGAATCTGTTCAGTGCTAACTTTTTTGGCTTCTATTAATTTTGATAGTTCAAGAAAATTACCTCCCCAAAATACATTATCAACAATATGTTGACTTCCACTTAATATTGAACCCAAAGTGTGTGTGTAAAATAATTGGTTTGGAGAAACCGGACCACCGTCAAAAATTGGGAAATTACTATTTTTTAAGTTGGGAAAAATATCACCTAAAAGCATTCCATGTGATTTATTAATAATGAAACCTAAGCTTCCTTCATTATTATGCTCACATAAATAAATTAGCGATCGTTTAAAAATCCCGTCTTGTAAAAATGGTTTAGCAATTAATATATCTCCTGCAGTAATCAAAAATAACTATCTATATTTGTGTAAAATTACAAAAAATGAGCAAGGTTAATCAGCATATTTCTATGCTAAGAGAAGATTTTAACAAAGGCGAATTATTAGAGGTAAATTTATGTAAAGCACCTGATTTGCAATTTGAACAATGGATGAAAGAAGCTATTGATGCTAAGGTAAACGAAGTACCAGCTTGTAATTTGGCAACGGTAGATGAGAATAATAAGCCTTCAGCCCGAATTATATATTTGAGAGAATTTTTTGATAATGAATTTTATTTTTACACTAATTATAATTCAAGAAAGGCTAATGACATTGTAAAAAATCCAAATGTATGTTTAACTTTTTTTTGGCCTGAATTAGAAAGACAAATTCGTATTGAAGGTATAATTTCAGGTTTCGCATCTGCAGATAAAAGTGATGCGTATTTTAATGCACGACCATTAGATTCGAAAATTGGCGCATGGAGTTCACCGCAAAGTTGTGTTTTAAAAGGACGTGAGGAGTTAAATAAATTTGTGCTTGACAATAAAGAAAAATATCAAAATAGTGAAATTCCTCGACCTGCTTTTTGGGGTGGCTATATAATAAAAGCTAACTACTACGAATTTTGGCAAGGACGCAAAAATAGATTACACGATAGAATTACTTTTACTTTTAAAAACAATCATTGGCAAATTGAACGATTAGCACCATAATTCGTGGATTGAAGTTGATCTATTAGCGTACTTTAAAAAGATTAAATTAGAAATAACATCTTCTAATTAAGTACTGCGTAACGTAATCATTAACCCCTTCTTCTAAGCTAGTAAAAGGTTTGTTATAACCTTGATCAATTAACTTGCTCATATTTGCTTCTGTAAAGTATTGATATTTGTCTCTAATATCTTCAGGAGTATCAATAAACTCAATAAATGGAGTTTTTCCTAAGGCTTTAAAAGTAGCTTTAGCTAAATCTAAAAAAGTACGAGCTTTACCACTTCCTAAATTATAAATTCCACTTTTTATTTGAGTTGTAAATGTAAAATACAACACTTCAATTAAATCTTTTACATAAACAAAATCTCGTAACTGACCACCATCGGTGTAGTTTGGATTGTGTGAGCGAAATAATTTCACTTCACCTTTTTCGTTGATTTGATTGAAGGAATGAAAAATAACAGAAGCCATTCTTCCTTTATGAAATTCATTTGGTCCATACACATTAAAAAATTTGAAACCAGCCCATTTTGGAGGACTGCTATTTTGTGTTATTGCCCACTTATCAAAATCATTTTTACTATCTCCATATGGATTTAGTGGTTTCAATAAATTAATTTTTGTTTCATCATCATCATAACCATATTCACCTAAACCATAAGTAGCGGCTGATGAAGCATATACTAAAGGAATAAAATGTTTGGTACAGGTTGCCCAAATTGATTTTGTGTAATTTAAATTTAACTCATCAAACAATTCTATGTTAAATTCGGTTGTATCAGTTCGTGCGCCAATGTGGTATACAAAAGTCACTTCATTAGCATGTTCAGCAAACCATTGTAGGAATTTGTTTCTCTCAATTTTTTGTGCAAAATTCTTTGTATGATAATTTTCAATTTTATTAGATTGGGAAAAATCATCAACTAAAATTAAATTGACGTGCCCTTCGTTATTTAATTTAGTTATTAAACAACTTCCTATAAAGCCCGCTGCACCTGTAATTACAATCATTGTATTATTTAATGATGGTTAGTTTTTTAGTGATAGTATTATTATTTATAGAAATCTGAACACTATAGTTTCCAGAGTGTAATTCACTAATATTTAATTCATGTGTTACATTGCCAGCGTTTACGTTTTTTGTTTCTATATAAACCAGTTCTCCTAAAGTATTATAAACTGATATTTTTACAAACTCATCATTTTGTAAAGTATAGTTTAAATTACAAGCAGCAGATGTTGGATTCGGAAAAATATTTAATTTAATGTCAGCTTTATTATTTTCTTTTACACCAACTAGAACTTCAGGATTGGCGGTTAATTTTACTTCAGAGGAATTTAAAATTGCGATAGGATTATAATAATTGGGATCATATTCTGAGATAACACCTATTAAATAAATATTATCAGCGTTATATCTAAATTCATTACCCAAAGTGTTAGGCAGAGTGTAGGAATAAGTTTTAGAATAAGTTTGGCCATTAGTTGAACCATTTGTTGGAATAAATGATGGGTCGCCAGTCCAACCATCTAAAAAGGAATTAATAACGTATTGATGTTTATATTCATTTGGAGATAGTAAATAGGTGTTTGAATTTAAATAAGTCCCTAGTTGGTAATATGGTGACGAACTAATATTAAATAAACTATTATGTTGGTTCCACTGATTGTCGGTATTATCAGATATAGGACCATATACATTGTTTTCTTTTATATATAAATTAAGGCGATGTTGCCCTTTTACATCTCCAACAAAACTAGCAGACACGGTTGCATCTATTTGGCGGGTTGTTGCATTATAACTAACGGCCGTTACATTCAAACTTACAGGCACAACCATCGCCTGACGTTGGTTTATATATGTGTTCCAGTCATTAACGTTTAATCCAAATTTTACAGTGGAGTTGAATAAATACCTGTCAACCATTGCTAATGAAACATTATCTGTACTTCCATGAGCTGTATATAAATAATTTGTCGCAGGTTCTGTCATATTATCATTATTATGTAATGATGTGGCAATAACATTGGTGTTAGTTGATGCAATTGACGTTAAATTTGAGTAACCATTAGGGCACCAACCACACCATGCACCTGTAAATTCCTCTACTAATACTTTTTTAGCTGGCTTTAATGATGAAATAGTGATAGCACCTGTAATAGTATCATTTGTATTTAATTGATCTGTTGAACCATTGATGGCGCTTGTCCAAATTTTATAAGTTGTATAAACTGGTGTATTTGAAAAATAAGGTACAGTAAAATTAAGCACCCTACTTTCTAAATAATTTAAAGCAGGAGATAGAATTTTAATTTCGGAAACGGTAACACCATTATCCATTTTATAATTAATAGCGAGATTAGTAATTGGCGTATAACCATTATTTTTAAAAGTTGCGGCAATAGTATTGTTTGTATTTATAACTGAGTACTTGTAAATTGCATGAGTTACTGCACTCGCATCAAATGCATTATTTATGTTTTCAACTTTAATGTCGTCCAACCATAATTGGTATTTATCGGTTGAATTATTTTTAAAAGCAATTCGTATATTTTGTCCTACATAATTTGATAGCGAAATACCATGCGTTTGCCAAGTGTTTTTTTCAGCTGCTGTAATAAATAATTGTGTAGTAAAATCTGACACAGCTGGAACAGTGCTTGTATTTGTTGTTATGTAAACTGTATAGCCATCTAAATTATTAATATCAGGAGCCATTGCTTCCCAGCTTAGCACTGTATTTATTGCAATATTATTTATAGTTGGTGTAATTAGCCATGAAGCCGCTGTACCAATAGGTTTTAGCCAAGATGTAGAAACTGCAAACGTATCAGTACTATTAGCTGGTAAATAACCTAACCACGCTTTTTGTTTTTGTCCGTTAGCTCTAAAGGGATAGTTTGCAGTTAATGTGTCTGCTATTAAGTTCCCATTATTTATAGTGAACATGCCATTTGACAAGTCCGAATAAAAGTAGGTTTGTAATGCGCTATTAGTGGCAGTAGTTAACGATAGTGTATTAAAACGTTCGCTATATAAAACTTGCGATATGCTTTGCTGTAAACTAAGTGACAGGTAAATTAAAACGAATATTTTTTTTAACATCATATAAATAATAAGAACTTGACAGCTTAATCAAGCGCAGTAAAAGTAACTTTTTTTAATGAAATAATTTGAAGTTTATTTGTATAAATAAAATTTTAATCTAGTAAAATAAAATTATTTATAACCAACCATAAAAACGGCACAACCACTATAAGAACCTGTTTCTGCTGGTGGTATAACGTAGTCAATAAATACATGACGAACTTTAGAGATTTCAAATTGAAATTCTTTTTTATCAGCAGCTAATTCTTTACTAGAAAATAATAACTTTCTATTTTTAGATTCTTTATCTTTATTGTAAATCTGAACTTCAATTTCTTTAGGTAGGGCTTCTAATTCAAATATGATGCGGTATTTTTCGCCAATAAACATTGGTACTTCCACCTCTTTTAAGGTTTCTTTATTTCTATAAATAATGTTTGTTAGTTCTGAACTATCATATTTATATGGTTCTAATATGTTTTTTGCTTTTAATTTTAAATCGTTTGCATTGCACAATATATCGCTATCTTGAAAAGCCATTAAAGTGAAAATGGTAATAAGAGTAAATAAATATTTTATATTTTTTCTCATCTGTAGATATTATTTGTTTTTAATTGTCATAACTTGTCCCGAAATTGATTCGGGATGTTTTAGCCAGTTTATAATTATTTGTATTTGAGTAGTGTAGCCATTTTATTTGCCCATTTTAAAATTTAATGGTTCATTTTTTTATTCAATCATACTTGCTCTTAAATTTGCTACTGATTTGCCAATGCCAGCTAATTCAATCTCGCTGATAGGCATAGCATAAAAATCAAATTCTTCATCTTTTTCTAAAGCTGATTTTACTGAGGCAATGGCATTAAATTCAATATTAATTTTTTCAATAGTTGAAATAAGAAGTTGCAACTCCTTTTCTTTATCCACGCAATTTTTAAGTGATTTTATTATTGTTTCTGATAATAATAATTGCTGCATTAAACTCGCTAATACTTTTTTATTTTTTTCTTTATTGTAAACTTGAATAGCAATGTAGGTGCTTTCTGTCCATGCTCCTGCAAATGCAATTACAGTAATATGTTTTTGTTTATTTTGCTCAAACATTAAATCTGTTTTTAACTGTATGTTCGAAACAATTTTTACAACAGAATCTTCATTCGCAATATTTTTATCAAATCGTTGAATTACATTATCGCTTTCAAAAGCTTGATTTAAGCCAAGGTAAGATCCCATTTCTTTGCAAGCTTTGATGTATTCTTTTGACTGTTGATATTTTTTATTGAATAAACAATAAGATAAATCTGAACTATATATTCCGAAATTAACAGCCCGTTTATAGTTGCTAATATTGTATTTAGCGATATTTTCTTTACTATTTAGTAGTGTAGGAATAAAGCTTGCTCCCGATTTTTTAAATACGTATGCTATTTGCAGAGCAGAAGGCAAACTATAAGTCACTTCATTCTCATCGTTAACAGCATTTACAGCGCTAGTTTCAGATGAATCTACCGTTATTTCTTCGCTTGATTCGTTAGTTTTTTTCTCGTCAACACCTTGGCCGCAAGAAAAAAATGCGACTACTAAGAAAGGAATTGTGAATTTTTTGATTGACATAATAATGAAATATTTAATCAAAAATACAATTTTATTTTTTATTTTGAAAGTACCTCTGTAGCTTTTAAAATGCATTTATCATTTTGATTTAGAATAGGGTAGTAAGCATCTTTATCAAATACATCTCTTCCAATAAATGCTTTTAAGTAGGGTTTTAGAGCCTCGCTAGTTTTAGTGTCTGTTTTAATGTTTGCAGATAAATCCTTGCTAGAGCAGTATTGATAAAATTCTTCTAGTATTGCTGAGTTTATTTCAAACTTCTCTATATAGTTTTTTGCTGTGCCATAACCTTTAATTTTTACTCTATTTTTATCGGCAAATTCAAATGCAAAAGTGTTAAGCGCCCCCGAATAAAATATTTTAGTGAGGGCCGCACTTGCTCTTGCTGTGTCTATTGGCACAAAAATATCTGGCATAATTCCGCCTCCGCCGTAAACTATTTTTCCTTCAGGAGTTGTGTATTTTTTTGTTTTATCAATTTTTATACTGTCTTCATTTAATAATTCACCATTGGCATAACGGTTATATTCCTCGTTGTAATAAATATCTTTGTCATCGGAGTAGGGCTTTTGAATACATCTACCTGTTGGAGTGTAATATCTAGCAATAGTTAAGCGTATGGCAGATCCATCTGGTAATTGTAATTGATCTTGCACCAAACCTTTACCAAAACTTCGTCTTCCAATCACGGTTCCTCTATCATTATCTTGCATTGCTCCGGCTACAATTTCACTGGCACTTGCAGATCCTTCGTCTATTAATACAACTAATGGATTATTCTCGAAACTGCCATGTTCTGTTGCTTTATATGTTTTTTTAGGGTTTGCTTTTCCTTGTGTATAAACAATTTGCAAGCCATTGGTTAAAAACTCATCCGATATATCAACGGCGGCATTTAAATATCCCCCCGGATTACCGCGTAAATCTAAAATTAATTTTTTCATTCCTTGACTGTTTAAATCGTTAAATGCTTTTAAATACTCTTGGTAGGTTGTGGCGGCAAACTTGCTGATTTTAATATAACCTATATCAGGTGTTACCATGTAGGATGCATCTAAACTATACAATGGAATTGCGTCTCTAGTAATTTTAAATTCTAACTTTTTATTGATTCCACTTCTTAATATGCTAACACTTACAATTGTTCCACTTTTTCCTCTTAATTTTTCAAAAACTTGCTTGTTTGTAATTTCAATTCCAGCTACATTTTTTCCATCCACTTTTATTATTTTATCACCTGCTCTAATGCCTATTTTTTCGGAAGGACCACCTTGTATAGGCGTTATTACGCGGATTGTATCTTTAATGATATTAAACTCTACTCCAATACCATCAAAATTACCCTCTAGCGGCTCATTGGTAGCAGCAAATTCGCTCGCTGCAATATAACTTGAGTGGGGATCTAAACTTTGTAACATGGATGTTACGGTCTTTTCAACTAAATCTTTTTTATCAATCGTATCTACATATTGATATTCGATATATTCTAATAAACTATTGATTTTATCATTTGAAGAGGAGTGATTATTTTGGTTGAAATCAGAACTGTTATTAATGCGTTTACTTAATACGAATCCAAGCCAAATTCCCAAAACCAAAACCAACGACAAGATAATTGGCAATAGTGCGTTATTTTTTTTTTTTGGTTGTGGTGATTCAAAATCCATAGGAAAATTTTATATTTGTATACAAAGGTATTTGTTTAACTCATACTGTTTAATAATGTTTAGAAAAATTGGCATAATAAGTTTAGTAGTAATTGGTATTGTTTTTTATGGTTGTAAAAAAAAGAACAAAACTATTCAAGATAATATTGCCTATCAAACAGTTAATATAACCATTTATCCAAACGACCCACTTTACTTTAAATTGCAAACTGTAGGCGGTTGGATTTATATTGGTGGAGGGGTAAACGGTATTATTGTTTATAGAAAAACAACTGCAAATACACCATCTGATTTTGTTGCCATAGAGCGTACATCAACATCTTTACCTGATAATCCGGATGCGAAGGTAAAAGTTCAAACAGATAATTTTACTTTAAAAGATACCATCAGTGGTTCAAAATGGCAAATTATAGATGGTGCAATCATTTCTGGACCCGCCACACAAAATTTAAGATTATACAACGCCATTTTTGATGGAAATAATACGCTTACTATTCGAAATTAAGTAACGGCTAAAAATAAAAAAAGTCTCTCAATGTTTTTGAAAGACTTCACTTATTAGATTTAATACTAATTTAGGAATTTTCCGGTTTTCCTTTGGCTTGCGAAACAACAATTGCGCGCTCATAATGCTCTGTTCCATTTAATGCATCTATTGCTTTTTGCGCATGATCATCGTTCGACATTTCCACAAAGCCAAATCCGCGACTGCGTTTGGTTTCTTTATCTTTAATAATTCTAACGGAGGTTACCTCGCCATACTGAGAAAAAAGTTCACTTAGCGCTTGTTCTCTTACTTTAAAGCTAATATTGCTTACAAAAATATTCATAACGTAAAAAAAGTTTATTTAATTTAAGTAAAATTAAAACAAAAAATTAAATAAACAACAATTTTTAGGCTTATTTTTTCGTTCAATAAATCAATTTTAACTATTAAATGATTAAAATTATCTTTCAAAGTGATTTTAATCATTTTTTATTCTCAAAAAATTAACTTAAAGTGCAATAGTATTTAGTAAATTAAGTAAGTTTTCTTCAGTGATAAAAATTAAACTAAAAAACTTTTGCCTCAACACTAATCTCTACATTGGCATCTTTTGGTAAACGATCAGCTTGAATGGTTGCTCTTGCAGGATAATCGCCAGTAAAGTAGTTGCTATACACTTCATTAACATGCACAAAATTATTCATGTCCGATAAAAAAATTGTTGTTTTTACAATGTTATTGTAGGTTAACCCTGCTTCTTTTAAAACCTCGCCTAAATACTCCATTACAATTTTTGTTTCGTCTTTTATGTTTGTTTTTATTAACTGTTTAGAATCTAAGTCCATAGCAATAGTGCCGGATACATATACACAGTCACCAACTTGTACAGCTTGATTATACGGCCCAATTGGAGCTGGAGCATTTAATGTTTTAATAATTTTTTTCATCTTGTAAATAGTTATTAATTTTTAATAATCATACCGATTATTCAAGCTATTATTTTCGTGCATACGAAGTAAATTCTCAAATAATTTTTTGTTACTGTATTAGTTTGCAAAGCAAAAATACAAAAAAATACTAAAAAATGAAGATGTGAATTAACAAACGTTTATTAGTAAAAAAGTATCATTTTTAGTAAAACCCATTATATAATCAATAGATTTACAACTATGCAAGAAAAACCTCTTATATTAGTTACTAATGACGATGGAATTAGCGCCCCAGGCATTTTACATTTAACATCCATTGCTAAAAAATATGGAGATGTATTTGTTATTGCGCCAGATAAACCGCAGTCTGGTATGGGACATGCTATTACTATAAATTCTTCGTTGCGAATTCAAAAAACAAATTATCACGTAGGTGTTATTGAAGAATATAGCTGCACCGGTACCCCGGTAGATTGCGTAAAAATGGCTGTCAATAAATTGATGTCACGCAAACCAACCTTAGTTTTATCGGGTATTAATCATGGAAGTAACAGTTCTATTAATGTCATTTATTCTGGAACGATGAGTGCTGCCATTGAAGGTTCATTAGAAGGAGCATCTTCAATAGGTTTTAGCTTAGCTGATTATGATATCAATGCAGATTTTAGTGCAACAACGCCCTTTATCGAAAAAATTATTGCTTCTTGCCTTAAAGAAGAATTACCAAAAGGAGTTTGTCTGAATGTCAATTTTCCAAAATTAAAAGCTAATGAAATCAACGGACTCAAAATATGCCGCCAAGCAAAAGCAAATTGGGTAGAAGATTTTGAAGAACGCAAGGATCCATACGGACGTTCTTATTATTGGCTAACTGGCAAATTTGAAAATTTTGAACCTGAAGCTAAAGATACAGATGAATGGGCTTTACAAAACGGATACGTTTCTGTTGTCCCTATCATGCATGATTTAACGGCACATAATTACATTAATCATTTAAAAAATAGTTTATAAGTATGTTAGATAAATTTGATAAAAAATGGGCAGGATTTGTGCTAGGAATTTTTTTGCCGGCATTTTGTTTTTTTTGCTACTGGCTATTTTTTCATTTTCAATTAACTTTTCCTGCAAGATTTATTGCTTATTTAAGAGCTGGTGATATGTTGCAAGAGGTTGCTATTGCTTGCATTTTGACAAATTTAATTGTTTTTTATGTTTCATTAAATAAAAAAATATTTGATTTTGGAAGAGGATTAATTATTGCTACTTTTTTATATGTGGGCTTAGTACTTTACATTTCCTTGTTATAAAATTTACAATTAATAAATGAAGTACTATATTTTAGCAGGAGAACCATCTGGAGATTTGCACGCTTCCAACATGATGAAGGAATTACTATTATTAGATAATAGTATTGAGTTTAGATTTTGGGGCGGAGATTTAATGGAAGCCGTTGCTAAGCAAAAACCCAGAAAACATATTAAAGATTTGGCATTTATGGGTTTTGTTGAAGTGCTAAAAAATATCAGAACCATTTTTAAAAATATTGCTTTTTGTAAACAAGATATTTTAGATTTTAAACCAGAGATATTAATTTTAGTAGACTATCCAGGCTTTAATTTACGAATTGCTGATTGGGCCAAGCAGCAAGGTATTAGAGTATTTTATTATATCTCTCCAACCATTTGGGCGTGGAAAGAAAATCGTGTAGAAATTATCAAGCGAAGCGTAGAAAAAATGTTTGTTATTTTACCTTTTGAAGTAGCGGTTTATAAAAAACATAATTACCATGCAGATTATGTAGGCCATCCATTACTAGATGCTATTGAGCAAGAAAAATCAAATCTTCCTGACAAAGCCACATTTATTAGTAAAAATAATTTAGACGAGCGTCCCATTATAGCAGTATTACCAGGAAGTAGAAAACAAGAAATTGAGCGCATGTTTTCCATCATGTTAAATGTGGTGGATGATTTTAAAGATTATCAATTTGTAATTGCAGGAACTACCAACTTGCCTAAAGAAGCGTATCAAATGGCTTTGGATAAAAATTTAAAAGTGGTGTTTAATCAAACGTATGCCTTGATGTATAATGCGCATGCTGGCATTATTAAATCAGGAACATCAACATTAGAAAGTGCTTTATTTCGTTTGCCACAGGTGGTTTGTTACAAAGGAGGAACTGTGTCGTATTCAATTGCAAGAATGGTAGTTGGTAATAGAGTAAAATACATTTCTTTACCAAATTTAATTTTAGATAAACCCGTTGTAAAAGAACTCATACAAAGCGATTTAACTTCCGCAAATTTAAAAGTAGAATTATCAAAAATTATGCTTGGTGCTGCAAGAGAAGAAATGCTGAATGAATATGACGGATTAATTAAATTACTCGGAAATAGTGGTGCATCAAAAAAAGTGGCGTCATTAATTTATAATCACATTCATGCTAAAAACTAAAATACTACTTAGCACTTTTTTGTTATGTATTGTTACTTGGCATGTAACAATTATTAATGCTAAAGGGAAATCTATTTTGTTTTCGATTGAAAAAAAGTTGACTTCAAATGAAGTGGTACAAATTAAAGTTTTTTCGCAATTGAAAGTACAATCAATCATATTCAGCCCAGATATTGGAAATTACAGTGTTTGGGCCAATGGAATGGAAATTGCAAATTCAACAAATTTTCCAATAATTAAATTCAGCTACAGTAACGATTCAGTTGAGGTAAAAACCTTTGAAAACGTTATTGGAAAATACAAAAGCGTCAAAATTTCTAGTGCTGATGGTATAAAATCGTTTCGATTAAAATTAGTTTTACCTGATAGGAAACCTAGGATTTACGGAGATAATTTATTGATTTCGACCGAACTGGGATATTTAAAATGTATCAATGAAATTTCTTTAGACAATTATATTGCAGGCGTTGTGCAAGCAGAATCAGGCAAACGATCCTATCAAGAATTTTATAAAGTACAAGCGATACTTGCCAGAACTTTTGCACTTTCTCATTTACAAAAGCATGCCACTGAAGGGTTTAATTTGTGCGACTACACGCACTGCCAAGCGTACTTTGGAAAAACAACCGAACAGGAAATAATGAAAGCTGTAAAGGATACAAAAGGAAAAGTGGTTGTGGACGATAACTTGAATTTAATTGATGCAGCATTTCATAGCAATAGCGGCGGCCAAACAGCCAATTCGGAAGATGTGTGGGGAAGTAAACTATCTTACTTACGAAGTGTAAATGATACGTTTAGCACAAAAATGCCTAACGCTAAATGGGAACGAAAAATGGCAACTGAAGATTGGTTATCTTACTTAAATTTAAAGCACAATTATCCAATTCAGGATTCAAATGCCAGGTGGTTGGCACTTACATTTAAACAAGATAGCCGAAATCCTTATTTAGAAGCAAATAATGTTAAGGTTCCTTTAAAAAATGTCAGAACTGATTTGCAGTTAAAATCTACATTTTTTAGTATTTTTTCGCAGGGCGACAGTGTGGTTTTTAAAGGCAGAGGTTTTGGCCATGGAGTAGGGATGTGCCAGGAAGGTGCTATGCGTATGGCAAAATTAGGATATAAATGCCCCGAAGTGATTAATTTTTATTACCAAAAAACGCAATTAGTTGATTTACACAAATTGAGTTTTTTTAAGGATGAATAACAAAAAACGAGTTATACCAAATAGATTTATTACATGGTTCAATTATGGTGGTCATGCTGAACTTGATTAAGCATCTCAGAGGCCCTAAATCAAGTTCAGGGGGACTAAGTGCTTGGACTATCTATTACTTATAAATGGTATTATAAGCGCATCATCGGTTATACTAATTGCCCCTGTTTTTGAATCTGAAATAAAAATGTAGAGAAGTTTTTTTCGCCCTGGTTAAAAAACCACCTCCAAATTTTTCAATTGTTAAATTAGAGGTTTTTCCAAAAAAAAATCGCAATTATATTATTTTTATATTATGTTTGTGTAAATAAAACACAATATACTATGTATTCAAAATTTACAAAACACAAATCTGCACGCTTCATAGCTGCAGTAATGCTTGTTTTTATTGCCATTTCGGGTAATTTAAGAGCGCAACTTTCAGGAACAAAAACAATTGGTGTAGATTATCTTACACTAGCTGCGGCCGTTACTGATATTAATTTACAAGGAGTTAACGGAGCTTTAACCATTGACATTCCTGCTGGTTTTACTGAAACTGCGCCTGTTGGCGGATACGTTTTAACAGCAACAGGAACTCTTGCAAATACCATTACTTTTCAAAAAAGTGGTGTTGGAGCAAATCCATTATTAAGCGCATACGCTGGTAGTACATTAACTCCAGGTACAGCAAATCAAGATGGTGTATTTAGATTAATTGGGTCTGATTATGTTACCATCGATGGTATCGATATTACAGATCCAAATACAACAAATCCTTCAACCATGGAATTTGGTTATGCTTTATATAAAGCGAGTGCCAATGATGGTTGTCAAAATAATACCATTAAAAATTGTACTATTACTTTAAATAGAATTAATAATGCAACTGGTACAACGCCCATGGTTGATGGTTCGGCAGGTATTATTATGATGAATGCTTTATCTACTGCTGCAACTACTGCTTTAACACCAACGGTTGCAACAGGAGCCAATTCAAACAATAAATTTTATTCAAATACAATCCAAAATTGTAATATTGGTATAGCTTTAATTGGTTATGTAGCGCCATCTCCTTTTGCTTTGGCTGATACTGGAAATGATATTGGAGGTCTTTCAACTGCCACTGGTAATACCGTTGTTAATTATGGAGGTGGAGGTACCACAAATCCTGCAGCCGCTATTCGTACTTTAGCGCAATATGGCATTAATGTATCTTTTAATACTATTAATAATAATAATGGTTCTGGTGTAAATCATGCTTTTACATTACGCGGTATTTATTTAAATACGGCCACTAGTGCTAATGCTGCTATTACAAATAATACACTAACTATTAAAGGTGGTGGTACCAGTAATTTAGTTTCAGTGATTGATAATGCTTCTGGTAGTACAGCTGCTAGTAATACAATAACAATTACGAATAATGTTATTACCAATTGTACATACTCAACGGCAACTACGGCTGTTTTTAATGGTATTATTAATTCAGGAAGTGCTACTTCTGTTATTATTAATAATAATTTATTTAATAACATAAATTTAGCTGGTACAGGAACTTGTGTGATGCTCGAAACGGGCTCACCAGTTAACGCCATTGCAAATAGTAATACTATTACTGCTATTACAAGAACAGGAGCTAGTGGTAGTTTTAGATTAATAAAGACAAGTAGTCCATCTGTTGGTTTCACCGCAAATAATAACTTAATTGATGGTGTAAGTTGGACTGCCGTAGCGTCAACAGGGTCTGTCGATGGTATCTATGGTTTATCTTCAGCGGTTAATTTTACTACACTAAATAATATTATTAAAAACATTTCAGTGCCAACAACGGGCACTATTAATGGTATCAGAGAATTTGGTTCATCGGCTGGAAATAAAATAATACAAGGAAATCAAATTTATAATTTTACAACAACGGCAGGCGGAGTTGGTGGCGCTACATTTAATGGCGTTTTTTGCTCAACAGGCACTATTGATATTAGCAATAACCAAATTTATGCTTTAAATAGCACTGGAACAACCGGTGGTACTGGTGGCGCTGTTAATGGTATTCAAATTGCTGGTGGTACTACAAATAATATTTATAAAAATAAAATTTACAATTTATCATCAGGTAGCACTGGCCCTGTTGTCAGCGGTATTATCGGTGCTGGTGGAACAACTAATAATATTTATAATAATATCATAGGAGATTTAAGAGCACCAATTGCGAGTGCAGCAAATCCGGTGATGGGTATTAATCTTACTTCAGGAACAACATTTAATGTAGCTTATAACTCTGTTTATTTAAGTGCAACAAGTACAGGAGCTAATTTTGGTTCATCTTCTTTTTGGGCAGGCGCAACACCTGGCACTGTTAACTTGAATAACAATATTTTTGTTAATAATTCAACACCTAGCGGAACTGGAATTATATCAGCTATTCGCAGAGCAGGTGCTATTTTAACAAATTATGGTGCGGCTTCTAATAACAATTTATTATATGCTGGAACCGCTTCTACCGTAAATGCAATCTATTTTGATGGAGCAACAACATACTCTACTTTGGCAGCTTTTAAAACAGCTGTAGGACCAACAAGAGAAGCTGCGTCTGTATCTGAGAATCCAAGTTTTGCTAGTACAGTTGGTGCAAATGCTAATTTCTTACATTTTAATGCCGCTACAAGTTCAGTGGCAGAAAGCGGAGCAGTTAATATTGCTGGTATTACTGGTGATTTTGATGCTGATGTTCGTCAAGGAAATGCAGGTTATGCTGGTACCGGTACGTCGCCCGATATTGGTGCAGATGAATTTGAAGGAACAAGTCCAGCACCTGCTATCAATAGTTTAAGCGTTACTCCATCAGTTACACAATGTACTGCCATATCAAGAGATATTTTTGCTTCTGTTTCTGCTGGTGTAGCTAGTTTAGTTTCAGTAACCTTAAATTATTCATTTAATGGAACGGCTCAAACTCCTATCACGATGGTAGGTGGTAACTTAACAGGAACATCTACTTGGTCGGCAACTATACCTACAGCAATTCCTACAAACGCAGTGGTTAGTTGGAATGTAGTGGTTACGGATGGTACTTACACAAAATCATTAAATGGTACAACTTATAGTGATGAACCGGTTTTAGGATCAATTGGTACTGCTACGGCAAGCGCAAATCCAATTTGCCAAGGGGCTTCAACTAACATTAGTGGTCTATTTACTACCAGTGTTCCAACGCCTACCAACTATTGTACAGCTGCTGCTGGTGGCACGACCGAAGATGATATTGGTCAGGTGACTTTTGCAGGAATTAATAATCCAGCAACTAGACCTACACCTCAACAATCAAATCCTGCCGCTAATGGTGCTTTTACTGATTTTACATCAATAACTGGTACCGTTGCAAGAGGGGTTTCTTATCCTGCGACAATTTATCATTTCCATAGTACTGGAGATGTAACTGCAAATAGTTGCAATATTTACATCGATTTTAATAAAAATGGTTTATTTACAGATGCCGGTGAGGTTTTTTCTTTAACTAAAACTGGTGCTTTTTTAAGCGATTTTACAGGTAATATTACAATACCAACAACAGCAGCTCTTGGTTTAACTAAAATGCGTGTTGTATTAGGTGAAGGAACAATTACAAGTCCTTGTGGTAATGTTGGAACTTGGGCCGAAGTAGAGGACTATTTATTAAACATTACTCCAAACTTCGCTTCCTATTCTTGGACAGATGGAACATCAATTGTTGGTACAACCAATCCACTTTCTGTTTCTCCAAATTCATCAACATCTTATACATTAACATCAACAGATGTTAATGGTTGTTCAGTAGTTTCTGCTCCTGTTACAGTTAGTGTTACTCCATTACCTTCTGCTCCTATTGTTGCAAACACAACACAATGTGGTGTTGGTGTTTCTAGTTCAAATGTTATTGGTGGAGCCGAATATAATTGGTACGCAACATTAACATCTACTGTTGTTTTACAAAGTGGCGCTAGTTCAACATATACTTCTCCAATTGCCGCAACAACTTCTTTTTATGTGACATCTGTTAATGGAACTTGCGAAAGTACGCCAAGAGCTGAAGTTACCACTACAGTTAGTATTCCTGACGGTGTTCTTGCTAGTTCTAGTTCAACTAATTTATGTGTTGGTGGATCTAACGCTATTACTTTAACGGCAACTCAATTAGGTACTACCAATCCATATACCTTCTCTTGGGTAGCATCACCAGTTTCTGGTAGTGGCATGCCAAGTTCAGTATCTGGAGCTACTACAAGTGTAACACCTACTTTACCTGGCACATATAGTTATAGTGTAACTGCTACCGATGGTATTTGTACAACAGTATCTTCAGTAGATGTTACCTTAAATAATTTACCAGTAATTTTAACTGCAAATGCTTCTCCAACGGTGGTTTGTAGTGGTGAAACGGTTAATTTTAATACGCCGACCGCATCACCAACCTATTCTTTACCTCCTGCGGTATCTAACCCTTTGGCAGATGAAGATTTTGCAAATATCACCATTACTCAAGGAGCAACTACTATTTTAAACAATACAACAGCTAATAATTCATTAGTTGGAACTATTGGTGTTGCAACAGGTACAGTTGGTTCTTATTCAGATTTTACATCTTTTGGTGCGTATCTTTTAATACCTGGTCAAACTTATAGTTTCTCTGCATCGTCATCAACATCGGGAACAAACTATAATAATGCATTAGCAATTTTTATTGATTATAATAGAAATGGTTTATTTACGGATGCAAATGAATTAGTGTATACTTCACCAGCAACAATTTCAGGTGCGCATACCAGAGCTGGAAGTTTTACAGTTCCTGCTGGTGCAAATATTGGTTTAACAAGAATGCGTGTAGTTTCTAATGAAGGTTTAATTAATAGTCCAACGCAAGCAATTAGCTGGGGTGAGTATGAAGAATACACTATTAATCTAAATCAAGATATTACATTGTATACTTGGCAATGGAACCCAGGAGCAATTAATGGGTATTCAGCTTCAACGGTTGTAACAAATACAACGGGTATTGCACAAACTCAAAATTTTACAGTTACAGCAACGAGTACTTTAACAGGATGCTCAAATACAGCAACCGTAGATGTGGTGGTTAATCCAATTCCAACTACACCAATTGCAACGGATGCGTTACAATGTGGTTTTGGTGTTCCAACTGCATCAGTGAGTGGTGGTACTTCATACAATTGGTATGCAACTCCAACTTCTACAACTGTATTACAATCAGGGGCAAGTTCTAATTTTACAACTACGATTAACTCTGCAACTACCTGGTATGTTTCATCAGTAAGTAATGAGGGTTGTATTAGTCCTCGTGCTGCAGTTACACAATCGGTTACAATTCCTGATGCATTAGCTGCAACAGCAAGTTCAACTAATTTATGTGTTGGTGGAGCAAATGCTATTACTTTAACTGCAGTAAAAACAGGAACTTCAAATACCTACGCTTACACATGGACAGCTGCAACTGGTAGTGGTATCGCTGGAAGTGTTGCGGGAACTTCTGTTTCTGTAACTCCAAACGTAGCAGGTATTTATACATATACAGTTACAGGTATTGATGGAATATGTACTAACATTGCTACAGTTGATGTAACCTTAAATGCATTACCTTCTATTACAGCTAGTGGTACACCAACAGTAATTTGTTCAGGTGCACCAGTTAACTTAAATGCTTTATCAATTAATGCTATTACATCAACCACAACGGTTGGTACAGGCACAACTACAAGTAGTTTTGGTGGCTCTCCATTTTATCATGGTTGGGGTGGAGCTAAGGTACAATACATTTATACAGCAGCTGAATTAACAGCACAAGGATTAACTATTGGTAATATTACTAGTTTAGGATTAAATGTAACAGTGGCTGGTACTGCTTATCAATTCTTTAATTTAAGTGTTGGTACAACAACCCAATCTGTATTTGCAACGGCTAATGCTATTCCAAATCTTACGCAGGTTTATGGTAATGCCGCACTTACACCGTCAGTTGGTATCAATACATTTAATTTTGCTACGCCATTATATTGGGATGGTTCCTCTAACATTGTAGTGTCAATTTGTTGGACTAATGTAAATGGAGGAGGAACTTCAGCTACTGTTCAGTGGGCTACCTATCCTGGATTTAATAAAGGAATGTATATTTATACGGATAATCAACCACCAAATACGGTTTGCGGTGCATTAACAACTATACCAGGACAAGGTGGTTCATCAACAACAACTGGAAGGCCATTAACTTATTTCACAGGTGCTATTGGAACAAATGTAACTTCAGCCATGAATTTTGTTTGGAATCCGGGTGCAATTCCTACTAATACAGCTCTTGTAAATCCAGTAAATACGAGTTCAGTTTCTGTAACTCAAGTGTATACAGTAACTGTAAATAATCCATCAACTACTTGCTCTAATACAGAAACAGTTGGTGTTTTAGTGAATCCAATTCCTACAACGCCTGTTGCCAATAACGGTATTCAGTGTGGTATTGGTGTTCCAAATGCTTCTGTAACTGGCGGTACAAATTATGAATGGTTTGCTAGTCCAACTTCTACAACAGTTTTACAAGCAGATCCTAGTCCAAATTTCTTAACATCAATTGGTGCAACTACTTCTTGGTATGTGCAATCTGTTAGTGTTGATGGATGTATTAGTCCAAGAGCTATGTTAACTGAAACAGTAAATATTCCAGATGCTATTACTGCAAATACAAGTTCTGCAAGCATTTGTGCAACTGGTACAAATACAATAGTATTATCCGCTGTAAATACCGGCACAACAAATACTTATGCTTATTCTTGGACATCGTCACCTTCATTTGGTGGTGGTATTACAGGAAGTGTAAATGGTACATCTGTTTCGGTTGTTCCAACATTACCTGGCACTTATACTTATAGCGTAACAGGTGTTGACGGACTTTGTGTGCAAATTGCTACTGTTGCCGTAACTTTAAACAGCTTACCGGATATCACATCTGCAACATCTACTCCTTCTGCAATTTGTAGTGGAAGCAGCTTTACTTTAAATGCCAATAGCATTGCAAGTGGACCACAAGTTGTTCCTACAGGGTATTGCGTGCCAAATAGTTCTGGTGGGGCTTGTATTAATTTAGTATCTATCAATACATTAAATTATACATCTGCTTGCGAAACTGGAAATTACTTAGATGTTCCAAGTACTTCTGCTACAACAAATTTAACTCCTGGTCAAAGTTATGTCTTTTCAATTAATACGAGTGGTAGCGCAATTGCATCTGTTTGGTTTGATTGGAATAAAGATGGCTTATTTGATGCATCTGAATGGTACCAGCCATTTACAACCGGTACTTCAGGTACAGCAAATGTAACTGTTCCATTAAATGCTTCTGGTGGATTAACTAAAATGAGAGTTAGAACAAGATTAAGTGGAAATCAGAATGGTGCAAGTGATGCTTGTTTGTCATTTGGATCAGGTGAGGCAGAAGATTACACAATCAATCTTCAAACTGATAATTCTGCAAGTTATAATTGGACTTGGAATCCAGGTCCGGTTAATAGTAATACTTTAGTTACATCTTTAACAAATACAACAGCAACTGGCTTTACACAAACTTATACAGTTTCTGCTACAAGTTCAGTAACTGGATGTTCAAACGTAGCGACAGTTGATGTGGTTGTTAATCCAATACCAGCTACTCCAAGTGTTGCGGATGCTTCTCAATGTGGTTTAGGCGTACCTTCTGCTTCAGTTAATGGAGGTACATCTTACAATTGGTATGCAACACCTACTTCAACTTTGGTTTTACAAACAGGTGCAAGTTCTAACTTCACCACATCAGTTAGTAATACAACGAGTTGGAATGTAGCGTCTACAAATGGTTTCTGCGAAAGTCCACGAGTGGTTGTAACGCAAACGGTTGTAGCACCTCCAGCTTTAACCTTAAATACTCCTGCAGCTATTTGCGGTGGAAATGGTATCGGAACATTTAGTGTAACTTCTAATCTTTCTGATTATGGTTCATATGTGTGGTCGCCAACAACAGGATTGTTTACTGATGCTGCCGCTACTGTTCCTTATACAGGAGCAAATGCTTCATCTTTATTTGTTCAAAGTAGTTCTATAGGTGTATTAACTTATAGTGTTGTTTCTACAAATACGGTTACTGGTTGCGGAAATGAAACAACATCAACTATAACAATTAAAGAATCGCCTGCAAGTATTACTTTAACGGCAGTGCCAAATCCTTTATGTGCTGGTTCAACTGTATCATTATCTGCAACAGCAAATACATTCTCTGTAGCTGTTTATAATGAAACATTTAACGGTGCAACTAATAACTGGATTACTGCAAGTACTTCTACAGGTGGTACACCTGCAAGTGCAGACTGGGCTGTTAGAGTAAGTCCATATACATCTGGTGTTGGTACTAACATGACAAGTAATGATGCTTCTCAGTTTTATTTGACTGATAGTGATTCGCAAGGTTCAGGTAGTACAACTGGTGTAACTCTTCAATCTCCAGCTATTAGCACAAATGGTTTAGCAACTTTAGATATGAGTTTCTATCATTATTATAATCAATATCCTGGTGATTCAGCTTTATTACAAGTTTCTACAAATGGTTCTAGCTGGACAACACTTCGTAATTTTTCTACGGCAGGTGTTGACATTGGAACTGCACAAGGTTTTGTTTTAGAATCGGTTAATTTAAATGCTTATGTTGGTAATTCAACATTATACGTAAGATATAAATACGATGCTTCTTGGGGTTTTGGATGGGCAATTGATAATGTTAAGTTAGTTGGTAATACTGATAATACTTATTCTTGGACATCAAACCCTGCAGGATTTGCAGCTACAACTTCAACAGTAACAGATGTTCCAGCAGTTAGTACTACGTATTCAGTTGTTATAACTAATACAGCTACATCTTGTTCAAATAGTGCAGCGATTACTGTATCTGTAAATCCTGTTCCGGTAGTAACAGCAGTAACTTCAAGTTCAGCAGTATGTGGTGGTTCAAGTGCAACTTTAACTGCAGGTGGTGCGGCAACTTATACTTGGTCAAGTGGAGCTACAACTGCAGTAGCAGCGGTTACTCCAACAGCAATATCAGTTTATACCGTTACGGGTGCAGCCTTAGGATGTACAGGAACAAATACAGTTTCAGTAGATGTTATAGCTTTACCTACTATTGTTGCAACTGCAGCTAATGCATCTGTTTGTCCAAGTGAAACTACAACGTTAACAGCAAGTGGTGCAGCAAGCTATACTTGGTCTAGTGGAGGCACAACTTCAACGGAATTAGTTACAGTAAATTCAGCATCTATTTACACTGTTACTGGTGAAGATTTAGGATGTACTAATACAACAACGGTTGCGGTTGGTTTAAATCCTATTCCAAGTGTTCTTGCAACAGCATCACAAACTTTATTATGTGATAATGGAAGTACTGGAAGTTCAATTTTAACTGCATCAACATCAGCTACAACTTATTTATGGTCGGATGGAGCTACAACAATGACAACTGCAGTTACACCAACAACCACAACTACTTATACGGTAACCGTAACAGATGTTTGTTCTGCTGAAGCTTATGTAACTATTACTGTAAGTAATTGTAATGGTATCAAAGATTTAACTTCTGCATACATTGAAGTATATCCTAACCCAACAAATGGTTTAGTAAATATTTCTATGCCTGATGGAATTGAGGGTAGTGTTTCTGTTGAGGTATTTGATGCAATAGGAAAATTAGTTATGAAAGAAGATTTAACAACCAATCTTACAACTATAAATCTTGCAAAATTTGAAGATGGTATGTATTTCTTCAAGATAATTAAAAACAATAATGCAATTAAAATTAGTAAAATTGTTAAACAATAATTAGGTTTAATTTTAGTAAAAAAGGCTATCCAATAGGATAGCCTTTTTTTTATTTGTATTTTAAAGTGATGCTACAAATATCTGCAATTATATTTATATAAGTTGAGCTAATAAAAACAAGCTTCACTTTTTAATAACGACAAATAATCTTAATTTTACTTGCGTTTACTGGCACCGTAGTTCAATGGATAGAATAAGCGTTTCCTAAACGTTTGATGTAGGTTCGATTCCTACCGGAGCTACTAAAATAAAGCCCTTTATTATGGAGGGCTTTATTGTTTTTTTTAGTTTAAGTAATACCATTTATAAGTAATAGATAGTCCAAGCAGTTAGTCAACCTGAACTTGATTCAGGGTCTCTGAGATGCTGAATCAAGTTCAGCATGACCACCATAATTGGATTATTTAATAAATGTATTTGGTATAAAGCACTTCTATTAAATTAATTTTATAGTAACTAGATGTCGTGCCGTATTATTATTTTTATGAATGGAAAATGAATTCAAAATAAATCCACATAAAATTTAGCGGAATTTCTTATATTTATTTATTCCAAAAAGTGTTTAAAAAACCACTTATCGTTATTGGGTATAGTTTAAAATAGGAACAAAAATTAAAATATAATATAGTATGAAAACAACAATTACAGCAATGGCTCTATGCCTAGGGATAATTAACGTTAGTGCCCAACAATTAAAAGAGGCGGAAATTCCTGCGAAAGTAAAAAGTGCTTTTGCTAAAAAATATCCGGGATCAAAAGTAAAAGAATGGGAAAAAGAAGGGGCAGATTTTGAAGCTGAATTTGATTTAAATAAAGTAGAATCATCTGCTGTATTTGGATCGGATGGAACTTTTATACAACAAGAACAAGAAATAAAAGTCACTGAACTTCCAAAAAAAGCACTTGATTTTTGCTCCACTTCGTTTGTAGGATTTAAATTATCTGAAGCGACAAAAATTACTGCTGCTGATGGCAAAGTAACTTATGAAACGGAAATGGTTCAGCAAGATAATAGAGAATTAGAAGCAATATTTGATGAGCAAGGTAATTTTATAAAGAAATCAGAACCTTCAAAGCATGACCGTGAAAAGGATTAATACCATTTATAAGTAGTAGATAGTCCAAGCAGTTAGTCACCCTGAATTTGATTCAGGGTCTATGAGATTCTGAATCAAGTTCAGCATGACCACTATAATTGGAACATGTAATAAATGTATTTGGTATAATGTTTATTTTGTTTTATTAAATGACACAAAAAAACCCTTGTAATTTACAAGGGTTTTTTTATTTGCAATATATTTTAAAAATTAATCTCTTTTGCCAAATAAGCGTAAAAGCGATAAAAATAAATTAATGAAATCAAGGTACAAAGTCAATGCACCCATAACTCCCATTTTTTTAAAATCAGAAGATCCATCGTTTGCTTGAGCTAATTCTTTAATCTTTTGAACATCGTATGCTGTTAATCCTGTAAATACAATGACGCTAATGATACTAATAATGTAACCCATTGTATCGCTTTTCATAAACATATTAATTAATGAGGCAACTACAATTCCAATTAATCCAATCATTAATAAAGAACCCATTTTGGTTAAATCTGCTTTGGTTGTGTAACCTGCAACAGCCATGATGCCAAATAAAGCACAAGTACTTGCAAAAACAACACCAATAGAATCTAAATTATAAACTAAAAAAATGGAACTTAAACTAATTCCCATTAATGCCGAAAATCCAAAAAATATTCCCATTAATGCAACAAACGAAAGTTTATTAAAAGCGAAATTCATTACTAATACCAAACCAAGTGGCGCTAACATAATAATCCATCCCAACATTGATGTTCCTACTGGATTTCCAAACTCATCGTAATTTCGCAACAAGCCGCCAAGTTCTGGATTGTATGCAAATAGCAACGAAGCAATTGTTGTAATTCCTAAAGCCAAAAACATCCATGTGAATACAGATGCAAAAAGTGAACGTTCTTTGACGATTGTTGCACTTTCAATATTATTTAAATTAGTATTTCTAAAATTTGTTTCCATGTTTTTTTAGTGTAAAGATACATTAATTAACCTCGACCATTTATCTAAAAATTGCTAAAAATATTAACTAAATTCTCATCATAAGTTGCAGTAAAAACATTCTTGGCGGACGAACATCTCCAGGCCTCAAGCTGTATTCTGCATTTAAAGCATTGTTTACAATTAAGGATGTTTTAATTGTTTTGGATAATTGATAAGATATTCTAAAATCATTAATCCAATCACCAGACCATTTAATTATATCTACACCTCCAATTTTTATATAAGTCGAATTTCTATGCGATTCTCTGTATTCCTTTAATCCAGGTAAGATATAGGTGCTTTGATTAGCGTCCCAATTTATACCACCAGCAATATCGTTAAATTCATGTAAAACGCTTTGAGTAAAACGTCTGTCTATGTTTTCCATGTAACTATAAAATCTTACGCTCCAACCAAAAGATAATTTTTTATGATCTAGTTGAATATCAGATTTAAATAGTTGCTGATTCCTGTATTTTAATACTTTTAGCCCTTCAATTCCCAGCGTATCTGTTTTTGAATTATAATCTGGATCAATAGGATTTGTATAAGTAAACCCAATTAAGGTTGTAACATTTATAGGCCCCATTTTACCAGTTCCTGTAATGGATGCATCAATGCCACTAATTTGAGCGCGTCCAACATTTTGAGATTTAAATCCTGCATATTTTGTAAGTGCATTTCCTAAATCAATATAAGGTATGCCGGTTTTTTTACCATAAATGTCAAAAATAAATTCTACCATGTTGCTATACTCTGTCCAAAACCCCGCAACATCTATAAACCCTCTAAAGTTTGATATTTTGAAACCTTGCTTTATACCAATTTCCGCACTCCAACCTCTTTCTGGTTGTAATGATTGGTTAGGAAATACCTTTAAGATACTAACACTTGTACTCACGTATTTTTCGGCAATAGTGGGAAATCTATAACCTTGACCATACGATGCACGAAGAAAAGTATATTCAAATAAATGATAGTTTAAACCAGCGCGCAGCACAGGTTGAAACGGTAAATTATTTATTTTTTTAGTTAGATACCCTCGCGTGTAGGAAGTATCTACACTGTTGTATTCACCTCTTAATCCAAAAGATGTAGTTAATTTTTTGTATTTATAATCAAGCTGTGCATATCCTGCATAGTTTTTTCCTGAATGTCTGCCGTATAATGAATCGGCAATTACTTGCTGTTCCATGTAAACAGCGCCATACGTCATTGTGAAATTATTTTTAAAGCGCTTTTGATACTGAAATTCATTGTAATAAAGTTCAGCCCTTGAACCTTGATTTTTATCGTTTGTATTATTCGTTAAATAGTACCTTGAACGTAAACTGAATTTACCCCCTTTTTTGGTAAAGTAGGTAACAAAAGGATCAATATTTACTCGCTGATTTGAATATTTTTGAATGTTTAAACCTTGCGGAGCATAAACCGAATCTGCATTTTGCCATAAAAAGAATAAGCCACCTCTAGTTTCCATTGTATTGGTATTTAAACCAATGGATAATCCTTGAATTTTTTTAAAGTTATAGCGTAAATTCACGTTAAATCTTCCTCGTTTTTCTGTTTCTAAATAGCGATAACCTTCGTCGTTAAACATGTGACCTCCTAAAACTAAATCTAGTCGTCCTATCTTTTCGGAATGAGAAAAATTTACACCACTTTGCGTTTGACTTGTGCCTTCCCACCATTTATATTTTAATTTTTTAGGTGCATCATAGGTTGCAACAAATAAACTAACGGTGGTTTGTGGTTTATCTTTAGCGTAAGCTGTTCGCATATTAATAACACCATTCATTGCAGATGAACCAAATAAGGCAGACGCAGCGCCTTTAATCACTTCAACTTGCTCTAAATTTTCTAATGGTAAGTAATTCCATTTAATATCAGCCGCATCAGCACTAATCATTGGCATTTCATCTACTAGCATCAATACACGCGTACCCGCTCCATAACTATATCCGCTTCCACCTCTTATACTTGCTTGCCCATCTGACACGACAACACCAGGCACTTGATTCATAATGATATCTAAACTTTGCGATGCTTTATTTTCAATAAGCGATGGTTTAATTACTTCCATACTAACAGTTACGTCAGATAATTTTTGTTCAAATCTACCAGCAGAAATAACTACCTCATCTAATAATTGATTTCCGCTACCAGACTCGTTTTCACTCCCTAAATTGATATTTACAATAATAGTATCGTTTGCTTTTATGGATATATTTTCAGTATATTTTTTATAACCTAAAAAACTACATTCTAATAGGTGGGCACCTTCGTTTGCACTTATATAAAAAGCGCCTTCAAGGTCTGCAGCAATACCTTTTGTTTTATCTAAAATAACAACAGCGCCCGGGAGAGCCTCATTGGAAACTTTATCCTTGACGATACCTTTTACAACTCCTAAGGTTTGAGCGTAAATTTGACAGGAATAAAAAAATACACCTGTTAAAATATATTTAATAGTTTTAATCATAATGTGGTTAATTTTACGAACACAATATAATAAATTTCAATTAAAAAACTATGATTTCGGAGAATTTAACGTACAATATAGGGCTAACTTTATTGAATGGAGTAGGCGATGTGTTAGCTAAAAATTTGGTTGCATATTGTGGGAGTGCCGAAGCAGTTTTTAAAACAACGAAAGCTCAGCTCGAAAAAATACCAGGAATAGGAAGTTATACATCAAACGCTATTTTGCAAAGTAAAGCGGTGTTAAATAAAGCTGAACAAGAAATTAAATTTATTGAGCAGAATAATATTGAAGCACTTTTTTTTACTGATAAAAAATATCCACAACGATTAAAAAACTGCAGTGATAGTCCGATAATGCTCTATTACAAAGGAAATGCAGATTTAAATATTGAGAAAATTGTGGCAGTTGTTGGCACCCGCACGCCATCAATGTATGGAAAGCAAACAACCGAAAAGTTCATTATGGATTTAGCAGGTAGCGGATGCTTGGTTGTAAGTGGTTTAGCATATGGTATAGATATTACAGCCCATAAAACATCTTTAGAGAATGGATTAAGTACGATAGGAGTTTTAGCACATGGATTAGATCGCATTTATCCGGCAACTCATTCTAACTATGCTGATAAAATGATTTCGCAAGGAGGATTGCTAACTGAATTTTTGAGTGGTACAAATCCAGATAAAGAAAATTTTCCAAAGCGAAACAGGATTGTGGCAGGTATGTGTGATGCATTAGTGGTTGTTGAATCGAAGAGAGGTGGTGGCAGTTTAATAACCGCTACAATTGCTAATTCATACAATAAGGATATTTTTGCATTTCCTGGCAGGGCAGGGGAAGCCTTAAGTGAAGGTTGCAATGGATTAATAAAGTCGCACCGTGCTAATTTGATTGAAAGTTCAGCAGACTTAATGTATATAATGAATTGGAATGAAGCGCAGAAAAAGAAAAAGCACAATCAAATTCCAATGCTATTAAATTTATCACCCGAAGAGCAATTAATTATTGATGCATTTAGCACTAATGATATGTTGCACGTGGATGAAATTTGTTACAGCACAAATTTCCCGATAAGCAAAACATCAAGTTACCTGTTACAATTAGAATTTTCAAATATCATTAAATCCCTTCCGGGAAAAATGTATCAACTCATTCGCTAAAATTTAATCGACAGATTATTTGGTATCTACTTTTTACTTAAAAAAATTCTTCAATAAAAAAGGTATTGATTTTAAAAAGTAAATTAGTTGGGTGTTGATATTATTATACCAAATACATTTATTACAAGGTCCAATTATGGTGTCATGCTGAACTTGATTCAGCATCTCAGAGACCCTGAATCAAGTTCAGGGCGACTAACTCCTTGGTCTATCTATTGCTTATAAATGGTATTAAATAAAAATTTATAATTTATGCTTCAATCTATTTACAATAGAAGCTACACACATTGTAGCAATAAAAAAAGCAATTAATTTGAACGACAATTTTATAATATCAGCTACTCCAGCACCTCTAAAAAATAATTTATAAAAACCATCTAAAGACCAGTTCAATGGAATTAGTTCGCTTATATCTCGCATAATTTGTGGCATAACATAGGTCGGCACTAAAATTCCACCAAGTGCAGCCATTAATAAAATAGATAGCGAACCTACTATTGAAGATTGTTGCTCGCTCGACGCTAAAGTGCCAACCATAACGCCATACCCAGTTGCTGCAAATGATGTGGCTATAGCCAAAATATAAATGGCTAATAAATTATTTCCAAGCTCCAAACTTTGTAAACCAAAAAACGGCAAAATATAAATGCCAACTGCAAGCATTAAAATAAATTGAATTGTGCATACAATTACATATACGATCACTTTTCCATTCATCAATACTAAATTTGAAGTAGGCATCGTTAATAATCTTAATAAACTGCCTTCTTTTTTTTCTTTCAGTATGCTTCCAGATATTGGTATCACTATGAAAAACATAGCAAAAATAGTCCAAGCCGGTACATTATGTTGAACCGCATTTGGAACAATTTCCCCTGTTAAATTTGAAGCAAAAACTTCTTTATAATTAATAATTTGAGATTTATCGTACGTGTTTTTCGGCTTTTTAAAATTATTTGGAATCAAATCGGCTATTTGCAATGAAAAAGTTTGAAACATAATTTGTGTTTTAACAATTGCGATAAATTCATGCATGTAGCTTGTTATAGATGTGATGAAAGATTTTTTAGCGATAGGGTCTATGTAAAAAATAATATTTACTGAATCAATTTTAACCTGATTCTGCTCAGTTTCTATAGTATCTGGCACTAACGTTTCGTTTACTAAGTTTGACACATTATCTCGAATGGCCTGAGTAGCCCCTTTTGGAATAACAATGCCAATTAAAAACTGGCCTTTTGCCACTGCTGCTTTTGCTGTGATAGAAGTTGCAGGCTTTCCATCTATAGAATCATGCAGGTAACAAAAAGTCGAACTTTTAAGACCACGATAAATTGTTAGCCCTAATGTGTCCTGGTCATCATTTACTAAAATTATTGGAATACCTTTTTCATTAAGAGTTTTAAAGGCCGATTCTTGAACTAACGTCATCACGATAATAAGAATCATAGGCATTATAAATACAATAGATAGCCCTATTTTATCTCTAATGAGAATTAAAGTTTCTTTTTTAATTACTGCCCAAAGTTTATGTTTCATTAATCTCTTAAATTACGTTTGGTTAAATTTAAAAAGACATCCTCTAAATTTTTAGCATTAGTATTTTGTGCAATCAAATTTTTTGGAGAACCTTGAATGAGTATTTTGCCATAATCAATAATGGCAATATCAGTGCAAAAATTTTCAGCTTCTTCTAAATGATGTGAAGTGTAAATAATGGTAGTACCTTGTTTATTCAACTCTTTTAATTGGTCAATAATTACAGTTCTCGATTGAACATCAACGCCCACTGTTGGCTCATCTAAAAATAAAATTTTAGGTTGGTGTAAAATGCTTGCAATTAAATTAACGCGCCGTTTCATACCGCCAGAAAATGTTTCTATTTTTTTATTGGCAGCTTTGGTTAGTCCTAATTTTTCGAGCCAGTTATTAATTGCGTCTTTCAAATTTTTTCCAGATAAACCATACATCGCGCCATAAAACTCCAAATTTTCTCTCGCTGTTAAAGTAGGATACAAGGCAATGTCTTGCGGCACAACACCAATTATTTGCTTGATGCTATTAATTTTATCATTTAATGGCATCCCATCTATAGTAATCTTACCACTGGTGGCAGGATAGAGTCCGCATAAAATGGAAATAGTAGTTGTTTTGCCTGCTCCATTAGGACCCAACAAGCCAAATACATCATCTTTATATATTTTAAAAGAAACGCCATTAACTGCTGGATTATCAGAATCTTTAAAAATTTTAGTAAGATTTTCTATTTCAACGATTGGTAATTGCGACATTTTATTTTCAGCTTATGCTTTTTTTCCTTGGCTATGAGCTACTAAGTTCGCAATACGATATAATAATCTAGAAGCCACATTGGCATTCCATTCATCCTCGCCTCCAACTTCATTTATGTCAAATGCAATAAATGTTTTGCCGCTTGCAACTACTTTTTCTAATAAATACAAAACCTGATCTGTTTCAAAACCTCCCGCAACTGGTGTTCCGGTACCTGGGCATAATTTAGGATCTAAGCCATCAATATCAAAACTTAAATATATTTTTTGAGGCAACTCCGCTACAATTTCTTGGCAAATGGCATCCCATGATTTTCCGTTGTATTGCTGCTGTTTAATATCTCTGTCAAAAAATGTTTTTACGCGTCCGTTTGAGTTATTAATAATATCTAATTCGGCCTGACAGTAATCTCTAATCCCCACTTGAACTAATTTTTGTACGCTATGTCTTTTTAAAGCGTTATACATAATTGAGGCATGAGAATATTCAAAACCTTCGTAAGCAACACGTAAATCAGCATGAGCATCAATCTGCAAAATAGCAAATTCACCAATGTGTTCTCCCAAGGCATCAATCATACCTAATGGAGTAGAATGGTCTCCGCCAATTAAACCAACTGTTTTATTTTGTTTTAAAAAATGAAGTGAACGTTGTTTTACCCATTCATTCATTTCATTGCACACGCGATTAATGTCTTTTATTTCAGAAATTTCTGATATTGGCTCTCCGTTGCATTGTCTGTCAATTATAATTTCGGCAACAGGCCGATAAATTTCACTTTTATCTTTTAAGTCCTGATTAATGTCATCCATGGCAATTCCCATTTTCCAGGCATCTTTTACAATGGGATCATATAAATCTACTTGAAATGAAGCGTTAAATATTTGTTCAGGACCATCAATAGTTCCTCCACCATAACTAACAGTTACCTCCCATGGTATAGGAATAATTACTGTTTCAGACTCTGCCAATGTAAATGGTAAACCAAACATATTAGCGTTCACATCACCAACAGAGTTTGGATCGAAGTTTTTTATTTTTTCTTGCTTATTCATACATCAACATAAAAATTCTGCACGAATATACGAATTTGGCGTAAATGAGAAATTCTCATGTTAAATAAAGACCTAATTAATCGAGTTTTTTGATTTAAAATCTCTATCAAACTATTTCTTTGAGTAAATTGTATTTTGCAAAAAAATTGTTTTTAGTTAATTACTTCGCTAAAAATTTATAACATAATTATTGCCCACATTCTGCCCGTTTTACAATGATCTCTGCGGTACGAAAAGAAATCTGATTCAGTGGTACAACGATTCATACTCCAAATGTTTTCTTTTAAAATTCCGCTTTCTAAAGCTACAAACTGATTCGCTTTTAGTAAGTCTAATTGCCTTTTATTCCAACATGTTTCAGGGAAGTTTTGCTCTTTAAATTGTTGGATAACGTCGTTACTAACTTCATAATTTTTAGCACTAATTCCTTGTCCAATAGCTACTTTAATATATTGTTTTTCGGCTCCCAACTTTAACATTTGATCAATAGTATTTTCTACGATTCTTGCTAATGTGCCTTTCCAACCGCAATGAGCAGCGCCAATTACCTCATTTTTTTTATCATAAAATAAAACAGGATAACAATCTGCTGCACCAACTGCTAAGGCTATATTTTTTTTATTGGTTACTAAGGCATCGCCTGTTTGTTTTCCAACTTGCGCTTCACAAACTATATTACTATGTATTTGATTTAAATAAGAGACTTGTTCCATATTTATATTTAAATCCGTCAAGGCGCGCTTTCTGTTCTCATCAATATTTTCAGGCAAATCTTCCGTTCCACCTAAATTTAAGCTTGAAAATGGTTCAGGTGAAACTCCGCCATTTCTGGTTGAAAAACCGTGTGTGGTGCTAATATGGTTAGATTTTATCCAATACATAAATTATTTTTACCAAAATGCATTCGACTAAATTTGATTAAATAATAAGTATAAAAGTAGTAAATTAGAACTTTAATAAAACAACTTAATTAATATAACATACAATTGACTTTCAAAGATTTTAATTTCGATCAATCCTTAATAGATGGTTTGCAATCTATGGGTTACAAACTTCCCACACCTATTCAACAACAAGCAATTCCTGTTATACAAGCCGGAAAAGATTTAATTGCCTGCGCGCAAACCGGAACAGGTAAAACGGCTGCATTTGTTTTACCTGTTTTAGATAAAATAATCAAAACAAAAAAAGGTGGCATTAATACATTGATTATTGCTCCAACCAGAGAATTGGTATTGCAAATTGACCAACAAATAGAAGGCATGGCTTATTTTTGTGGTGTTAGTTCTATTGCTATTTATGGCGGTAATGATGGTGTAACTTGGGAGCGGCAAGCAAAATCATTACGCGAAGGTGTTGATATTGTAATTGCAACACCAGGCAGATTAATTGCCTTGTTACAATCGGGTGATGTGAAATTTGAGACCATTGAACATTTAATTTTAGATGAAGCCGATCGTATGTTGGATATGGGTTTTGCTGATGATATTAAAACGATTTTAAAATATGTTCCCGAGAAAAGACAAACCATAATGTTCTCCGCTACCATGGCTCCAAAAATCAGAACATTAGCCGGTCATTTATTAAATAATCCTGAAACAATAAATATTGCTTTATCTAAACCTGCAGCTGGTATTGTTCAGCAAGCGTATGTAGTTTACGATAATCAAAAAGAAAAATTATTAAAGGAGATTTTAAAAAATGAAGATTATAAGTCTGTCATCGTTTTTTCTTCAACTAAAGAAAAAGTAAAAGAATTATACCAAACATTTAACGCCTTAAAATATTCCGTAAAAGGATTCTCTTCAGATTTAGAACAAACGGAACGCGAAGAAATCATGCGTGACTTTAAAGCAAAACGTTTGCGCATTTTAATTGGAACAGATATTTTATCACGTGGTATTGATGTGGACGGAATTAGTTTAGTTGTGAATTTTGATGCGCCACCAGATCCGGAAGATTACATTCACCGTATTGGTAGAACAGCTCGTGCAGAAAAAGCGGGCGTTGCTATTACTTTTATTAACGAAAAAGATCAACCTCGTTTTGCTCAAATTGAAGCGTTAATGGGAATGGATGTTACTAAAGTAGAAATCCCTGAAGCTTTTGGTAAAGGACCAGAATATAATCCTGACGCTAACAAGAAAAAATTTGATAAGCCTCGTGGCTTTGGAGGTAAACCAAAACCGGGCGGAGCAAAATCAGGAAATAAAAAACCTTTTCATGGACCAAAAAAAGTATAAGTTTTTATACAAAATAGTATATTTAAATTTTTAAAAGCGAATTTCTTTAGAACAAAATAAAATAAATAACATGAATTCTAAAATAGTATTACTTCAAGAAAAACAAGCCGAAGCATTGTTAGGCGGTGGCCAAAAACGCATTGACTCGCAACATAAAAAAGGAAAATTAACAGCCCGCGAACGTTTGCACTTTTTATTGGATGAAGGAAGTTTTGAAGAAATAGGAATGTTTGTTACTCACCGATCAACAGAGTTTGGATTAGATCGTGAAAAATATTTAGGTGATGGTGTTGTTACCGGATACGGAACTGTAAACGGAAGATTAATTTATGTTTTTTCACAAGACTTTACGGTTTTTGGAGGTTCTTTATCAGAAACACATGCTGAAAAAATATGCCGAATTATGGATTTAGCGATGCAAAATGGTGCGCCATTAATTGGTTTAAATGATAGTGGTGGCGCACGTATACAAGAAGGCGTTGTTTCGTTAGGAGGTTATGCTGACATTTTTTATAAAAACACAATGGCTTCAGGAGTAATTCCTCAGCTATCTGCTATTATGGGGCCATGCGCTGGTGGTGCTGTTTACAGTCCGGCTATTACGGATTTTATTATGATGGTTGAGAATACCAGTTATATGTTTGTTACCGGACCTAACGTTGTAAAAACAGTAACACACGAAGAAGTAACTTCTGAAGAGTTAGGTGGAGCTTCTGCACATTCTATGAAATCTGGTGTAACTCATTTTTCATGCGCTAATGAAATTGAATGTATAAATAACATTAAAGCTTTATTAAGCTACATGCCTCAAAATTGTGAGGATGATGCGCCAAGCGTTCCATATGAAAGTAATGGCAATGAAAAACGCAGCGCTTTAAATTCAATTATACCTGATAACGCTAATCAACCATACGATATAAGAGAAGTAATTGAAGGCACCATAGATGAAGGTTCATTTTTAGAAGTGCATAAAAATTACGCTGAAAATATTGTGGTAGGTTTTGCTCGCTTGGCTGGAAAAAGTATTGGTATTGTAGCAAATCAACCGGCTTTTTTAGCGGGAGTTTTAGATAATAACTGTTCAACAAAAGCAGCACGTTTTGTGCGTTTCTGCGATTGCTTTAATATTCCATTATTAGTATTTGAAGATGTACCAGGATTTTTACCAGGTACAGATCAGGAATGGCACGGTATTATTAATAATGGTGCAAAATTATTATACGCATTTTGCGAAGCAACAGTTCCGCGTATTACAGTTATTACGCGCAAAGCATACGGTGGTGCTTACGATGTAATGAATAGTAAACATATTGGTGCCGATATGAATTATGCATGGCCAAGTGCAGAGATTGCTGTAATGGGTGCTAAAGGAGCTGCTGAAATTATTTTTAAAAATGAAATTGCTGCCGCTGCCGATCCTGCTGCTAAATTAGCTGAAAAAGAAAAAGAATATATTGAACATTTTGCAAATCCTTATCGCGCGGCTGAAAGAGGTTATGTGGATGAAGTAATTAAACCAGAAGATACGCGAGAAAAATTAATTCGTGCATTTAAAATGTTAGAGAATAAAGCAGCGAAATTACCTAAGAAGAAACATGGAAATATTCCTCTGTAATTAAATAGAGCATCTTTTTAATTTTGTAAATTTATTTGACGACGATAAAATCGAATTTATTTTAATTGCTTTAAATTTATCTGATTATTAAAAGAATCTATTGTGACTTTCAACTTGTACAACGGTTTTTTTATTTGTACTGTTTTGATTTTGAAAATATTAACTTACTAGCCTTATTTAAGATTAAAACTATCAAAAAATACTAAAGCAATTTACTGCTTATTAAATTTTGTTACATTTTTTAATGTTAGAATAAGTGCAATTACGTTTACAATCCAATGCAGTCCAATGGCAAACATTAAATATACAAGCCAAACAAGTCCTGAACCTCCTGAACAATTAAAGGTCAAGTTATAAATGAAAAGTCCGCTATAAAGTCCTGCGATTACTAAATTTATTAAGGCTGTTTTTACTTTGTTTTTACTTCTGATTATTAAGATAAAGAGTGTTAGCCCAAAAATAAGAAAGCAAAAAAGTAAATACAAATTGTCTTCAGTCATTGTTAATTGTTTTGTCGTTTAACTTGTAGATACAGTTTTGGGTTTGGAATATAATCAAATTTAAATAATCATAAATTTTTCTGCGGAGCAATGACTGGTCACTTTTGCCAAATCATTATTATGCCTATTTTTGTTGATTTTATGTCAGTCTGTAATTATTAATTTCTCTACTGCAATAATTTTATTTTCTTCAGCCAGACTAATGAAATACAGTCCGCTTGGAAGATTGCCACGATATAAAGAATTTGTCTGACCCGAAATACTTTTTACTTGCATTAAAATCAGCCCATATGAGTTGTAAACTGTTAGGGTTGCATTTTTAAGATTTCTATTTGTCTGTATAGTTGTTGATGAAATGAAGGGATTGGGAAAGATAGAAAAAATAGGATTGGTTTTAATTTCGTAAATACCCACGCTACTTTGCCCAGCCCGAATACAAATATTTGGTGTACTCTCGTAGGCGTAATCTTTTATGGTGAAAGATGCAGATATTGACAATAGATCTAAGCGTGCCCATCCGTAGTATGTATTTGTACCCACAATTAGTTTTAGTGCTAAATATTTATTTGTTGCACTTGGCCAGTAACCTATGCTTGCTCCCATGCCCATTGCACCAGGGTTACTAGAATCATACCATGTTGCTAGGGATGCACAAATAGGATTAGATGTTGATAATGCATAGGGTAAATATGTGCCATTAGCAAAATCCCCCGAATAAGCGTTGTTATTTTGAGGGGAACAAATAACTCCAATTGTACCACCACTTCCACCAAAATGAATCATAAAATCAACAATAGTATCATTATTCAAATCTAAAGGATACGTTGCATTGGGCGTAGCGTCAGTTATGTCGGTATATATAATTTGTGAGCTTAATGTACGATGGAAAAATAATAAAATAATTAAGCAGCAAAAGGATGCCACTTTTTTATGAACTATTACTTTTGTTTTCATTTTTAATGTTAGTGATGATCGTGTTACGCTCATACTTTTTCATTGTAAAGTTAAAACTATCATCATGCAGTAATGGTATTTTAGGATTAACTATAATTAATCCCCAATGATTACTGTTTTGAATGTTGAGCTTATCTTACTTGTTGAAATTGTTGTAAAATAAATTCCGTTAGATAGTTTTGGTAAGTTTATATCAACTTGGTGTTGACTGTTTATCATCACATCTTTTTGCTCAAATACTATTAATCCTGCAGCATTATATACTTTAATATTTAAAGCGGAATTATCTTCAGTAATTGGCTTAATTGTAAAATTGCCGTTACTTGGATTCGGATAAATTTCAAAGTAAGTATTATTTTGAGGAATTTGATTTATACCTGTTGGGTTTATTAATTCCTTTACCGCTTGATATGCATTTATTTTACCAGCGCCCCACAATACTGGATTTGGCGTTGCAGTGGTGTATGTATCTTTAATTGCAGTTTGCGAAATAATATTTTTTATTTGAGTGGGAGTAAGTAGAGGATTTATTTGCAGTAATAAAGCAACAATACCTGTTGTCATTGGCGCAGACATAGATGTTCCGCTCATTTCTCCGTAGTAATACGTTTTATTATTTAATGGGTTTGTGAACGAACTGATAACATTTGTTCTAGATGAACCGGTTGCTGAATAAGCAGTATCATAAACGCTAACGGCTGATGAAATTGTTAATCCCGGAGCTGTAATTTCTGGTTTTGTTCTATTATCTATTGTTGGTCCATGACTTGAAAATGGAACAATTTTATTGACGTTGACATAATTATTATAACTCCAAGCGCTGCCTGCCAAATCGGTATAAGTAACTTTTGAAGCATAAGCCCCCACAGTGATGGCCGAATTTGTGCAAGCCATTTCACCAATTGTATAATCTGTATTTCCTGCTGTTGCTCCAACAACACCAGTTGTTGAAAATGAACCATAAATTCCTGTTGAATTAGATACATATCCAGTCCAAGCATGAACTGTGCCTGCATTTGCCTTAACCGTTAAACATAAATTACGGTTTGTTTTACTGTAAACATCAATTAATACGTGCGGTTTTAAGTTGTAATCAGATGGAATTAAACTCAGTTTAAAATAGCAAGTATCATTAGCATTGCCAACAATAAATGTATCAATGCTTGTTGAGTTTAATGTGAAAAAACGTGTTTCACTAATCAATGTTATAACATTGTAAAGCGATAATTTTATTGTGAAAATTTGAGATGGATCACCCCAAATATCTAACCAAGTTTTTTTCTGCGGAAGCGATGTGCTAAAATTAACGACTGTTTTTAATAAGGTATCGGTGGCTGTAAAACTTTTTTTGACGTGAACATTATTTGTTCCATTATTCCCTGCTGATACAACAAATATTTTTCCAGCACCGGTTAAGTTGTCGCAAGCTTGACTGAATAAAGAAGTTCCATCATGAGGCCCAAGTGTGCAACCCCAACTTAAATTAACAACAGCAGGTTTCCCAATGGACGCAGCATAAGTATATACATAGTTCATTCCATCAATTATGTCGCTCATTCCGGCACTTGTCCATTGCGACGATGCGGGAGTAATTCCAACCATCACTAGATCACTTTCGTATGCTACACCTCTCAATTTACCTGAAGTTGGGCTACCGAAACCAGAACCTGCAGCAATTCCGGCAACATGTGTACCATGAGTTTGTAAGGCATTGTCAGTACCAGCAGCTGCCATACTCAACGAATCTACTAATTCGTTTCCATATGTATAGCCGGTTGGAGGCGTGCCATTACTTTTTTGTTCCCATACTCTTTTAATTCTGTAAACATTTCCAAGTGTGTCATAAAAAGCAGGATGTGTATAATCAATACCAACATCTAAAACACCAACTACTACATTTTTACCGGTATAAGCCATTGGTAATCCAATTCCCTTATGCACCGAATCAACTCGAGTTGTTTTGCGAGCGATTTCTAAGTTTGTATAAATAGGTTCATCTAATTGTATGTAATCAATTCCGTTTAATAAAATAAAATCGTTTAATTTATTTTCAGGAATTTGAACTGTCCATATATTTCCTGCTTTTGTTCCAATCTTAATATTGAGCGATTGCAATTGAGCTACATTAATTGCTGCTGTGACTTTTATTAATGCACTAATAAAATAGGTGTTTTGAATTTTTTTATAAACTACTGTTGGTTTTTTATTTTGAGTTAATTCAGCAGAATTGCCACTTAATAAATAGTGCTGAGTAAAAGCGGATAACTTTGCCTTGGATGTAGTTTGTGCTTTACCAATTTGTTTAATAGTAAGTATGATTAATAGGAAATAAATATGTTTCATATGTTAAGTTATTTTTTTTGTTATTTATTATGAATTACTATTAAATTCTTACGCCAATTATTAAAACATCATCAACTTGTTCAGCAGTTCCTTTCCAGTTTTCGAAGGTTGTGTACAATTCTTGTTTTATATCCAATAATGAAGCGTTACTAATTGACAGAATTAATTCTTTTAATGGCTTGTACATGAATTTTTTTCCTTTTTCACCACCAAATTGATCCGCATAACCATCTGTTAACATAATTACCAAGTCATTTTTTTGTAATTGAATTTCTTGTAATGTAAATGGTTTAATTTCTCCCATTGCCTTACCAATAGGCATTTTATCAGGTTTGAATTCAAGCAGTTCGTTATTACGAAAAACCCATAATGGATTATTAGCTGCGGCAAATTGTAGTACATTGCTAGTGAAATCAAAATTACAAATCACAGCATCCATTCCATCTTTACCACCTTCTTCACTTCCATCATTGGCCATGTGTTCCATAATACGTTGGCGCGTATAATCTAAAATTTGGTTTGGTAATAATAAATGTTGAGCATTGATTGCTTCGCTTAAACATGAAATATTTAAAATACTCATAATAGCACCAGGCACACCATGACCAGTACTATCGGCTGCGATAACCGAAAATTGATTATTACGCAAGGCACTTGCCCAATAAAAATCACCGCTTACAATGTCTTTTGGTTGAAACAAAACAAAATGCTCTGGCAAATAATCATTCAACATCTTTTTACTTGCTAGTAAAGCGCGCTGTATACGTTTAGCGTAATTTACACTATCTAATATCTCTTGATGCTTGTGTTCTATTTCAAGTTTTAACTCATTAATGCGTTCTTTTTCTTTATGAATAGAAACACTTTGCGCCCACAATTTTTTAACTTTTTCATCCAACTTTTTTTTATCAACTTCCAGTTTTTCTTTTTCAGTGACTAGTATTTCGTTTTGTTCATCAACTTTTTTTCGTTCTTTATGCACCGTTTCGCTCATGGCCCAAAGCTTACGATTTTTTTCTTCCATTTTTTTCTTTTCAAGCGCGGCTTGCTCGCTATCCTGAAGAGAAGGCATTGATAATTTTAATTCATTTAAGGAATTTTCAAGACTGTTTTTTTCTGTAATGAGAGAATCGATTGTGGAATTATATTTTGCTCTACTAAAATAATAGACGCAAATAGCGGCAACCACAATTAATAAAAATGAAATTAGTATGAAAATAGTAGTACTCACCAACTTATTTTATAAAACCATTTTCTTCAGCTTTCTGAATAAAATTACCATAAGCATCTCTTATTTCGATTGCTTTATCCCATTTATTAATATTCCTGTAATTGTAATAACTTTCGGGATAATCTGCAGAATAAAAATCAGGAGCTAATTTTACATTAGCAAAATATTTATAACTCATAAATACAAATAGCATAAAAAATAATAATATAATATTGGTTTTAAAAAGTCGTAAACCTTGCAATATATTTATTTTAGTGCCGTTAAAAATATATTTCCATTTTAAAGCACCGCCAATCATAATCAAAGTAACTATTGTAGCAATATAAAAGAAAGTATCTGCAAAAGGCCAATGCATTGTTTTCATCATAAAAGTTAAACCTAAAAGAACTGTAGCAATACTGCCAATGGTTAAAACAATAACTAATGCTTTACCTGATTTATAATTTTCTTTAAAAAATTTAAAGGTGGTGGTAATAAAGTAGGGTACTAAAAATAAAATACTGAAAACAAACATGATATCTGTTCCTGGCCAAGAATTATTTTTAAAAATTAAAGCTAAAAACAAAATAAATAAGAAAAATGATTCATAATTGCCTTGGTTTTCTATTTTTTTGAAAAAATCATATAAAGCTTCTATAATTATGATTAAAATTAAACCTAAGAATGAGCTACCCAACATTTTTGGGAATATATCCGAAACTTCTTTGCTTATTAATACCAGTGTGGTTATTAAAAAAACAAAGAACAATATTGCACATATTAATGACAGCATGAGGATGCTTAGTTTTTTTCTGTAGTTTATTTTTATATTTTTAATTATAGAAGCTATTATTTCTCCTAAAAATGATGCGGCCATTAAAATCTCACACCAAATAATTAATGTAATACCCCACTCATTTAAAGCAAAATTTGCAAATGATCCAAAAATCATTAGTGCAAATAAAACAATTCGTATACGTGTTATTGGTTTCATAATAAATAAACTACTTAGGAATTAAAAAAAATAAAAACTACCTTCACGCTCTGAATCACTACTTTCAAAAGGTTCATCTGTCCAATTATTTTCCTCATCAAGATTACCCCAACCTTTATAATTTTTTGTTTTTTTTCGTGCTTCATTTTTAATAAAAGATGTATAAAATTTTAATTGATTTGAAGATGAAACATAATCCGGTATAAAAGTAGTTGCCTCGTAATATCTATTAGTTTGCAATAATCCATTAATAAAGAAATTAAGACAAGAAGGTTTAGTTTTATCTGTTTTATCCTTTAATAAATTCATCGCAATCCTGCTAGAATTTGTGGTAGCATATCTGCCCAATATTTTAAAAAAACTATTTCCGAATTTTGGTTTTTTGTTAATATAAACATTCAATAAAGTATCTGTCAACTCTATTGCAAATTGATCCATGTTTCTACTCATCAAACTATCAATAGTTTTAATAATAGTATTTCTTTTTAAATACTCAAAAGGTAAATTACTAAGAGTTGAATAAAATTTTAATTTATTTGTGTTGGCGGCAGATGTATCTCTAAAAGACCTTGTTGCATAATATAAAGCACATTCCTCTGCTAATTCAGTATATGTCCATTTATCTTCACCATTCAACGTTTCTTTTGAAAAAACTTTATTCATAATGACCTTATTGAAATATTCTTTTGATTTAACTTCATTACCTTTTTTATGGTAATACAATCCTAATAGGCAATTGGCATAATCTTTATCAAACAAATCTTTTTTGAAATTTGATTTATTAAGAGTCTCTATAAAATCAAAATTATAGCGATTAGATTTATTTGCATTATTAAGAACAACGCTCGAGTAATTCTTCATAAATCGATTCAATATTTCAATACCATTATTATTGAGAAAAAATTTATCGAGAATAGATTTATTTTTTGAAATAAAATTTATCAAGTAACTTTTATCATAACCTGAATAATAAACGTTAAAAGTGTTATAATAATCAGTTAATTCAATATTTCCAGGGTATAAAAATAATTCTGATCTTTTAATTGATTTTAATCCGCCATTTTCACCTCCAATATTGATTTCACTATTTATATAAGCATCATTGATTTTACCATAATACTGATAAGCTAAATTTAGCGCCTCATCTATTTTAAGATAATCAACATTATTACTCAAATTATAACATTTCGCCTTTGTTTTAAGCAGTAATGCAATTATGAAATTTTTGGAATTTGCTTCTAATTTAGAATCTTCAATTGTTTTTGAAATGACAAAATCAATATAATCAATTCTTTGTTTAGCGGTAATTTTATCAATTATACCTGAGAATTTAAATGCATCAACTTCCTTGTTAAATATATTTGATAAAGAATAAGGACCAACATTATTTGAGTTTGAGGAAATTTTATCTGCTAATAATTGTTCAATTGTAAATAATTTTTTGTTTGTAATTTTTAATTCAATATTTTTCATAAATTCTATTCCTTTTTCAGAACACAATGAATTTGAAAGTAGCAAACTATAAAGAATTCTGTTATATGAATAACCTCCACGAGAAATAGTTAAAAAGTTTGTGTTATTTGAAACTATAGAATCAAAAGCTCTATTTAAATTGTCAAAATCAGATACTAAAGCATACAAATTAGCAATTTGAAAATAACCGGAATTATGGGTAATTTTTTCATTGTAAAAAGCTTGAACAGATTTACTTTTTGGATATAAAATTTTAAATAAACTATTTGAATTAGAATTGAATGGAGTCAACTTTTCAATAAAAATAGCTATTTCATTTTTATCATAATTAACCAATTCAGGAACAATTTGAAGTAATTTATTAAACTGATTAATATCTGTGCCTCTCAATAAAGCTGAGTCAAGTAACAATTTCTTGAAAGACTCTTTTGCATTATTACAAAAAAGCTTGTATTTACTATTTATTTTTTTGTGTGATAATTTGTAGTTATTGTCTCTTAAAATAATTTGGGAATATACTACTAGATTAATATTATTAATTTCATGCACATATTTTTTATTATCAGAAAAAGCACGATTTCGATTTATATAATCAATTTGTTTTTCCATAAAAATAGAAATTAGAGGATTTTCAGGCTCATTTTCCTCTTCATTTTTTTCAAATTGTAAACATTTAATTAGCATTTCTTGCACAATTTCATTCTTTACCGAATCGCTTTCAAATAAATTTAATAAAGATTCATACGAGCCTGTATTTAGCATTTCAGATTTTAAAATATAATCTGCTTTTTCCTTATTGCTTATATATTTAGATTTTAAAAGCTCTTTGCTTTTTTCTTGTAAATCTATTATCACATAATCATTCTGTTTTTTTCTGAAATCAAAATAAAAATAAGTGCAACCAAATACCATTAATAAAATACCAAATACAGCAATAATTTTATCAGCTCCGTATTTAATAACGGTACGGTTTATAAATAAACGGCGTGCGCTGCGTTTAATAAATTGTTTGGCATTGTTTAAGATAATTTCAGCATCTTGTAACTTTTTTTCTTGATCTACTTCTCTTTGATCGTAGCGGGCTAACCAATATTTATTTGGTTTAGCAGTGTTAAACCAGTTTTCAAAAAAAGTAAGTGGCCCAATTGGCAATAAATAATCGGATGATTTATTACTATCAGTCCAACGCTGTAATTGTTTATTAAAGTCTTGCCAGGTTAGTAAATTATCATATTCGTCCTTGGCCCAATCGGTTAATTTTTTCCAATTACGTATTAAACTTTCGTGAGTAATATCTAACACAGTATTACCAGATAATTCTTTTGCTTCGGCAGTGACATCAAAAATAAATGGTTTTAAAAATGTATTTCCTTGCACTCTAAACACATATAATACTTGCGCAACAATAGAGGTTGTAATATGTGGCTGATTAATTATTTGGGTAACTTCCTCCAAAGTCATGCGGTTACGCACAGCACGTGCTTCATCAATTTTGGTTAAGCATTTAAAGGCTGTTTCAACTATTAACTTAGCGTCATGGTCTGTAATGGTTTCCGAAAAGCTGTTGGCTGTTTCAAATAACTCATTAGCGTGTGCATCTAACACATCACCTAACGAAGAATGCGTAAAAAATTCTTTTTTAAAATCAGGAATTGCCTTAAACCAAGTTTCAAATTCAATTCTATCTTTTTCTGTTAATTGATTTTTTGGAATTCCGTTTATTTTAGCAAAATGAATAATATCCATTTCCACTTGACCGCTATCTGCCTTTTGCCAAATCTGATTTAATGAATGCTGTAATACTGGTAATTGATCAATACCGTCATTCATTTCATTAATCAGCATTTCAACTAAACGCTTAGAAATTTTATTTCCGTTGAGTTGTGCTGGCTCTTCAATAACCTGATAAATTTCTTTTCGTTTTAATCGCGGCACAAAAAACTGGCTATAGCCAATGTATTCAGGCAATCCTCTAAATGAGGCGCACTGACCAATATAATCGCTTCGCATGGTGCAAACAATATATATGGGCACATCTTGCTCAATTGCTAAGCGTGTTGTTTCTAATAAAGAATTGATGACTGCTTGTGATTCAATGGAACACTTGCCGTTATGATAGTTTTCTGGATTTGTAAAAAATTCTTCAAACTGATCTACTAAAATTAATAAGTTAGCACCTTTTCGTTTTCCTTTTTTTTGTTCGTCAAGAGTTAATTGTGTAAAGGTTTCGCTTTGCTGATCAACCCAGTATGGTGATGATTTATAAATATCTATTAAGGAAGAAAATCCATAACTCAATTCTTTCTCAATGCGCGAAACATCATTTATTTTTAATTGTTCGCTAATAGCAGTTGCCATATTAGTAATCGGTTCACGCTCTGGTCTAAAATCAGCAACAATCCAATTATTAAATTTAGCTTTAAAAAAACCTGCTCTTGCATTTGGGATAACGCCGGCATATATCAATGAAGATTTTCCATCGCCTGATGCACCGGTAAGCATTAAGAATTTTTTTGCTTCTAGCTGCTTAACAATTTGTTCAATATGTTCATCTCTTCCCTTAAAGAAAATAGACTCGTCTTCGTTAAATGGACGTAAACCTGGGTAAGGACAAATAAGTTGTTCTTGCATAAATTTGATATTAGCCTATTGCTTCAATTATTTTATCGTATTGTACTTTTATTTCAAGAGGAATTAATTCTCCTGCAACAATTAGCGAAACTACTTTTGGTGCTTTAAATTTTTTATTGGTATTAGTTTCGGGATCTTCGTCGCCAATTAACAATATTGGGGTATGCGAGGACGCGCCACCTATTTTTTTCCAAATTTGTTGAGTAAATGGTAAAGCCCAGTCAGCAGATTCTTTAAAATAAATAACAGCTAATTTACTTTTACCAATTTGCTGTGCGCAAAATTCAGAATAGTCCATATCGCTATCTTGCACAATATTTAATTTTTCAATTGGAATAATATCGCTGAGCATTTCAGCCACATCATTTGCATCATAATCATCCAATTGATTATATACTAAAAACACATCTGTATCTTTAATATCAAACTCTTGCTTAGATTCAACTTTTACGCTGGTGCGCAAGTCATCAACTAATTGAATTGCAGAGCTTGTATTACTAAAATTAATACCATGAGTTATATTATTTCGTATATCCGAAATAAATTTTAGTTGCAATTCATCTTTTATATCGTTGATGGAATATGGAAACCAAACAAAAATTTTATAACTACTATTTTCCTTTAATTTATTTAGCGCAACGTTATACTGATAGTGTGCTAAAGAAATTGACTGACCTTCCAAAAGACTTCCGTAGTCCAATCCAAAAATATGAACAGAGCAAGATGCGGAATTTATCTCTTCCGTAATATGAGAAAAGAATCCGTTATCATATTCTAAATTTGAAGGATATACCTGAAAATTAGCTTTTAATAAAGTGTTAAACAAGTCATGACGTTTATCATCATGTTGATTAGTTGTAAAAGCTAAATAAATTCCAGACATAGTATTATATTATGTGTAAAAATAAACTATTTTATCAGATTAAAAAATCTTAAACGCTGACCAAAAGCAAAAAACCTCCTACTAAACAGCAGAAGGTTTTTTTATAAATATTTCTATAAATTTAGAAGTGCCACAAATCATGTTCCCATTTAAAAATATCATTTTTAATACGATCAGATTCTAAAAGAGCGTCTATGCCTTTACTATAAAATTCAACATCTCTATCATAAACATTACTTTCTTTATAAGCCCTACTAGAAAATTGTCGTTTCCAAAAGATATCTTCAAAAGTTCGGCGCTCCGAATCATTTTTAGAGTTGTAGACTTCATATTGCGCAAAATATTTACGACAATTTGGAAAATATACCCAAAATTGAGTAATAGGACCAGCTTCTTCCTTACCTGGTTTCAATGCGTTAATTCCTAATCCCAAAATTCGAACTTCTAGGGTTGATTTTTGTTTATCAAAAAACCAATCTTCCTTAATATCTAATTCAATAAATTTTTCGAATAGCCAAGTTGAATCTTTTAAACCAGGTTTTCTTTCAAAACTAGAACTACCATCTGGTAACATTGTTTCTACATCTGTTGAATCGCCCTGAATAACCATTTTGTTTCTTACTTCTGATAATTCGTAATAGTCAATAAACTCCTCGTTTTTAAATGCAATAATTTCATTAGTTAAAATATGCTTTAAAAGTACTTGCATCAATGAAGTTCTGCCACTAACATACAGCTCAGGGTAATATAGTTGTTGATTTTGCTTTTCACGCATATCTAACTTTCTCCAAACTCGTTTTTCCCAAGTCACATCTCCTTCACGCAGATGAGTATAAGGAATAAAACGTCTATTGTTGGCATTTTCTTTATCGTAAACACCATCTCTATAATCACCGGGCTGGGGTTGAAAAACTCCAGGTTGTGCATAGGTTGCTAACGAAAATAATCCAAAAACCGTAGCAAAACAAATTCTTAAAACATTCATGATATTTAGTTATTAAAATTATTAATTCACTTTTAACTTGTGAGTTACAGTATTTGATCTGCCATCAGGTCCCTTAACGGTTACATCAATAAATAAACTTGAACCTTTATCAGCATTACGCACGATATTTAATCCCTCCCCTGCTAAATTATTTCCAGTGCCTTCACCGATTAGTGACTTCCCCTTCACTTTACCCGTAACTTCATATTTTAATACTACAAAGTTGGCTTGAAATTCAAATCCATTAGCACCAGCAGCAAGACCTGCTAAGTTTGATAACTCATTTTTTGTAAGTGTTGCTGGTGAAAATTTACCTGCTAACCTAAGTTCTGGTTTTGGCAAAGGCTTAACTTTAAATACAGACGTACCCTGAGGTTTAACACCATCTTTAGTTTTAGCAGAAACACTTATAGTACAAGTACCTGGTGTTGTAAAAGTACCATCAAACTTACCTCCTCCTGCAGAATTTAATTTAGCACCACCTCCATTGGCAGAAACAATTAATTCTGAAGGTGAAATTCCTGCAGCAGAAACTAAGATTGGATTTGTAACACCAACATAAAACACTTTCATTTGTTCAGCTGATACTGCTACAGAAGGCGCTGCAACCATATAGGTTTTCTCAAAAGGATAATATTTAAAGGTTCCTTCCGGGGTCTTATATTTTATTACGCCTTTATAAGTCTGTTCACCTTGACCACCTGTACCAACGGAATATTTACCCTCACCAGAAACTAAAGGCACTAAAGTCCCCTTAGCGCCGCCAGCCGCAGCGGCTGAGTCAACACCAATCATAATTTCCATGTCACCTGCACCTAATTTAGATGATGATGCTGCTAAGAAAATATCTGCCTCATAAGGCTGTCCAGCTTGAATATATGCGGAAGGTGCAACAACTCTTGCTTTTATAGCATCAAATTTAATAGCTAATTTACCACTTGCTCCTGAAAATGTTTGAATAATTTCAGCTTCTAAATTTCTTAAGTCTGCTTGCGTTTTATTTAAAGTAGTAATAATTGCCGCTTCAGGCAAATGATAAAAATTTGCTGTTTCCCAAGACAATTTTATCCCTTCTTCTTGTTCCTTTGGATCAACAGGTTTAAATGACAAAAACTTTTTCTTAATAGTTTCGTAATCTTCCTTTACAAGATGCACTCCATCCGTTTTTTGCATGTTATCTATCTGAGCAATTAGTTTGTCGCTCAACTTATTTAATTTATCTCTTAATTCAGCGGCAGACCATTTTTCGCTTTTATCTCTTGGTTTTGCAGCATCACTACCTACTAATATATTAGTAGCCAAATCATAATCGGACATTTTTTCCATATGCTTCAAATTCAAGGTATCTCCTTTTACATCCTTATAACCCTCTGTTACCTTTGCAACTTCCGCTTTTAAATTATCAACATAGTCAAAAGTTTCCTGAATACTCTTTCGAGTAATTAATACTTGATCGTAATAGGGTTTAGCTCCAGCATTGCCATCTATCGAAGCTTTAAAAGCTTCAAGTATACGGTTGTTGTTTTCTTTTAAATTTTCCTTGGATGCCTCCATACTCTCATTTACAGCGATGTATCCTTTAAGTACTTGTTTTGATATATTCATTGCCAAAAGCGCCGTGAGTACTAGGTACATCATACCTATCATTTTTTGCCTTGGTGTTTCTTTACCGCCTCCCATAATGCTATACTATTTTTTTTAAGTTCTTAATTATTTTTTTAGTACAATCATTAAAGCGAAACTTTATTGATTGTACCTAATATTTCTTTTATTTATTAAAATTCATAGCACCTAACATATTACCATAAATAGTATTTAGCGCTGTTAAATTAGTAGATAATTGAGACATTTCTTGACGATATTTTTTCGTATCCTCCACTGAATCGTTCAAGTTTTTCATCAATTCATTTAAACCGCCGTAGAATTTTTCAGTTGCCTCTAATTGAGTGCGTGAACCTTGTAATTGCAATTCATAAGTAGCATTTAATGCAGATAAATTCTTGGAAACACTATTTAATGAAGTGCCGATAGAAGCACCCGCATCATTAGATTCTGCTAAATTAGCCATAGCATCAGCTGCTTTAATGTATGTGTCAGCTAAATGCCCAACATTTTTTGATGCACTTTTAACACTGTCAACATATTCGTTAGTAGCAAGTGTTGCGTTGCTAATATCACCCATTTTATTAGCGCTATCGCTTAATGAGCGCATTCCAGTACCTAAACTTTCAATTAATTCTGGACCAATTTTAGCATCAGCTAACATGGCATCTAATTGAGCTGAGATTGGTGAACCACTTTCAATTTTATTTAATTCTTCCTCTTCATGACCGCCCATGCCACCTAACTCAGGATAAGCTAAGGTCCAATCATATTCTTCATGAGGAATATCTACACCAAATAAAATAAATAAAACGGCTTCAGTACCTAACCCTGCAATAATGGCAATATCAGATCCTGGCCAATGCTGAATTTTAAATAGGGCTCCGACAATTACGATAGATGCACCAAAACATGATGCTAAGTGTAAATACTTTTTAAAACCGGTTACTTTAGGAAGTTTGCTCATAATAGTTGTGTTTGTTTAGTTTGTTATTTAGTTGTGTTTGTGTGTTTAAGTTGTTTGTGTATTTAATTTATTTGTGCGATTAGCTGCCAATATCATCGCCTTTTGAACGACCTAAATAAGTCATTACATTTCGGAAACCAATGTAACACTTGGCAGTATCTTGATATTCGTATGTTCTGGCACTAACTTGAAGGTAATAACCTACATCTTTCCATGAACCACCACGGATAACTTTACGTTTTAAAACATTTGCATCTTTATCTTGCGCTTCATAAACGTAGTCTGGATTTAAGTCATGAGCAAAATCGTAAGCTGATTCATCAAATGCATTACTTGTCCATTCCGAAACGTTTCCTGCCATACAATATAAACCATAATCATTTGGATTATAAGAGTAAATATAAACTGAGTGGAATCCACCATCATCAATATAAGAACCACGCATAGGTTTAAAGTTTCCTAAGAAGCACCCTCTTGCATTACGAATATAAGGGCCGCCCCATGGATACGGAGACAAATCGTTACCACCACGCGCTGCATATTCCCATTCAGATTCAGTTGGTAAACGGAAGTCATTTACAATGCTCATTCCATTTCCAATTAAGTAATTGTTTAATAAATTAGAACGCCAAATACTAAATGCACGTGCTTGTTTCCAAGTAACCCCAACAACCGGATAATCATCATAAGCAGGATGCCAAAAATACATATTAGTCATTGGCTCATTAAATGCATAAGTGAAATCATGCACCCAAGCTAATGTGTCTGGATATACATTAATAACATCTTTCAAGATAAAGACAGATCGATCAACACCTTTCCTTTCACGTGGCACATAATTTCCTTGGCCAACAGATACTTGGTCTTCAACGTTGTATGTCCCTAATGTTTTAGGGTCTTTAGCAGGATCTCCAACTGCAGTTGAAGCTTGTCCTGGCACACCATTTTGTCCATCATTTAAATGAATACCATTAATATATTCAGCTTTTTTGTATTCATGAGCAGCGTCTTGAACATCTAATGATTTTTGAGGAACAAACCGATTTGATTTTGAAGCTGCTAAACGAATATCTATTCTGTAATATTCAAAATTTAACTTACGCGCATCAATTTCTTTACGGTTATAAAAACGCTCACCTTCTGGCATATAAAGTGGTTGTAAATCGGTACGGTAATCTTCATCATCGCTATCCCATTTTATTTTTTCGTCCCAATTAATATAAGGATCTTGCAAATTTACATCTGTTTTATAAACTGGCCACATTCCTAAGAAATCTTCTTGTGAAATTTGAAATGCTTCAGCATCTGGCCCTGAACCATTTGCTAGTAATTTACGAGCAATAGAATCACGTACCCAATTTACAAATTGGCGATACTCATTATTTGAAATTTCGGAATCATCAATATAAAATGCTTGCACCGAAACCATTTTAGATTTGGCTGTATGAGCCATCGTGATTTCCTCATCACTTGGTCCCATATGATAACTTCCCATCGGAATGTACAAGGTCCCGTATGGATCCGGCTGAAACCATTGCTCTCTACCTTGCGCTCCGACTAACTCTCCTGCACTTTTGTTACAACCAGTAACAACAGCAATAAACGAAGCTAATACAATCAGTTTTTTCATAGTGCGTTTGTTTAGTTTTTTTGCTAAATGAAACAATTTAATTCATTTTGCATTCTTGTTGTTTATAATCCTAATCCCTTAATTTAGTTACAATATGTTTTATTAACAGGTTATTAACAATTAAAGTTTGTAAGGGGTTTAAACTTTCTTTTTTTAAAAAGGTTACAATTAATCTAAAAATCTTGCATTTTGGTAACTAGATACTTTTTTAGGTTTCTTTACATTAAAGCAATATCCTAACATAATTTCATGAGTACCAGCACTATAACCTTTAATTTTAGAGGTGGTTAAATCATAAGAATATCCAATTTTAGCGCCTTTCCATTTATATCCTAACATAGGTGCAATAGCATCCTGCATACGATATGAAATACCTGCCCAAATTTTTTGATTGTATATATATGTCACATTAATATCTACCTGCGTTGACGCTGCATCTGATTTTATTTTAACATTAGGATTAATTCCATGCATTCCACCTTCACCAAAATTAAAAGTATAACCGCCTACTATATAGTAGTGACGAGCTAATGCAAATTTAACATTGCCACTAGATTTAATATCCTGCGCAGCTAAATGCGTCGAAGATATACCAACGTACATTTTGTTAGCAATGGAATAAAATGCACCAAAACCTACATCATAACTTAATTTATTTAAACCGGAGGTAGTAACAGTGCCACCAGTATAGGCAGGGATAGAAGCATCTGCAACTGTATTACCATCGGGAGCAATCCAATTACCATTGAACTGTTTTTGCAAAATACCTCCATCAATTCCAACCCCTAACACACCAGCACCAATATGACGATTATAAGCTAATGCTAAACGAGCAAATAATGTTTTATCAAAACCAATTTGATCATTCATTACATTTAATCCGATGGCAATTGGCAATTGTCCAATTGGCATATCAAAACTAATTAAACCAGTCCTTGGTGCTCCAGGAAAATTTACCCATTGCTGACGATATAAAACATTAGTACAAATGGCTTCGCTTGTACCTGCATAACCAGGATTATAAATCAATTTACTATGCATAAACTGAGTGAATTGGGGGTCTTGTTGAGCGAATGAAACGCTAGCTAATGCAGCTAAACCAAGTGTTAAAGTTCTAAAAATTTTCTTCATATCAATTCAAATTTTTTAGTTTTGTTAAGTATTCTTATAAATACCTAGGGGACCAAGTTAGAGGATAATTATTAAAAATCAAACTTTTTCAAGGTTTTTTTGTTAAAAAGCATATTTCTACAAAAAATATACAAATTTATTATAAGTGATGATTAGGGTTTTAACGTAAAATAAAAATCGTTTGGTAAAAGTTTAAACAATTTTAATGTTAAAAGTATTTTTAAATCTGAAAAACAAAAACATAAAAGTTAGTACTTTTATATTGCTGAAATAAATTTAAAAATGATTGCTACTATTTTTCATAAGGGAAAAGATTATAAAATAGATTTATTTCAACCAATAGATATTTCAATTCCCTTAAGTAATCATAAAAATTGCACAAGTGCTTGGTATGTTGAACCGATGAAGTTGGAACCAGTTATAAATGGCTCGTGGATAGGGGATGTAAGTAAAGGAGGTTCTGTTAATTTCAGGAACATAATTTTTAATCCACATGGAAATGGCACTCACACAGAATGCGTGGGACATATTAGTAAAGAGTTTGTAACTATTAATCACTGCTTAAAGCAATTTATGTTTTTGGCCGAAGTGATAACGCTATTGCCAATTGAATTGGAGAATGGTGACTTTGTATTTACAAAAAAACAATTTGAACTTGCTTTAAATAATTTGAAGCCAGAAGCTGTTATCATAAGAACATTATCAAATGGATTAAATAAGTTAACAATGCAGTATTCTAATACAAATCCTCCTTATATTTTAAAAGAAGCGATCGAATATTTGAACGAAATTGGTGTTCAACATTTGTTAATTGATTTACCATCTATTGATAAGGAAAATGATGAAGGAAAGTTATTAGCTCATCATGCTTTTTGGCAATATCCAAACAACACACAATTTCAGAAAACAATTACCGAATTTATTTATGTACCAAATGAAATAGATGATGGCACTTATATTTTAAATTTACAAATTGCTAGTTTTGAAAATGATGCGAGTCCTAGTAAACCTATTTTGTATAAGATATTTTAAACAATAATTTCCCGCAGATTTCACAGATAAACGCAGAGATCTTGTGAAATAGAAAAAAGTTATATAAACATTAAAAAAAACTGCAAAATCCGCGACATCTGCGGGAGAATTTAAAAGACATGAAATTGTACCTATCATATAGCAATAGCCTAACTGAATATAAACGTTTTTTAACTCGTGAGGTAAAATGTGGCGATGTTGGAATTGGCGGCAACAACCCTATTCGATTACAAAGTATGACAACCACTGATACCATGGATACAAAAGCAACTGTTGCTCAAAGTATCAGAATGATTGAAGCTGGTTGTGAGTTAGTAAGAATTACAGCACCAAGTATAAATGAAGCGAAAAATTTAGAAGTCATAAAAAAAGAATTAGTAGCCGCAGGATATAAAACTCCTCTTGTTGCGGATATTCATTTTACACCCAACGCTGCTGAATTTGCCGCTCGTATTATTGAAAAAGTAAGGGTAAATCCAGGAAACTATGCTGATAAGAAAAAATTTGAAGAAATAGAATATACAGATGCTGCTTATGAGCAAGAATTAGAAAGAATAAGGGTTCGATTTACACCGTTAGTAAAGATTTGTAAAGAATACGGCACTGCTATGCGAATTGGAACCAACCATGGTTCGTTGAGCGATCGTATATTAAGCCGTTATGGCGATACGCCATTAGGAATGGTAGAATCCGCTTTTGAATTTTTGCGCATTTGTGAAGATTTAAATTACCACAATATTGTAATTTCGATGAAGGCAAGTAACACTCAAGTGATGGTGCAAGCTTACAGATTGTTAGTACAAAAAATGATTGAAACCAATCGTAATTATCCTTTACACTTAGGCGTTACTGAGGCAGGAGATGGTGAAGATGGTAGAATAAAATCTGCTGTTGGAATTGGGGCTTTGTTGGAAGATGGATTAGGCGATACGGTGAGGGTTTCGTTAACAGAGGATCCGGAATTTGAAATTCCGGTTGCCAAAGCATTAGTTGATAGGTACAGTTCTGAAAAATTAAGTAAATACCAAACCATTGAACCTCTAAAAACAGAAAACGGCAAAATAAGTTTATCATACAATCCATACGATTATCAAAGACGTGAAACTATTTCAATAAATAATATTGGCGGTCATAATGTTCCGCGAATTATAGCTGACTTTAGTAACAGAGATTCAATTAGTCAAGCCACCTTATTTCCGGTAGGCTACAACTATTCGGTACCATTAGATAAATGGAATATTAGTGATTTAGCTTGTGATTATATTTATGTAGGAAATAATTTTGTTGATTTTGAAACACCAGGAACGCTGGGGATTATATATAATTCGGAAACATGGAAAGAGATTGAACATCCTGTAAGACAATACCCTTTATTTTGTGGTGAAGAATTTTTTGCAAGCAATAAAACACATCCTGAATTAAACTTTGTTGCTGTTACAAAAGATGTGTTAACTCCAGAATTTGTTTCAAAAATAAAAAATACTAAAAATATTGTTTTAATAGTAGATACTTTCAATCCTCATGCGATGCCTGAGTTAAGAAGATTATTTATTTCTTTAGCTGAAAACACTATTCAACTTCCTGTTATTATTAAAAGAAATTACAAAGACATAACAGAACAAGAATTTCAATTAGGTTCATCGGCAGAGGTAGGCGCATTATTGCTTGATGGATTGGGAGATGGAGTATGGTTAAAACAACAAAATTGTACATCGCCTCAAGTAACCAATTCAACAGCTTTTGGTATTTTGCAAGCTACCAGAACACGTATCAGTAAAACAGAATACATTTCTTGTCCTAGTTGTGGAAGAACATTATTTGATTTGCAAGAAACAACACAAAAAATTCGCGAGCGCACTGATCATTTAAAAGGAATAAAAATTGGTATTATGGGATGTATTGTAAATGGACCAGGAGAAATGGCAGACGCAGATTATGGATATGTGGGTGTGGGTGTTGGGAAAATATCTTTGTATAAAGGGAAAGAAGTTGTTAAGAAAAACGTGCCAAGTGATAACGCTGTTGATGAACTGATAGTTCTGATTAAGGAGCATGGAGATTGGGTGGAAAAAAATTAGTATCATTACAAGTAATAAGTTCGTTTTTTTGAGGATAAGTGAGTTTTGGATTAAAATATTAGGTGAAAATAAATTTACATTTTATAATAATTTCTTTTGTAAGTGTTTTTTTTACAGCTACTAGCCAAACTAGTGGGCAAAAAGTAAAGGAAACATTTCAATCAAAAAATTATCAGTTAACTATTGATGAAATCAATTCAATGAATTCATCAGAGATACATTTTGACACTATGCTTTATATAAAAGCGTATTCTCAAATTAAATTAAATCAATTAAAAGATGCTGCAAATTCTATTTCTCAGTTACAGCAATTAAATCCCAATTATTATGAGTTGTATTTTTTGCGAGGCTTAATTTTTGCTAAAAAAGAAAATTATCCAGATGCAATTTCAAACTTCAATAAGGTAATAGATGTTAATCCTAATCATGAAAAGGCTCTCTATAATAGAGCTTTATCCAAAGGATTACTAGAAGACTATAAGAGTGCAATAAAAGATTTGGATAAATGCATTACACTAAATCCTAATTATGTCATGGCATATTATAACAGAGGCTATTGGTATGAGGTAACTGAAAAATATGCTCTTGCTATTTCTGATTATAAAAAAGCTTTAGAAATTGATAAACAATTTGCAGAAGCTTATTTTGCCCTAGCATACTCTTATTCTAAAAGTGGAGATAATATTAATGCTTGCGAAACGCTTAATTCGGCCAAAAATAAAGGAATTGAAGCAGCCAACGAACTAATGGAACAATTTTGTAAATGATAAAGTATTTCTACGCAGTTATATTATTTATTGTAAGTTGTACAACTTTCAAGGCGCAAAATTTTAGTGTTACATTAACTAAAGTGGAAAGAGAATGTGAATTAGCTCAAGCTAACGTTTCGGTAACTAGTTCTACTTCCTATTCTGTAAATTGGAGCAATGGATCAATTGCTAATAGTATAAATGAACTAGCACCAGGTTCTTATACAGTAAATGTAACAAATAGTCAAAATAACGATACTACTATGAATTTCACAATTGAAAATATACTTTGTGAACCAATTCCAGAAACTCATTTTACTCCAAACGGCGACGATTTTAACGACACATGGGACATTGGCAGGATAGAAAAATTCCCGGATTTTGAATTATTTGTTTACAATCGTTGGGGACAATTAGTGCATCATCAGGAAAATGAATTTAAATCATGGGATGGTAAGAGTTTAGGATTGCTACTGCCTGATGCAACTTATTATTATGTCGTATTTTTATCAAAATCGGATAAAAAAAAATTTATTAAAGGTGCTGTTAGCATAATTAAATAATGAAGTATTTATATTACATAGTAATATTTTGTAGCATGAAAATGTATGGCCAACAAACAGGTCAATACTCACAATTTACTTTCAATAAGTATGGCTATAATCCTGCAGCTGCGGGCACAAATATAAACTCCAATATTGAAACAATTATTGGAACTAGGCAGCAATGGGTAGGATTTAAAAATGCACCAACTTCTAATTTTTTAAGTTTAAATTATACAATTAAACCTGAAAGAAGTTATAAAAGATGGCATAATGTGGGACTTTATATATCGAAAGAAAAAGTGGGGATTTTTCGTAACGAGGCGTATTATTTATCCTATACATTGCATCTTCCAGTTTCAAAAAAAATTAATATGTCGTTTGGTGTTTTTGGTGGAGTAAGAAACTTAGCTATAGATCGAAATGTCATTTCAACTTTAGATCCAATATATGATTTAACATACACAAAGTATTTTTTCGCATATCCTGATTTTATACCAGGTATGAGAATATACAGCAAAAAAGCTTTTTTTGACATATCTGTGCAGCAACTTTATAAAAACAGGCAAGTGCAAGGGAATAAGCAAATTGGAAATAAATCAAAACTAGTTCCACAGATTTATATTTCCTTTGGAAAAAAATTTAATTTAAATAATGAATTGGTATTAGTCCCTGCTGTTAATGTACACTCGTCGCTAACAAATATACCAAGTGTAGAATTAAATGTGATGGCATATTATTTTAAGCGAGTTGGAGTAGGGGTAAGTGTAAGAAATAAAGATTTTATATCTGGTATTTTTCAAATTAGAATATTAAAAAATATTACTGCTGGATTTTCATATGATTATAGTATAAATAAATTGAATGCTGTGGCGCCACGAACAGTAGAATTTATGTTAGGGTTAACGCCGCTAATAACACTTTTTGGGAATGAAAATGAGAGGTTTAATGTAGCCCGATGCCCTAGTTTTGATTTTTAATTTATTACTGCTTTGAATAATTATTTTAACAAAAGTTCTTTCACAGCTACTTTTCTTAGTTATTTAAATTTTACACCAACAACTGATCAATCAGAATTAATTAATTTATTATCGGAGTTCATTTCTAATACTAATGAAAGAGAAATTATGGTAATAAAAGGTTATGCAGGTACTGGTAAAACAAATATGGTGGCAGCATTATCAAAAACATTACCATCCTTTAAATGGAGAAGCGTTTTATTGGCTCCAACAGGCAGAGCAGCTAAGGTCTTATCAACCTATTCTCAAAAACCTGCACAAACAATTCATAAAAAAATATTTCGAAAAACTCCTACTCATGATGGCGGTGTTCAATTTACTGTAGGCGAAAATTTGCATCGCAACACATTTTTTATTGTAGATGAGGCATCAATGATTGGATTAGACAATCCAAATTCTGAATCTGTTTATGCTAGTTTATTAGAGAGTTTATTTGAATATGTGTATTCAGGAGATAATTGTAAATTGATTTTAGTGGGTGACACCGCCCAATTACCCCCAGTTGGAAGTAATGATAGTCCTGCATTAAATATTGATTTTTTAAAAGCAGCGTATCATTTAAATATAAAACATATTGAATTAAGGCAGGTTGCACGACAACAAGACGCAAGCGGTATTTTATTAAACGCAACGCATTTAAGAGAATGTATTTTAAATTTTGAAGATGAATTTCCTAAGCTTCAAACTTTTCCGGATGTGGTGAGATTGAATGGTGATGAGTTGGAAGACGCCTTAAATAATGCATACAGCAACTATGGTTTTAATGATGTGCTTATTGTAACCCGGAGTAACAAGCGTGCTAATTTATTTAATCAAGCTGTTAGAACCCGAATTAGATACATGGATGATGATTTGTGCGGTGGTGATTTAATGATGGTTGTAAAAAATAATTATTTTTGGTTGGATGAAAAATCAGAAGCTGGTTTTATAGCGAACGGTGATAGTTTACACATTAAAAAAATAGTAGGTCGTAAGGAAATTTACGGATTTAATTTTGCCGAATGTATTGTTGAATTATGTGACTATTCAAATTCTCCTGAAATAACTTTAAATTTATTACTAGACGCAATTCCTACAGATACTTCAGCCTTGACTAAAGATCAGCAACAATTATTATTTGAAGCGGTAATGGAAGATGTCGCCGATCAGCCGATAAAAGGCTTGCGAATGGCTTACCTTAAAAATAACCCCTATTTTAATGCGTTACAAGTAAAATTTAACTACGCAGTAACTTGCCATAAAGCACAAGGTGGGCAATGGCCTTGCGTATTTATAGATCAGGGATATTTAACAAAAGAAATGTTGAATGTAGAATATATCCGGTGGCTTTATACCGCATTTACAAGAGCAAGTGAAAAAATTTATCTAATGAATTTTTCAGATGATTTTTTTGAGATTTAACTCTAAAATAATGTTTGTGTTTTTTGCAATAAACGTAAAAATAAACTCTATTAAAAGTTATTAAGATTTAAATTCATACAAATTTAACAGTCTAGCCCCGATTGCAGCGACATCCTTTTTAACTTTTCTTTAAGCCAAAAAAATAAAGCAAAAAGCGAGAAAAGGCTCCAAATAATTTCTATAAAATGCCATTTTAGTAAGGTCAAAATCGTTATATTCGCATGATAAAAATTGTAGTTTAGAATGGCAACTCTTACCAAAAAAATTCAAATGGTTGATCTAAAAGGTCAATACGAAAAAATAAAAGCAGAAGTTGATGCTGGTATTCAAGAAGTGATTAATACTGCGGCTTTTATTAATGGTCCAGCGGTAAAAGAATTTCAAGCAGATTTAGAAAAATATTTAAATGTAAAGCATGTAATTCCATGCGCTAATGGAACGGATGCTTTGCAAATTGCTATGATGGCTTTGGATTTAAAACCAGGTGATGAAGTCATTACTGCTAGTTTTACTTATGTAGCAACGGCAGAAGTAATTGGACTTTTAGGTTTAACGCCTGTTTTAGTGGATGTTTATCCTGACACCTTTGATATTAATATTGAAGCAATTGAAAAAGCTATAACACCTAAAACAAAAGCTATTGTGCCAGTGCATTTATTTGGACAATGTGCCGACATGGAACGTATTATGGCGCTTGCAAAAAAACATAATTTATTTGTAATTGAAGATGTAGCTCAAGCAATTGGTGCAGATTATACATATAGCGATGGTAAAAAAGCGAAAGCTGGAACCATTGGAACTATTGGTTGTACATCTTTCTTCCCAAGTAAAAATTTAGGTTGTTATGGAGATGGCGGAGCGATTTACACTAATGACGACGCTTTAGCAAAAAAATTGCGCATGGTGGCACATCACGGCCAAAGTGTGCAATACGTGCATGATGTGTTGGGAGTTAACTCTCGGTTAGATACCATACAAGCGGTTGTATTAAAAGCAAAACTAAAACACTTAGATGAATATGCTGCTGCTAGAAATAAAGCTGCTGACTACTATGACAAAGCATTAGCCAATCATCCAAAATTTAAAACACCTGTAAGAGCAAAAAATTCAACACATGTGTTTCATCAATATACTTTACAATTAAATGATGTTGATAGAACAAAATTAAGAGAACAGTTATCTGAAAGAGGAATACCAGCAATGATATACTACCCTATTCCGTTGCATGAACAAAATGCTTATAAAAGTGAACGATTTAAAAAAGGTGATTTTCCGGTAACAGAAAAATTATGTGCCACAGTTTTGTCTTTACCTATGCATACAGAAATGGATGAAGAAACATTGAAATACATATGTACTAACCTCTTAGAATTAGTTAATTAGTCAATTTTACAATACTAAAATATTTATTTAAAAATAATCGCATCAACTAAAAATAATTTAAAAAATAAAACAGCAATTTCAGTGTAGTGAGCATTATCTCATTAACTAATTGTCTCATCAACTAATTAATATAATGAAAGTAGCAATAGTAGGAACCGGATATGTAGGATTAGTAACAGGTACATGTTTTGCTGAAGTTGGCATGGATGTGACCTGTATTGATATCGATCAAAAAAAAATTGATAATTTAAATAATGGAATATTACCAATTTACGAGCCAGGTTTAGACGAAATGGTAAAACGTAATGTTGATAAAAAACGCTTACATTTCTCAACCTCTTTAAAAGATAGTATTCAAGGAGCTGAAGTAGTTTTTATTGCCGTTGGTACCCCACCAGATGAAGATGGATCTGCTGATTTAAAATATGTATTAGCAGTTGCTTCAAGTATTGGTGAGCACGCAAACAATAATTTAGTAGTTGTTACAAAAAGTACTGTGCCAGTTGGTACTGCCGAAAAAGTAAGAGGTGCTTTAAAAATTCAATTAGAAAAACGTGCATCTAATTTAAATATTTACGTGGCTTCAAATCCTGAATTCTTAAAAGAAGGGGCAGCCATTGAAGATTTCATGAAACCAGATAGAATTGTGGTTGGTGTGGATAGACCAGAAGCAGAAGAATTAATGCGTAAATTATACAAGCCATTTTTAATGAACGGACATCCAATTTATTTTATGGATATTCCTTCGGCTGAAATGACAAAGTATGCAGCAAACGCAATGCTAGCTACAAAAATTAGTTTTATGAATGATGTAGCTAACCTATGTGAAATTATGGGTGCTGATGTGAACATGGTTCGTAAAGGTATTGGTAGCGATACACGTATTGGAACAAAATTTATTTACCCAGGTGTTGGGTATGGTGGAAGTTGTTTTCCTAAAGATGTGAAAGCTTTAATTAAAACAGCTAAAGAAAATAAATATAACATGCGTATTTTAAATGCTGTTGAAGAAGTAAATGAAAATCAAAAAGAAGTGTTATTTACAAAAGTAAAAAACCATTTTAACGACGACTTAAAAGGAAAGAAATTTGCTTTATGGGGCTTATCATTTAAACCAAAAACAGATGATATGCGAGAAGCACCATCATTAGTTATTATCGAAAAATTATTGAAAGCAGGTGCAAGTGTGGTTGCTTATGATCCGGTAGCGATGAAAGAAGCGCAGCACACTTTGAAAGATACGATTGGCTATTCATTAGATATGTATGATACGTTAGATGGAGCGGACGCCTTGTTAATTGTAACAGAGTGGCCAGAATTTAGAGTGCCTGATTTTGATGAAATCAGCAAACGCCTAAAACAAAAAACGTTATTTGACGGAAGAAATATTTTTGATCCTCAAGACATGAAAAAAATAGGTTACAGCTATTACTGTATTGGAATTAAAACTAATTAACTTGAAATGGAAAAAGTAGTTAAAAAATTAAGGTTAAATGAAGAATCAACTGATTTGGATTTTTGATTAACTAAAAGCTATTCTGAAAGATTAAATGCACTTGAAGTTTTAAGAGAACACTATATTAAATATTTTTTAAATGGACATAGGCCAGGATTTCAGAGAGTAATAAACAAAACAACATTAAAATGATAATCTTGAGGTTTCAAATTGAAACCTCAAGATTAAAATAGAATTCAAAGTGGATATTCAACTCATACAAAAAAAGTTATTTATAATCCGAGGACAGAGAGTGATGCTTGATAAACATCTCGCTGAAATGTATGGGGTACCAACTAAATCAATAAATTTAGCGGTAAAAAGAAATATAAAGCGCTTCCCAAGTGACTTTATGTTTCAATTATCTAAAGAAGAACTCCAAGACTTGAGGTTGCAAATTGAAACCTCAAGTTGGGGTGGTAGCCGTTATATTCCAAATGCCTTTACAGAACATGGCATTACAATGCTATCTAGCATATTAAAAAGTGAAACTGCTATAAATGTAAATATTGCAGTAGTTAGGGCTTTCATTTTTTTAAAACAATACAATTCTGACATAAAAACACTTCAACACAGAATACAAGAATTAGAATCAAAATTCAATAAGAAAATTGATAATATTAATGAGGTTATAGAATTTCTGTTGACAGATCCACCTGAAAAACAAAAAGAAAAAAAAGAAACAAGAACTAAAATAGGATATAAACTTCCTTCAAAATCAAAAAAATAATATGGCACAAAAAAGAATTTTAATAACAGGAGCAGCAGGATTTTTAGGCTCGCATTTATGCGACCGTTTTATTAAAGAAGGTATTGCCGTTGTTGCCATGGATAATTTAATTACAGGCGATTTAAAAAACATTGAACATTTATTTAAGTTACCTCAGTTTGAATTTTACCATCATGATGTCAGTAAATTCATTCACGTTGCTGGAAATATTGATTACATTTTACATTTCGCATCTCCTGCAAGCCCGATTGATTATTTAAAAATTCCTATTCAAACCTTAAAAGTTTCTTCATTAGGAACTCATAACGTTTTAGGATTTGCGCGTGTTAAAAAAGCACGAGTATTAGTTGCTTCTACAAGCGAAGTATACGGTGATCCTGAAGTACATCCTCAAACAGAAGAGTATTGGGGAAATGTCAATCCTGTTGGTCCACGTGGTTGCTACGACGAGGCTAAACGTTTTATGGAAGCTTTAACTATGGCGTATCACGAAACACATGGTTTAGAAACTCGTATCATTCGTATTTTTAATACTTACGGACCTAAAATGAGACTAAATGATGGACGTGTTTTACCAGCATTTATTGGTCAAGCTTTAAGAGGAGAAGATTTAACGATGTTTGGTGATGGTAGCCAAACTCGTAGTTTTTGTTTTGTAGATGATTTAGTAGAAGGTATTTACCGTCTATTAATGAGTGATTACCATATGCCTGTTAATATTGGAAATCCTGATGAAATTAGCATTAAAGATTTTGCTGATGAAATTTTAAAATTAACTGGTTCAAACCAAAAATTAATTTCGTTAGCATTGCCAAAAGACGATCCAAAACAACGCAAACCGGATATTACCAAAGCGCAACAAATATTGGGTTGGAATCCAAAAGTAAACAGAGCTGAAGGGTTGAAAATTACTTACGACTATTTTAAATCACTTTCAAAAGAAGAATTAAATAAAACGGAACACCGTAATTTGGAAACGTTAAATAAATAGTTTTGATCCGTCATTACAACATAACCGTAAAGGGAAAAGTACAGCGAGTATCCTATCGTTTTTGCACACATGCACAAGCTATTAAATGCAATCTAACTGGTTATGTAAGAAACCTACACAGTGGCGATGTATTAATTGAAGCCGAAGGTTTAGAAGATGATATCAATAAACTCATTGATTGGTGCTATGTTGGCTCTCCATTATCAAAAGTTACCGAAGTAATTGCAGAAGAGGGGGAAGTCCGAAATTTTGAAACCTTTGAGGTAAAAAAATAGGAAATATTGCTGATCTGCAATATATTATAATAGTTTATTCTGAGCAACATAATTTTTATAGGAAACCCAATTAAAATAATAAAGCAAAACAAAAAAAGGAAAGCCTAATAAAAAATAGTGGCCTTGTCTAAATAAGTTTAATAAAATCATTACTAAAATTCCATTACTAATTAACCAATGATGCGTTAGATAGTTAGTATTTCTTCCAACATAATATTTAATTACAATGAATAAGAAAATACTTACTCCAAAAACACCTGTTTCAGAAATTAATCGCAATAGCATTGAATTAGCATCAGCTCCATTTGAGTTAATTCCCTTAACTTTAAAATCACGTGCTAGTGAGTATTTTTGAAACGCAACAAAATGAGATCCAAGTCCGCCGCCAAATAAAAAATTGGACTTAAAATTTTTAAGTGCTACGGTATAATTATTGTATAATATAAATGATGACCCGTGTGTTTTACCCAGTATGAATTTTTCACCGGAAAACATTGAGATTAATCCTTCAAACCTTTCTCTAAATTCTATTACGTTCTTGTATAAAAAATTAAACAATAAAATACTTAATGGTATTAACACAATGATGTATCGAATGAGCCCAAAATTTATTGCTAAAAATAATATAGTTAAAAAGATACCCAATTGCCCTAAACCTGAAAAAGATAGTAGGTAAATACTAATAATTACTAAACCTTGAAAGCGAGTTAAATAAAAAGGTTTATTGCTAATTAAATTATAAACTGCAACAAAAAAAGCTGCTGACAATGCAGTCCCCAAATGTGTTGGCTCGGGGAAAATCGAATTAATGCGTATGCCAAATGTACCTCCTGGCGCAAAGCCCCATTTATTGAAAATACGAAAAAACTTATAGCCTTGCTCAAACCCAATTTGGAATGACACTAATTGAAAAAAACCAAGTATTGAAGCTAAATAACATCCATATAAGTACCATTTAAATAATTGTTCTACATTAGATTCTAATTCTAATATTACATAGTAATAAAAAAAATAGGATAAAAATAATCCTATAAATACTTTGTAAAATTGGCTTGAAGTATTATTTCCTAATAAAACACTAGCGATACCGCTTAATAATAGAACAAGAAAAATAAAAAATAGTTCTCTATTAAAACCAAAGCGAATTATGAAACCAGGTAGCAATAAAATGTAAATTATATAGCCAATATAAAATTCAAAAGGTTCTTTAAAAAAAACATAAGAATTAATAAAGATGGATAAGTAGATTGCTAAAACAATCCAAAAATTTTTTCGATCGCGCTCTAAATATGGAATATATACTTCAGTCATATTCTAAGCTTTATGAAATCTAATTTCTTCAAGTTGTTTTTATACTTGTGCTATTTTACATATTTACCAATCCTTCAATATATAGCCGTTAAAGAAATCCTATAAAATTACCCTTATTATTTGAATTGAATGTTGCACTTAAAGGATATTTATTAATACTGCTGTCATTAAGTTAATCGGACGGACATAAAATGAAAATTATAGAAATTTATTTTCGCACTCATTTAGCAAAATAATTTTTTATACAAATGCAAATGGGCTTTTTTTGTGAAATAAGTTAAGCTTAATTTTTTTAAATTGACTTTATCTAACCTGTTAAAATTAAATTCTGAGTATAAAGAGCCGCATTTATACTGTTTTACAAAATTAGTATAATCACCTAAATTATCTGAAATCACAATCCCTAGGCCACAGCATAAATACTCAGCAAATTTAACGGGGGATGCTACTTTATTTGTAATAGACTGCTCTCTAATCAACAAACCATAATCACATGCTACTAAATAATATGGTACTTTATAAGGAGATACATGTTTAGAGAAAACTTGATTGGAAAACTCCTTTTTTAAATTTTCAATATTTTTGTCAAATTCAGACAAAAAAAGCACCTTACATTTATCATTTTTTGCTAAAATTGGTCTTAAGAATTCTTTTAATAAATCGAAAGATTGCCAACCTGCCAACGAGCCTGAATAAACAAATACAAAATCATCTGAGTTAAAATATAGTTCATTTCTAATTTGTGAAATGCTATTTTTTGAAATTTCAATATTTTCAAAGATGGAATTAATGTTACATGGTATAACAATATGCTTATCCGAAACATATTGAAACATTTTTTTCCAAAACTCAATTAGTTTTGCAGACACAGCAATTCTATAATCTGAGTTTAAAATAACTTCTTTTTCAAAGGCATCTATTTTTTCAACTAACCTTTGGTCAGTTACCACATTATATTCTTTCCATTCAGCTGCTATTGCGCCTCTTCCATCATAAACTACCTTTTTACAGTTTTTCTTTTTGTCTCTAATTAATAAGGATAATTTAGTTGCAATTACTGAACGACCAATTAAAATTTTAGGTTTATAAAGAGTACATAGTAAATTTAATAAAAATAAGTTCTTTTCCCAATTAATCATTTTGGGATACATTGGTAATATGATAGCATCAGGTATTTGTTTTTTTATTTTTTTTCGATTATTTAAAAATCCTCTTATCGATATAAAAGAAATTAGTTTAACTTTTTGTTTAACTTCTATGTTAAGAAATTTAACTACATCTATTACTTGTGAAGAAAAAATACCTGATGGCGCATCATTATATGTAATATAGAAATTCATTAATTTTTTGAAATAATTTCAAGTATTCTTTTTGTTGCTTTTCCATCCCATAATTTGGGTATAATTCCTTTTTTATAAGTTAAATTTTCAATTTGTTTTATATGGCTTAATATCAAATCTATGTCAAATGGCACCAACGTATTGGTGCCTTCATCAACAGTAACAGGCCTTTCGGTATTAGGACGTAAAGTTAAACTAGGCACTTGAACATAAGTAGATTCTTCTTGAATGCCACCACTATCTGTTAAAATAAATTTACTGTTTTGAATTAAATTTTGAAAAGCAAAATAATCTAATGGATCTGTTAAAATAATATTTGGATTTTCTGTTATTAAATGTTTTATTTTAAAATCATCTAATTTTTTTATTGTACGAGGGTGTATTGGAAATACTACCTTATATTTTTTTGTAACTTCATTTAATAAGTCAACCAATATTAATAAACCGGCTTCCATGTCAACTGTAGCTGGTCGATGCATAGTCATTAATACAAACTGCTTTGGCAATAAATTTAACTTTGCAAGGATATCAGATTGTTTAATTTCTGCTTGAAAAGCCACTAATGTATCAATCATAGTGTTTCCAACAAAAAATATTTGTTCTTGCAATTTACCTTCGTCAAGTAAATTAGTCACACCACTCTGTTCGGTAACAAAAAAATAATCTGAAATTTCATCAGTTATTATACGGTTAATTTCCTCCGGCATTGTCCGGTCAAAGCTTCTTAAACCGCTTTCTAAATGAGCTAATTTTATATGTAGCTTATTAGCAGTTAGAGCTGCTGCCAAGGTAGAATTAACGTCTCCAACAACAATTACTAAATCGGGATAATATTCATTTTTTATTAATTTTTCTAAACGTAACATTATTTCTGCCATTTGCGAGTTTGGACTTACTTGCGGAATATTTAAGTGAAAATCGGGCCGAAGGTTAAATTGCTTAAAAAAAACATCAGCCATTTTTTCATCATAGTGTTGACCTGTATGAACTATTTTAATCTCAATATTAGTGTACAAATCTGCAGCTTTTTTGAATTGAGTTACCTTAATGAAATTAGGCCTTGTTCCTATAATAATTAGTATTTTTTTCATTTCAAAAGCTTAATGATAATTGAGCAAATTAATTTAAAAGAGAATTTTTCCCATTTAAATTGATTTAATTTAAATGCGCTTGCATCATATTTAAAAATGCTATTCAAATTTTTTGAAAGGTTATTTGGAGTATAAAATAGTCCTAAATTATTATTGCAAATAAATTTTGATAACTCGCCTTCATTAGCAATTAATAGAATAGGGGTAGCTGAATAAATGATTTCATAAATTTTTGTCGTAATAAAGTCTTTTGCGAAATCAGGTTGAATAATTAGAGCATAATCATATTCATTAAATTTTTTAAAAAGTAATTTTGGTGAAATTGGTTTATAATAATTTACATCATTCCCTAAAAGTTGATTTGCTTTAAAAGTATTTTTGTAAGTAAACGTTGTAGAATATATATCTAATGAAATTTTATGATTAGTATTATTTATAAAATTTGCAAGATTTTCAAAAATAGGGCCTAAATTATTATATAAAGTACCATACAGTACTAATCTTAATTTTTTAGAATAATTCTTTTGCTGCGGAATTATTTCATCTTCATCAAAACCATGTGGCAATTGAAATATTTTATCTTCAAAAGCTGGATAATTTACAACTAAGTGCTTTTTCATTTCGATAGAGGGAACAAAAAATTTATCTGAAAATTTAACGACTGCACCTTCCATCATCTTTTCATAATTTAATCTTTTAGCAGATAAATTATTAAATCCATATCCCTGACCCCATGTCCAAGGATCTCTAAAGTCGACAAGTAAATTTAAATCGTTATATTTTTTTTTTAATTCTAATGAATAATATGCGCAACTAAATGGAGCACAACTTACCGCAACATTTTTTATTTTGTAAAAATCTATAATATACTCAGCTTTTCGCAACATTGATTTATTCCAAAGCCATGCCCTATCATATGGCGTACCTTTAGAAGTTAACTTTATTAAAGATAAACTTATTCGGTAATTAATTTTTTGAAATATAGTTTCTGGCTTTAATAGTAAAATAGATGGGTAAGAACTTTTAACAGGGTATAGTTTAATATTCTCATTATCAATAATATCATCTATCCACAACGATTTATCTGCTGTATTAATTGGCGCATAAATTACATGTACATAATATCCTAGTCTGCTGAGGTATTTTGCAAATTTAGCCCATCTTCTGCCACCAATACCTGCACTTGGTGGAAAGGTGTATGAAATTAATAATATTTGTTTAGAATTGTCCAAAAATTAATTTTTCCAAAATTTGATAAATTTTATGATTTTAAAATACCTTTCCCATAGTTTAGTTTCATTTTTAAAATCTGGATGCTGCCTAGGTTCCCGAAAAATTATTTCATCAAATTCAGCTAGGGTAAGTCCAAGTTTTTTTACTATATACTCTTTTTCATTATTAATTGAATTACTATCGAATGGAGGTTTATTCATTTCCTCAATTGCTTCGTCTTTGGTAATTTGACCTGAGCAAATTAATGTAGATAAATGTGCTTTTCGTTTATCAACTTTAAATTTAACAGGTAGAATATAGGACTGATGAAATTTTGTAAAAACAGATTCGTAGTGTTTTCCGCCGTAATCTAACCAATTTAATTCTTTTGCAATTAAGCTTTTGGCTTCCTTCTTATTATAATTTATATAATTTAATACTTGAATACTTTCAAATTTTAAAAACCAATGATTATATAATTTTTGTAAAAAAGTTAAATGGGGAAAAGTTTTAATTTTATAATTTTTGCCAAAATTTTTGTAAATATCTTTTATGTTTTTCCAATCTAATTTATCATATACCCATTCTTTTGGCATAATACCTTCAGTCACTAAATTAAATCCACTTAAAATATAGTTAATTTTATATTTCTTTGCGCAGGTAACTAAGGTAGCGTAAATGGCGTGATCAGTTAATACTTCAATATCAATTACTCCCGCTTTTAAATAAGCTAATTGTAACTCCTTAAACTCATTCCAGTTGATAACAAATGTATTTAGTTCGAATCCTAAAATTGTGCAAATATTTTCAATATTTTTAGAAGCTAGTTCACTATTATAGCCATTATCAAAATGCACAACCAATGGATTTAATGAATTTTGCTTGCACCAAAATGCTAAATAAGTGCTGTCAACCCCACCACTTACTCCAAGTATGCAATCATAAGCGTTGTTTTTTCTTTTGCTTTTTATTTCAATTAGTTTTTTTGTGATGAAATTATTTTTCTGTTCGTCTGTTCCTAAATCATTAATTTTATGGTTGTAGCTTTCGCAATAATTGCATATACCTTGTTCATTAAATGTAATTGAATTATCATTTTCATTATCCATTATACAATTGCAGCAAATTTGTCTTGGTTTTAATGAAGATTCTGGCAAATTGAATTTTGATAAAAATTTTGTTCTATCTTGAGAGAAATTTTGTTTCCAAAATTCAAATACCCCTTGCCTGTATTCAATTATATTTTTCTTAGACAATATAAATTCAACAATTTCAGTAGCCACATTTTTAGCATTAAAATTCTTTGGAATAAGCATTCCTGTTTTGGAATTAACTATTTCAGGACATCCGCCAACAGCGGTAGCGATAATTGGTACGCCAAAACTTAATGCTTCCATCATGCTCACTGGCAGTCCTTCTGACTCAGAAACACTTATTAATGCAGATAGTGGTGTTTTTGTATAAAAATTAAACACCTGTTCATTTGTGAGCTCACCGATAATTTTAATTTCAACTAATTTATTCTGATTTTTAATGTCCTGGATTTTACTTAAAAAACTTTTCCAGTAATTGCTGTTAGCATTATAATTTCCAATGTAATACCAAACGACAGGCTGTGTAAATTTTTGTAATATTTCTAGAATTAACTCAATTCGTTTTACCTTGCTGAAATTCGCACATGTTAAAAGATGAATAGGGTTTTGGATGGCTATGTTTTTTCCTGAAAAAGACGTTTGAAGATAGGAAATTTTGATTTTTTCAGCATAATTAGGATATTTTAATTTTAGATAAGTAGCGCCTGTTTTTGAAACAGAATATACTGCTTGTGCATGTTTTAATTGAAACCACCTAAATGCAATTCTATTTGTCACTGCCGTTCTTTCTTCATATAAATCAAATCCATGTGCCAAGCTAAAAAAATTATTTATTTTATTTTGTTTTTTTAAAAGCGCTAAGGAACTTGCCCAGTCATCAAACCAAAAAGTATAAAATAGGTCGTTTTTTCTTATCGATGTTAAGTCATTAATACAATCAGAAATATAAAAAATGCGAAGCAACCTGCTGGCATTTAATTTATGTATATTTAATTTTAAAATATGCTTACGCGATTTAATAATATCAATAAATAAAATTCTTAAGTATTGTAGCAAATATTTTTTTAATATGAGAGATGTTTTGTAGTGATCATAATTTACCAAATGAACGCTTACATTATCAGGATAAAAAAAATCATTCTCATCACTAGTTTGCAGTACAATATTAACTTTTTCAAATTCCTTAGAAAGTTGTATAATTTCATTATAAATAAATGAAGATTTGGATTGACTGGCAAATAGGAAAATATTTTTTTTAATTTTCATTTAAAATTGCATATTGAATTTGCACATTGACAGCTTGTAACTTAAAGTAGCACACTGTTTTTTTGGCTGCATATTTACTATGGAGTAATCTAATAATTTTATGGCCAATTCGTATTAAATTTTATTTATAAAAATTAAGAATAAAAGACGAAATAGTCTCAACTTGATCATTTGTTAATTCGTAATACATTGGCAGGCGCAATAAGCAATCCGAATAATAATCTGAATTTATTAACGTGCTGCCATCATGCTTATCTTTATAAAACGGACTTTTATGAAGTGATAAATAATGAAACACTGAATAAATATTTTTTTCTTTTAGATAGTTAATTAATTCCGTTCTCTCTGTTAAATTGCGGCAAACCAAGTAAAACATATGTGCGTTATTTGTGGCATCTTTGTTAATATAAGGTAATTTAACACCCTTCGCTTTAAGACTTTCTAATTTATTGTTATAAATATTCCAAATCTCTTTTCTTCTACTTTGGATATTATCAATATTTTCAAGTTGTGCATACAAAAAAGCAGCAATAATATCAGATGGTAAAAAGGAAGACCCGATATCCACCCAGCCATATTTATCAACTTCCCCTCTAAAAAAGGAGGACCGGTTAGTTCCTTTTTCTCTGATAATTTCCGCTCTATTTGCAAATTGGTCATCATTTATTACTAACATGCCACCTTCGCCAGAAATAATATTTTTGGTTTCGTGAAAAGAAAAAGCCGCTAAATGTCCAAGTGAGCCAAGAGGTTTCCCCTTATAAAAAGAATCAATAGCTTGAGCAGCATCTTCAACTACAAACACATTATATTTTTTTGCTAATTCCATTAACTTATCCATATCACAAGAAATTCCTGCGTAGTGAACAGGCAAAATAACTTTTGTTTTTTCACTTATTAAAGTCTCAATTTTATCAACATCCATATTTGGATTATCTGATCCACTATCAATAAAAATGATTTTAGCACCGCGCAATACAAAAGCATTTACGGTTGAAACAAAAGTATAAGAGGGCGCAATCACCTCATCGCCTTCTTTAATGTCCAATAAAATTGCGGCCATTTCTAAAGCGTCGGTACAGCTCGTAGTAAGCAATACTTTTTTAAATCCGTACTTTTTTTCAAAAAACTCGTGGCATTTTTTTGTAAAAATTCCATCTCCAGATATCTTGCCGCTAAGAACTGCATTTTTAATATAATCTGTTTCGTTACCACTAAGGTAAGGTTTGTTGAATGGTGTATATTTCATAAAACTGTTCTTTTACTTTCTATAATAATGATATATGTAGTCTACTTCTTTTATATCAAATCCGTTTTTTTTATAAAAATTACAGGCTTGAATATTATCTAATTGGGTGGCGACATCAAGCGTACTAATATTATTTTTAAAGCACCAATTTTCAATAGCACTAATCAATAATGAACCAATATTTTTTCCATGATATGATGAATTGACGGCAAGAAGACCAATACTGGCAGAATCGCCATTTTTTTTAATGGTCACAAAAGCAATTTCTTTCTGCTCTATTTTATACACAAAAACTTCAGATGCCAACTCTCTATTTATTGACTTTTCAAGCCAAATTCTATACAATTCATTAAATTTAGAATTCAATGAATTATCTAACTTAAATCGCGAATGATGCCCGCTTAAAAATGCTAATTCCAATAATTCTTTAGTTAAAGTAGTTGAGGATTCAACATGATTGTCATTAAATAATTCTTGCTCAGACACTATTTTTTTTCGAAATACAACTTTTTTATCAGCCAAAAAGAAGTGGGCATTTAATTGTATAGCTAATTTTTCTTTTGAAAAAAGATAGACTAAATCTCCATTAAATCTAGAAATTGACGAATAAAAATTTTCAATTTCAGTTGCTTTATTTATATTAAATCTCGAAATTTTTTTGTTAAAAAATTCACTATCCCAAATTAAACTTAGAAACTCTTGCTTATCCATTAATTTTTTCGTCAATTATATATATCGGCCTGTTTTTAGTACTCTCAAAAGTTTTACCTATATATAATCCCACAACCCCGAGCATTAACATGATTAAGCCCGATAAAAACCAAATGGAAATGATTAAACTCATGTATCCTAAAACAAGTATTTCGCCTGACAAATATTTGTATGTGTTATACATCAAAAAGATAAAAGATCCCATTGAAGTAACCAATCCTAACTTAATAATTAATCGGAGTGGTTTATCAGAATAGGCCAAAATAATATCCAATGCTAAATTAAATAACTTGCTAATGGTGTAGGAGGATTTACCTTCGTATCGCTCGGAATGTTCAATTTCAATCGATGTTTTGCGAAAACCAACCCATGCAACCATTGTAGGAAAAAAACGAATGGACTCGCGCATGGAGGTTATTGAACTGATAACTTTTTTATGATATATTCCAAAATTTGCAATAGTGCTATCCTGAGCGTAACCCGATAAGTAGGCTAAAACTTTGTAAAAAAGGAGTGAAAATGTTTTTTTAAAAAAACTATCTTTTCTATTCTCGCGCCTTCCCTGAACTACATCATAGCCTTCTAATGCTTTGTTGTACATTTTAGAAATCTGATCGGGCCTATCCTGCAAATCACAATCCAATACAACAATCCATTCTCCTTGCGATTGATCTAAACCAGCAGTGATAGCATAATGTTGCCCAAAATTACGACTTAATTTCAGACCTATAATTTTATTATCCTTTTCACAAAATTGCGTGATTTTTTCCCAACTATTATCTGGCCCGCAATCCTCAACTAATATAATTTCATAATTCGTTGTAAGAAGAGACACTTCCTTATGAATTTGACCAACAAGTTCCTCAATTGTATTTTCAGCTCTATATATTGGCGAAACTATCGATATAAATGGTTTTATCATTATTTATTTTAAGTTTTTTTTTCAGTCTGCTTATTATCAGCCGTTGGTACGACAGAATATTTTTTCTTAAAATTCATAAAAAACTTTTCAAAAGTATAATACGAAATACTTGAAATAGTAATCGTTATTACAAAAGACATAAAATAAATTACGAAATTATTTAAAGAATAGTCAAGTTTAATTAAGATTTGAAGAGTCATAATTATACCAATTAAATGATACATATAAATTCCGTACGATATTTTACCCATGTACTTAATAAAAGAAAAATTAAAACAAAAAATATTTTTTGTTCCAGTAGCTGCATTTAAAATTATAACACCAAATAACAGAGCATATAATTCTAAATTAAAATACCCTATACTAATTTTAAAATACAAAAGTATAAAAATAAAAGAAATTGAAACAAATTGCATGATTCTGGTATATATGATAGTTTTTAAAAATCTTGTTAGGCTACTTTCAAAAAAAGAAATATATCCGAAAAATCCTCCAATGGCCATATAGTGAATAGGCATAGTATCCCAAAATCTGAATAATAAACTTTCTTTATGACTACCTAGGAACAATTTAATCAGTAAATAAACAACGATTACTCCAAATATCACCATCAATTTATTTTTAATAAACTTATTTAATACCGGCCAAATCATATAAAACTGCTCTTCCGCTCCAATTGACCATGTCTGGCTACAAAACGGAATAACTGCTATTGCAACTAACACCAAGTTTGGCAAAAAGAAAATATACATTGGTAGAGCCTTAAATAGTTTTAAACTCATACTCAATTCAACTGCATTGGGGTATTTTAAAATTTCAATGCATGGAAAAACAAAAAGTGCTAATACAATGATTAAAAAATACAAAGGCCAAATTCTAAAAATCCGCCTCATATAAAATCCTTTGATGTTAATACTATTAGTTTCTGCCTCTTCTTTAAAAAGCAAATAGGAAATCAAAAAACCACTTAACACAAAAAAAAGAATAACCCCCAACTTCCCTATCCTTTGTACAATATTATTATCCCAATTATTATCTAAACCAAAGGTATTTCTCAATTGCTCGATGTGATGAATTAACACCATAAATGCAGCACAAAATCGAATCCCATCCAAATTAGGAAAATATAGGTTACTAATTTTCCGCACTCTTAATCATAATTAGTTTGTGTCCTTTTATACTGTCATTTATAACTTTAATAATTGATGAGGAGTCGATATAAATTGCGGGATTAAAACTTTTGCTAGCAAAAATATATTGTACATTGTTAGATAAAATATATTTATTAAGATTATCTAAATAAGGTATACTATTATTATAGTTACGAAAAAACAAGGTTTTGGAATTAAATTTTTTAGCCTTGTAATAATCTTTTGCTAGCGTATCAGTGTCCGGATATAATTTACTTGGATCACTTAATAGTGGCAAATTGACATTATTATTAAAAACCATGAAATAATTACCCAACTGAAAGGTTAAACTATGTCTGAGGCCAACGAATTCACTCAAAGCATCCTTTTCATCAATTATTGATGCGCCATTTTTTGATTCTAAAATTGTAGCATTACTTGCTAGTTCGTTGATATATTTTTGCGACAAACCATACTGCAATAGAAAATTTGATTTAAGATTCTGTTTCCAATTAACTTCAGTTAAAATAATATGGTCAAACAACAAATTTCGCTTATAACCAAATAAATCAACTATTAGCATAAATACGAGCACCACATACTTTATTAATCCTGATAAATTATTGATTTTTATAACCAAAACAATAATTAAAAACAAAAGAACAGAACAATAACCAATAAATGCAAACTGATACATATTATCTAAATACGGAACTAATTGAAACACTCCTATTCCAGTCAAGCACAATAAAAAAACATAAATGAGTAACTGTTTAAATGCATTTTGCAATTTGATTTCTTTTGAAAATTTATCATTAATTAAACAAAAAATCAAAATTAAAAAAGGAATCATTTTTAATAAAATCATAGCAAACATAAACACACATGGTTTCCATAATGAAATAGACTTACATACCAGTTGAATAAATGTCATTGATTCGATGGGCAAGGCTTCCTTGGAAACTCCAAATAATTTATAAAATAAGGCCAAGGATAATAAAAAAATAAAAAAATAAAAAAATAGTTTTACCACACCTTTTCTTTCCTTGTTATTGCCAAACCAAATATATGCAAGTATAAGTAAAAGACTAGCTGAAATAGCAGGCAAAGCAGTTATCGTGGCCAAAATAAAAAATAAGGACCAAATTATTAAAGTAGTACTATTTTTATTTAATAAAGAATGGAATATGGGAATCAAAAATAAATAATAATAGATGAAATTTGGCCTTTCAAAAAAATTACTCTCTGGTAAATATGAATCGCTTCCCCAATTACAAAATGCTGAAATATCAATTACTAAGAGTGGAAGAACTATTATAAAAGATAAAACGTTAATCTTGCTATATTTAGAGATTAATCCGAAAATTCCAATTAGCGCAATCGTTCTGAAAAGATTAGAAACAAAATAAATATATAATAAATAATTGCTAAATATTTTTATGCCAAAAAGTTCATTTATTTTAAAAAAAATGGCGCTAAACCACATTTCAAAATAATGATAAGGAGAAATACCGTTAAATAGTCTGTTATCATTATTATAATAATGGAAGAGATTCTCAGTACCTTGCGGAATTAAACACTCACTTATTTTTGTATAGTAAGCGACATCGTTACGCATCGAAAATTTTATAGAAAAATAATATGAAATAATTAAAGAAAAAACAGAAAATGCAATAATTGATGCTATAACTAGTGACCTTTTTGATTGAGGTTCTTGATTATAAATTAGTACAGGACTTTCTTTTTTAGTAAAATAATAAAATAGAAATAAAAGGGGCAAATTAAATATAAATATTGTTTTTTCTTTGGAGGCAATTATGGAAGTAAGAGTTACTAGTAATAAGGAAAATAATAGCGTATTATAAAAAATTGACAAAAAAGTATTCTCTCCTAATTTGTTTAATTTTAATAATTTCAACAATACATTCATGCAAGTATTGGAAATAAAAATATAAATTAATATATATAGAACTATTAAAATTGTTTCGGTAAGCATAAATTTTATATTAAAATTTTATAATTTGAGCCAATCATAACAATTATTTTTATTTTGATGATAAACTTTTGAAACATTAGAAAAAGTGGAATTGCCTTGAAAAAATAAATATTTACAGCGACTTAATAGAAACATTTCCATTATACTTTCTTCAAATAATATGTATTTCAATTCCTCTTCATTATTATATAACGCCCATTGATGTAAACCTTCACCTTTTAGTTGTGGTTTATTTTTAGGAAATAAAATTAAAGAGGAGATTTCCTTTAAAAATAAGTTTTCAATTTCTGTTGAATCTGTAGATAAAAAAATCGGGGAATTTTTATAATTCAATTTTATATGATTAATTATTTTTCTAACTTCTGCTGTCGGTCTTTTATCAGTATCTCTAATATGAATCCCAACAGAATGTGAAATATTACTTTGTTTTATATATGACTCTAATTTATTATTTAAAAAAGGTTTTAGTTGAATGTAGTTTGGCAGTGTACTATAGTTAATATAAGGTATAAAATCAAGAAAATATAAAATTGATTCGTGTTTATTATTTGGCAAATCACTGCCGTAAACTAGTGAGTTAAAATAATTTCCATTGCTAATGGGTTGCCAACGTCTCCTTAGTTTTTTTAATGCAGAACCTACAACTAATTTACCCGGTACTTTTTGCCAAAAAGAAGACTGTTTGTCAACATATAAATCATATATACCTTCTGTTTTATTGTTTTTAAATAAAGAAGAACTATGTAATGACATATCCCAATTTTTAATTGCATCTATTTTATCGAAGCTAGCATTTTGTACATCAAAACACTTTTCAAAAGCATCAATTCCTTTTTTATCAAACTGACCATCGCTCCAATCTACAACCAATATTCTACCATTTTTTTCACAATACTTAATAGCTGATAAAATAGTTACTAATCTGTTTCCCAAACCGGCACAACCTTTAACTATTAGGTGTTTTTTTGACGCACTCATTTTAAGAAAGACAATATCCGCTGTGCCTGTGCTTGTGGAGAATAATGCTCAAAAACCCAATGACGTGCGTTAAGTGAAATCTGCGTTATCTCGTCGTCACTTAAATTTGCTAGAACATTTTCTAACTGATTATCTTTTAATTTCCCAATTCCAAAATAGTGCTCGCCAGAAACCGGCATTACCGGCAATTTAAAATTCCAATACTCTAAATTTAAATTGATAGCGATTGAACCGCTATATAAAACTTCCCAAAAACGAAAATTATCTTGCTGAAAAATAAAAATCTCATTAGAAAAGTCGTGATTTTTTTTCTTTAATCTTCTATAATTCCAGTATGCCGGTTTTCGTAATATTTTATCTAATAATTTATAAGGCAAATACTTGGTTGGTTTAAATTCATAATAACCACCAAAAGCCATAAAAAATTTAACTTCGCATAATGATTTATAAAATTCGGGATTATGGCGCTTAATACTAGTTTTATAATAAAGAGTATCTATTTCATTATTAAAATTAGGTGTCGTGAATTTTTCCACCACGGGATATTTTTTCAAACTTCCTTTGAGTTGATTTAAAAGATAGCCACGCATATTATGGTCTACCCTGAAGTTACATACAGCGACATTTTCTCTTTTCAAATCAACATCATAAAATTTGTCAATACTATTGATTATTCTATTTGTTAAACCAATTGCCCATGGTTTAATATTATCTGCATATGTTATATTAGAATAAATATTACCGGCAAAAATAAAGTCGAAAATAGCATAGTCTTTATTTTTCCACCATATTGGCTGAAGCCAATCATTTCGATCTACTAAAATATGTTTCTTTGTTCTGTCAAAATTTGGAAATCCCTTTCTAAATAACAAGTGAGCAAACGAAGTTACATATCTGTAATCATAAATGGCAATATCAAAATTAGTATCCTCATTTGCATCAGTAATTAAATACGAATTTGTTTCTGGTTGCCACCAATAGTTACAATTACCAATAACGCTATGTCCTAATGCATTAAATCCTTCTGCTAAAGCAATCATCTCATGGTAATAATGATCATTACCATAAGGATACATTGGAGTAATGAAAAATTTAATTTTCAAAACCATAATATTTATTCCAATATTTGATAAGTTCAAGGGTTTGTAAATCAAACGTATTATTATCTAAGGAAAATCTTGTATCCGGAATATCATGACTTAAAGCATTATTTAATAGAATACTTGCCATTTCCTTTTCTGAATTTTCTGCTAGAATAAATCCTAAACGATTATTTTTTATAAATTCGTTCACTTCTCCATTAGGTCCAATATATAATATAGGTTTACGCAATGCAACAGATTCAAAAAACTTTGTCGAAAAAGCATTAGGACTCCAATCGGGCCTCATCAATAATATCAAATCCGATTTTGTAGCTAACTCAATAAATGCTGGAATCGGTAATAATGAATTGACCTCAATATTTATATTATTCTTTCTAAACAAATCAACATAGGATGGCTGCATCGTTAATAATTTGAATTCTACCTCTGTTCCTGATTTCTTTAACTCTTTAATTAAATTAATCAATTTTAAGATATAAGGTTCCATATTATCATATAAATTACCTCCATATAAAATAACATAGCGCTTTTTGTCAAATTGAACAAATTTCGTTTCTGTTATACTTAAAAAATCTTCATCAATACAATGCGGTAATAAATAGGTGTTTATATTAAATTCTTTTTCAAAATAGTGGCACATTTCCTTATTAGGAGCTAAAACTAAATCAACAACATTTAATACACTTTTCTGCTTTTGAATTTCTTCCAATCTTTTACCTTTTGATAGAGAATCAAAACAATCATGCCAGTAATCTCTGTAATCAAGTGTAATTTTTAATTCGGTGATTTCTTTTTTTAATTTAGGCAGAATACTAGCGTATGCAAATGGACCAACGGATAAACAAATATGTGAAATCTTTTCTCTTTTTATAATGTCAAGTGCTTTCAAATAAAATTTATTTTCGTAGGCTCGCGAGTCATCCCAAAAATTTCCAGGATATTTTTTTTCCAAAAAGTTATTATACTTCAAACTAATTTTCCATTTTATTTTTTGAAAAACATTTTTGGGCAACACTCTTTTATAATATGGATAATAAATAGTAATTGGTAGGCGTGTTATTTTAGATTCATAGGATTTAACATCATCATCCCATGGTGATTTTCCCTCAAAATCACCAGCCAATACTTTAAATTTTTCACCGAAACGCTGGAAGTACTTAATATGCTTTGCCCATCGTCTTCCTCCCACTCTGGCAAAAGGTGGGAAATAAAACGAAATGAAAAGTGTGTTATTCTTCATTTAAAAACAAGCACTGTTATCTATAAAAAAAATTATTCAACATAATATAATTCCAACTTTCCATTTTTCCATTTTTAGTTGAAGTTAATTCCGAAAATTTATTCTTCCCTTCTTCTATTTGATTTTTCCAATAATTATTTTCCATCCAATTATTTTGAGGAGTTACATATCCTATTTTATCTACTCTCCATGCTATATCTTTTGGTAATAAATCATTCATCGATAAACGCAAAATATATTTTGTCCACCCTTCAAATAATTTAAATTCATCGGGTAAAGAAAAAACAAAATCAATTAATTTATGACTCAAAAATGGTAAACGCACTTCGCGAGAATGTGCCATCGAATTTCTATCAGCATATCTTAAAAGCTCTTTTAATCCTATGGATAACATTTGCTTTTTTAATTCACGGGTTAAACTCTCATTATTATATGGCATTGCCTGTTTGAAAATTTTTTTCTTTAATCTACCTATTTTCATTCTGATCGTTTCATCTTCTTCTAACGTACAGCCTAAACTACCTCGTAATTTTAAATATATACTCTGTTCATGATTGTATTTACCCTTATCTGTAAAAAACAATTGTTTCAAATACAATCCATATAGCGGAAGATAGCCAGCTAAATATTCATCAGCTCCTTGCCCATCAAGCAATACAACCGTTCCATTTTGTTTTGCCAATTCCATTACTTTCCATTGGGCAAACACGCTGGATGATGCAAAAGGTTCTTCCTGGTGAAAAATAAGTTCAGGTAGTATTTTCTGCAATTCTTCCTGTTTGGGCCATACTTCGTAGCATACAACATTTTTACAGGCATCAACCACTTTATGAATATGAACTCCTTCGTCTTTATCAAAGCTCTTAAACCTTGCAGAAAACGTTTTTTGTTGTGTGGCTTCTCCTTTTAATTTGTCCATCATCATTACAATACTCGATGAATCTAAACCTCCCGATAAACTAGAGCCAACGGCGACATCCGATCTAAGTCTTAACCGAACACTTTCCGTAAACAATTGTGTGAATTTTTCAACCGCTTCGCTTAAACTTATATTTCTATTTATCTGAATGTTATCCAAATCATAATAACGCTCAATTTTAACATCTGCATTCTTTTTAATAATTAGATAGTGAGATGAATCCAATTGTTTTACATTTTTATAAAAAGTTTTGGTTGTATCAGTTGAATAAACTACTTTTTCTGTTTTCAAAAAATTATTCAATACATCACTGTCATTTTGTTTTGATATTCCTATTGCCCAAAGTTCTTTCATTTCTGAAGCAAAATAAAAATACTGCCCTTTTTCATAGCTATAGTAAAATGGCTTTTCTCCAAAACGATCTCTTGCACAAAATAGTTCCTGTTCTTTTTCGTCCCAAATAGCAAATGCGAACATGCCATCTAAGTCGGCTAAACATTTTTCTTTTTTTAAATCATATAAAGCCAGTAAAACTTCTGTATCGCTATTTGAATGAAACAGGTATCCTTTTGATATAAGTTGTTCTCTTAATTCAATGTAATTATATATTTCGCCATTAAATGTGACCGTATACCGGTTATTAGCATAATGCATAGGTTGTTTTCCGTTACTTGATAAATCAATAATGGATAAGCGCCTGTGACCAAAGCCAACATTGCTTTTTGCATTAACCCAATATCCTTCGCCATCAGGCCCACGGTGAGCAATAACATCAGTCATTTGTTTTAACTGTTCAGTTAAAACCGGTTTATTATTAAAATGTATTATTCCTGCTATTCCGCACATGCAAAACCTTTTCTAAAATTTTAATTCGTTTCTCACACCAGGTAAAATATTCTTCTTATACCACGTCTCATCTTTTACAAATTCAGTCATGCTATTTACATATTCAATTAAATCATTTTGTGGTTCAAAATTTTCACGGAAGTAATTAGGATAGTAATCTGCTTTTGTATCTACAGAAAGTTTCGATAGCATATTTTTCACAATTGATTCCACCTTGTTATTATCCTCAACATATAACTTTCCTTTTTGAATTACATCATTTCTTAATTCATTATTAGTAATTAGTAATCGTAATTTTTCTTTAATGTTTTCCTCTGTTATTGAAACCACCGGTGGACGAAAAACTATTGGTGAATTTTCGAGATACCTTGTTGCAACAGCGCAACCACTGCACATTGCCTCGAATGACAAAACACCGGGGCCATGTAAAAACAGTTCATCAACAAGAATATCAGCATTTGAAAGTTCATTTAACACCTGGCTATTTGGTATATTTATTAATTCCCTATAAATAAAATTAAGTCCTTCGTTTTTAAGTTCGTTTATGACCGTTCTAATTATTGCAGTTCCTTTAATTTGTTGACTACTGGGAATATGTACAACAATTGGTACAGTATTGTTTGACTGTTTAAATTGAAACCTTTCTATTTTTACTGGAATTTGAAGATGGTAATATGGCCTAAGTGCTAAAGATGCTTGATCAGGAACTGAAAAAATTATATCTGAATATTTCTCATGTATTCGTAATTTTCTTAACAAGTCATTAAAATTTTTTTGAAAATACCCTTCATAAAATTTATTCTTAATTTCAAATTCCTCTTGCATAGCTGGATAATAACGAACATCATCTCCAACAAACCAAGTTATTATTTTAACACCATTTTTTTTAAATTGTAGAATGTCATTTTCATTAGTGGTTAAACCATTCCAAAAATAAATAAACACATCAGTGTTTTTAAAGAAATAATTATTTGCTTTATTAAGGACATAATTATTTAATTTTTTGGGGAAGAATTTATTAGCAATTTTTTCTAAAAAAGAATAAGATTTTATTGTTATCGAATTAAAAAAAGAATTAACACCAATTCTATATGAAATATAATCCTTTACAAAATTTTGATGAGATATATCGTATTTATAATTTGGGGCATAATGATATGGTTCAGAAATTGTGGTGACAGAATGCCCTTGTTTTTCAAGTTCATCTTTTAACGTTTTTATCCACCCACAAATTTCTACAGTGCCAATAAGTATTCTCATTTATAATTATAATAATTTCTCTTCTTTCAAAACACAAAATTTATCATAAAAACTTTGGGTAACATAACCTGATTTTAATAAAATAAAAAAGAATGGTCGCATGCGCTCAAATGTTTTTTTGTAAGTAGGATAATCGGTATAATGTTTATTAGGAGCATTCATTATTGCTTCCCAATCAACATCCGATAATTTTAAACGTGATTTTATTTCCATTAATAAATCATTTTCAAATGGCTTCGGTTCTTTAATTTTAAATAGTGCTTCATATCTGGTTAAATATCCACTTCTCACCAAAGCTGAATATTCGCACCAGCGCAAGTCAATACCAAATTTTACAGGCAAATAATAATTATTAATAAAATAAGCAGTCCTGTTTTCCATATGATGTCCACCGTACCATTGCCAAGCGTATTCTTTTGCCAAAAAAGTTTTAACTTCTTCTTTGTTATAATCCAGATAATATAATGGTCTGAATTTTTTTATTTTATCCACTACCATCCATTTTATCCATTTACTCAACCATAGTAATGGCGTTGATGTAATAATACCATCTCCGAATTGCTTATGTATGGATTTAATGTATTTAGCATCCATATAAAACCACCCTGGAGGAGATACTCCTTCAGTTCGGAATGAGTGTCCTTCCCATATATGTTTTATGCCATATTTTGCACATGCCATATAATGTGTAGTTGCTAATGATAAATCTGTGGCCGCTTCAAATTCTGGAACTGACGCTAATAATAAAGACTTTTGAATGTTCTCAAATTCTTTATTATCTACAACGTAGGTATATAAATCGATATTTAATTTATCTAATACAATTTTTATATTTTCAACGGCAATCTTTGAGTTATAGGTATTATCAAAATGAGCAGCTAGAACTCTCAAACCATAAACATTTTTTGCTAAATGCAACATATATGATGAATCACAACCACCACTAACACCTATTACCACATCATAAGGTTTACCCTTACCATCTTTTTTCATTTGAGCAACATACTCTTCAATCATTTTTTCACCTGCATCACCTGTTTGGTATTGTAAATTCATTGAATTGTATTGCTCACAATAATTACAAATACCATCTGTGTTAAATGAAATTTTAGGAATGGATGAATTATATATACAGCGTTTACAGTTTTGCATCAGTCTTTATTATTAATAATTTCAATATCACCATCCCAAATTATAATTTTTTTGTCATTTATAAATGTAAAAGCGCCTGGGTATGGTTTTGTTTGCGCACGAACAAAATTTTTAATACGCTGTTTATCCCACGTCCAATCAATTAATCCATCTTCTGGACTTCTTTTTGGGAAATAAGTAGCTTCACTATTATTTTGTTTTAGACGTGGAGCAATTTCATCAGTAATTAAAGGGAGAGATGTAGTCAATATTTTTAGAGATGCTATTTTTGCTTTTTCTAGTACCTCTTTAATGGTATCAGAATTTTCGATTTTAAATTTATCCTGCTGAATAATATCGCCTTCATCAACTCCATTGCCTTCAATATAAAAAAGTGAAACGCCTGTTTCTTCTTCTCCATTTATCATTGCCCATACTAGTGGCGCATTACCTCTATATTTTGGCAATAAAGATGCGTGTATGCCAGCTACTCCTTTGATTGGCAATCTCATAATTCTTTCTGGAATCATGTAATACCAGCCAATAACTAAAATAAAGTCAGGCTTCCACAACTCAATAATTTCTATATAGTCTGACATTTTTGTTTCCACCACGCAAACAGGGATACCAAATTTGTTATTAAAATAAGAAAAATCTTTATATAAAACATTTTGTACATTTCGCCTTTCACTATCAGCTTTATATTTAATGCTAAAAGTAGAAGGTATTGTACATATTCCAACCACTTGATAGCCTAGTTCAACAAGATGTTTGCAACAATCAAAACCCAATTCAGAAGCACCAAAAAAAACTATCCGCATCTTACAAAGTTTTCATGTATTCTGATGTTCTTAAAACGCCTTCTTCCAAATCTACTTTGGCCTTAAAATCTAAAACCTCTTTTGTTTTTTCTACACTCGGTATGCGTATAGCAATATCGGCAGACAAAGGCGGATCAAACAAAATTTTAGAATCTGATTTTAATACGCGGCACACCAATTGCGCTAAACCTAAAATAGTGATTACGGCTCTCGAATTTCCGATATTAAAACTTTCGCCAATAGCTTTTGGATTTTCAACGCAACGAATTAAACAATCTACAAAATCATCAACAAAGCACCAGGCTCTAATTTGAGAGCCGTCTCCATCAATATGAATATCTTCATTCTTCAATGCTTTTTTAATAAAAATTTGAATAGCTCCTTCTCCGGTTTGTCCCGGTCCATATACGTTAAATGGTCTTACGGTTACAACAGGCAATTGGTATTGTTTAAAGTAAGCATGTGCCAAATGTTCACCGGCTAATTTACTAACGGCATAAGTCCAACGTGCTTCACCTGCACTGCCAGAAACTGTTTGATCTGTTTCAGATGATTTAAAGGCCATAGATCCAAAGACTTCTGAAGTTGAAAAATCAATAAACCTCTCAGTAATATTATTTACATGTGCAGCTTCTAAAGCATTAGCTGTCCCAATCATATTTACTTGCATGGTGCGCACAGGATTTTTGATTACTGTATCAATGCCGGCAATGCCGGCAGCATGAATAACTATATCAGCCCCTTTCATAGCATTTGTTAAGGCTACTAAATCCAACACATCTCCTTTTACAATGGTTAAATTAGTGTGTTTGGCTACATCACTATTGCTTAATGTATCTCGATGAAAATTATCATATACTACAATTTTATTGTCGTTTATATAATGTTTAATAAGTGTGTTTGCTATAAAGCCAGCACCACCTGTAATAAAAATAGTTTTGTTTGTTATCATGGTATTAAATTCTTTATTGTTTTAGATATATAATTTATTTGTTCCTTATTTACTAAATCATAAATAGGTAAGGCAAGTCCTTGTTTATAAGCTTTTAAAGCATTCGGAAAAAGTGTTTCGCAATTATACTTGTATTTTTCCTTAAATGATTTCATATAAGGCATACATTGAGCTCCATAATTGGCGCCAATATTATTTTCTTTTAATTTTATAATGATTTCATCTCTGTTTACACTTTCATCTAAAACAACATGAAATGTTTGCCATGTATGTGACGTGTAATTGGGCACAAAAGGCAATTGAATTTTATCGGATTTAATCTCAGAAAAATAAATATCAGCTAATTCATTTTTATAATTAATACTATTTTGCAACCGGTCTAATTGCGATACTACTAATGCTGCCTGAAAATCAGTCATTCGGTAATTAAACCCAAACTCTGTAAAATCCATTTTACCGTCAATTATTTCGGTACCATGATTTCGCAAAATTTTAATTTTTTTATCCAAATCCAAATTATTTGTAATTAGCATACCGCCTTCACCACAACTAATAGCTTTACGCGGATGCAAAGAAAATGAGCCAAAATTACCGAAGCTACCAACGTGTTTGTTTTTATACAAAGCGCCTAAGGCACAGGCTGAATCTTCAATTACAAATAGATTATGTTTTTTAGCAATAACCATTACTGCCTCAATATCGCAAGCCAAACCAAATTCATGCACTGGAATAATTGCTTTTGTTTTTGAAGAAATTACGGCTTCAATTTTAGTAACATCAATATTAAAGGTTGCTAAATCTATGTCAACAAAAACAGGTTTTGCACCCACCAATTCAACAACATTTGCTGTTGCTATATATGAAAATGCCGGCACTATAACTTCATCACCTGCTTTTATTCCTAAAGCTATTAATGCCAAATGTAAAGTAGCTGTACCGTTACTTAATGCACTTGCATAACTTGCTCCGGTATTATGCACAAAACTCTTCTCCAGCTCATCAACATATTTGCCTTGCACTAACATTCCGCTTCTTAAAACATCAATAACTAAGGCTATGTCTTTTTCCAAAATATTTGGTTTAGCTAGAGGTATAAACTGGTTCATATTAATTTATTTTCCAAGTGGCATGAGGCCTTACATAACCTAATTTAAAATCATAAATCAAGCCCTTTTGATTATTTTTCGCCACATTTAATACATTTATTTCTAAAATATTTTCTAGATAATCTAAAGTAAGACCATCACTTAAATGCACTCCAATAGTAATAAAATATTTACCGGGTTGCAATCTGTTTTCCAAAATAACATTTGTATTTACCATTCCTTTTTTCACATCCACAAAATTATTTTCATATATGTTCATTGAATGTAATATTTCAATACCATCAGCACTCATTATTCTTATGTCAAACAATACATTTGATATATCTTTCAAAAACTCAACCTGGCAACTTATGCCAATTTCGTTATTAAAATAAATACTATTTCCGTTTGCGAACTCTTCATTTTCCAAACTAACGCTTTTAATAAAAACAAAACCGGTGTTCACTGTACGGTGATGTTTTTCAATTGCACCTTTATTTATTGAAGGATTTAATGCTTCTAAATATTTTGTAATACCATCAACAACATTTCCGTCAAAATAAGTTTCTCCATTTTTTAAAACAATAGTGCGTTTACAAAGAGATTTAATAGCGGCCATATTGTGACTTACAAACAAAACTGTTCTGCCCTGACCGCTCACGTTCTTCATTTTCCCTAAACATTTTTCCTGAAACTCAGCATCACCTACAGCCAATACTTCATCCACAATTAAAATCTCAGGCTCCAAGTGGGCTGCCACGGCAAAGCCCAATCGCACCATCATACCTGACGAGTAACGTTTTACAGGCGTATCCAAATATTTTGCAACACCACTAAAATCAACAATTTCATCAAGTTTACTTTTTATTTCAACTTTAGTCATTCCTAAAATAGCGCCATTTAAAAAAATATTCTCCCGCCCACTTAAATCAGGATGAAAGCCGGTACCAACTTCCAGTAAAGCGGCAATACGTCCTTTTACTTTAACTTGCCCGGTTGTTGGCGTTGTTACTTGCGATAATATTTTTAATAAGGTAGATTTTCCTGCGCCATTCTTCCCAATAATTCCTAATACCTCTCCCTGCTTTACTTCAAAATTTATGTCTTTTAACGACCACACATAATCGCTACCGCCAAATTGACTTCTATCATTAGCTTCACCAATTTTCAAATAGGGATCTTCTTTGCCTCTTAGTTTTGCTACCAATCTGTTTAAGTCATGAGAGATTGTACCAGTTCCTAGTTGACCTAAGCGGTATTGTTTTGCAATGTTTTCTGCTTTTAATACTACATTACTCATTCGTTAAACAGTGTCCATAAAAGACTTTTCTACTTTGTGAAAAATAATTAATCCAATAAAAAACAATACAGTTGTAAATGCAATGCTATAGCCTAAATACATCCAATTAAATTCCCCAACACCTAGCATCGCATATTTAAATGTTTCGATAATACTGGTTACAGGATTGGCTAAAATAATCCACTTATATTTTTCGGACACAATAGACAAAGGATAAACAATGGGTGAAGCGTACATCATTAATTGAATTCCGAAAGTCACTAAAAATTTTAAGTCCCTGTATTTAGTTGTTAATGATGATATAATGATACCAAAACTTAACCCCATGAAACCAATTAACAAGATTAAAAAGGGAATTAAAACGATAGTTCCATTTGGATGCACCTGATTTGTTTTAACAAAAAAATAAAGCCATATTGTCAAAAACAAAACAAACTGAATTACCAATTTAATTAAGTTAGAAACTACTACTGATAATGGCACTATCATTCGAGGGAAATAAACTTTACCAAAAATGCCTGAATTGGTAGTAAATGTGTCTGAAGTTTTAGAAAGGGTATCAGAAAAATAACTCCACAAAGTAATGCCACACATATAAAATAAAACAGGAGGTAAACCATCTGTTGATATATGCGCTAAGTTTCCAAAAATAACAGAAAAAGTAATAGTCGTAATAATAGGTTGTATAAAAAACCAAATAGGCCCCAAAATGGTTTGCTTATATACTGAAACAAAATCTCTTCGAACAAATAGAAACAATAAATCCTTATACCGAAAAATCTCTCCCAATCTTAAATCATACCACTTAGAATGTGGCTTAATTGTTAAATCCCAATGTTCTTTCTTTTGCATCCTATTCAATAATTATAGTTTCTCGTTTTGGAAAATTAATTAACACCCCCATTCCTTTTTTGCTATACACGGCCATGCTTCCAATAGCTGCCGCATTTACATTGGATTTATATAAGATATGTTTCAAGTCAGTAATGCTTCCACAGCCGCCACAGGCAATTACAGGAATATCCACAATATTTATTAATTCTTCAATAATATCAACATCATAACCTTCCCATGTACCATCCTTATCGACACTATACAACATCAATTCACCAACCCCAATGTCATTAGCTAAATAGGAAATATATTCATTCAAGTTAAATTTAATTTTACGGCCGATATATGAGAATACATTTTTTGGACCAAATAACGGTTTCTTAAAATCTACACAAGCAACAACGGCTTGAGAACCATATTGGGAAATTACTTTTTTAATTACTTCAGGATTTTCTTGTATTAGTGAATTTACAATTACTTTTTCTACCCCAATCTTATAAAGCTTCGCGAAATCTTCAAATGTTTTTACTCCACCACCATAAGCAAAAGGCATAAAAGCTTCGCTTGCCATGTCAGCTATCTTGTCGAAATGTGGTTTACGCTTTTGCTTACTTGCATTTATATCAATCAAAATAAGTTCGTCTACTTCTTTATCATTATAAATTTTAATGGCATTAATTGGATCGCCAATATAGGATGGATTTTTAAACTTTACGGTTTTAACTAAACCGCTTCCATCATATAATAAAAAAGGTATAATACGTTTAAGAGCCATTATAATTTAGCAAAGTTTTCTAAAACTTTCATACCAAATTTTAAACTTTTTTCTGGATGAAACTGTGCCCCGTAAATATTTCCTTTATTAACCATACAAGTAAAATCTATACCAAAATTACTCGTTGCGATCGATTGACTTTCATCAAAACACTTTACATAAAACGAATGAACAAAATAAAACCTATTATTACTTTCCATATCAATTAGTGGGTTTTTCTTTAGTACTTTAATGTAATTCCAACCCATATGAGGGACTTTTAATTTTAACTCGGGTTCCATATTGAATTTAATGGTTTCCGCATCAATCCACCCTAAGCCAATTTTTGTACCTTCATCACTTCGCTTCGTTAATAGCTGCATTCCCAAACAAATCCCAAGTACTGGCACTTTTTCTATTATTGCTTTTTGATTTAATATAGTTATAAGTTGAGATTCTTCTAAATAAGTCATTCCAGCATCAAAAGCCCCCACGCCAGGTAATATTAACTTTGAAGCCTTTGCAATTACATCTATGTCTCCAGAGATCAAAACATCCTTTACGCCAATCTTTTTAAACATATTTAAAACTGAAGCAAGATTCCCTAGGCCATAATCAACAATAACAATCATAGTTTAATTAATTTATTGAACTGTAATTTTTTTTTAATGACTGTATAATCCAATTTTTTTGTTTACTTATAGCTTCGCCACCATAGTCACAATCTACTAAGTGGACTCTAATATTGAAATTGTATGTTTCAACAAATTCAAAGAATAATTATCAATTTATTTACTCCATAATAAAAGTGGGCTAACTCCCACAATTGTTATGTTTTTTAAATTAAAATCAATTTCTTTATAATGAATGTAATTTATTCTTTTATTTATTTTCTTTTCCGTCTTAACAATTAATTGTATTAAAAAAGGTTCGTTAATATCTCCCACTAAAACTAAATCAATAACATCTGAATCTTTTCCTTTAGATAAATTTCCCACTAAATAAACGAGCTTTAAATCTCCCATATGTTTCAAAACGTAGTCAATTACGTAATTTAAACCTACCAATTTTAAAACAATGCTATTAATATCTTTAAACAAAGGGTGTTTTACATTTACTTTAAACACTTTTTTATTGGATTCGCTATAAGATTCTAAAAAACCAGCGTTTTCGAAGCGATTTAACTCTAAACGTATTGAGTTAGTAGATTCGCCAAATTCCTCTTCTAACCCACGTAAATAGGCGGTTGTATTACTATTTAAAAAAAATTTAAGTAGTAATTTTATTCTAGTTTTTGATGATATGAGTGTCTGAATCATTAATTGAGTAACAAATTTACTCAATTAATTAAAATATTTCAACAAATTTAACACTTAACACTGGTTTTGAACATTATCACAAATGAAAATAAGTTTGTAGATAACTTATAATTGTTAAAATAAAATTCTTTAAAATTAATTTAATGGAAAGAATTATAGATGTTTTTTATACCAATCGATGGTGTAACTCATTCCAACTTCTAAACTGACTAAAGGATGATAACCTAATAATTGTTTAGCTTTATTAATATTTGCTAAGCTATTTTTAATATCGCCTTTTCGTTCAGCTTTGTATTCAGGAATTATATTACTTCCTAAAGTAACTGCTATTAAATTATATAATTGGTTTAAACTTGTAGACGATCCAAAAGCCACGTTATAAATTTGATTAATAGATTTCGTGTTTTCTGAAGAAAAAGCTAGTGCGTTTGCATAAACAACATTATCAATGTATGTAAAATCTCTGCTTGTACTGCCATCTCCAAAAATGCAAGGCTTTATTTCTTTTAATAGATTACCAATGAAAATTGGTATTACCGCTGCATACTGACCATTTGGATTTTGTTTAGGTCCAAATACATTAAAATATCGCAATCCAATAATTTCCATATTAAAAGACCTTGAAAATACATCAGCATATAATTCATCTGTTTTTTTTGATACAGCATAGGGTGATAGTAGGTTACCTGTGATATGCTCTTGCTTTTCTATACTTTCATCATCTCCATAAACAGATGATGAAGACGCGTATATCACTCTTTTTACTTGTTGATTTTTTGCAGCAAACAATATATTTACAAATCCAGACACATTTGCTTGATTAGTTGCCATAGGGTCTTGCATACTTCTCGACACCGAGCCTAATGCCGCATTATGAAAGATGCCATCAATTTCTTTACAAGCACTAAAACATGTATCATAATCAGTAATATCTCCTACAATAAAACTAAATGCTGGGTTATTAAAAAATTCTATGATATTATCTCTACTTCCTGTTGACAAATTGTCTAATACCCTTACTTCTTTGGCCTCATTCTTCAATAAAAATGATACAATATTAGATCCGATAAAGCCTGCCCCGCCTGTTACTAAAAATTGCTTGCCTCTTATAGCATCTATGTTTGGAACCATTGTTGACATTATATAGAAATTTTTGGTGTAATTATTTTTAAACTATGCTTTGGAAGTTGTACTATAATATTTTGCTTAATACTCTCTAATTCAATTTGAACAAACTCATTATTTTGAAAACGGAAAACTGTTCCTTTTAGTCCTTTCAAAGGACCTTGTATAACCTCCACCTCATCACTTACTTGCAAGCTTGCAGGCTCAACTGACACATCATAGCCGCTTGATTCGATTGATTTTAATATAGTGATATCAGATTCTTTAATTTTTGCCTCAACGCCATTAAACTTTATAAATGCAAAAACTCCTGCACAATTTAAAACTTCCTCTTTCTTTGATAAATCTATTTTTACAAATACATAACCGCTTAGCATTGGAAATTCTACTAATTTTTTTCGGTCGCTCCACTGCTGCATTTTTTTAATAATTGGAGAATAGGCTTCGATTGCTTTATCGCATAACTTTTGAACCACTTTTTTTTCGTGTTTCACATTTACATATACAGCATACCAATTCAACATTTTTGCAGATGAGCTTTTATTGTAAATTAAGTATTTTTTTTATAGCCATATCCATAGCCGTATCCATAGCCGTAACCATAGCCGTACTTAGAATAGTAGTATTTGTTACGTTTACGTTTAATTCCATTTAAAACTAAATAAACGTCCTTAATTGAATTGTCCTGCACTAATTTATGAAATAAACTTAAAACTGCCTTATTTGCAAATTTTGTATTTAATACAAATAAATTAATATCAGAATACTGCATTAAATAACTAGCATCCGCTAACATGCCCATTGGAGGTGTATCAATTAAAACATAATCAAAGTTGGCTTTAACGTATTCAATTAACTCTTTTAGTTTTTCGGAAAGAACTAAATCAGAGGGGTTAGGAGGAATTGGCCCTGATAAAATGACATTTAAATTTTTAATTACTGTGGGTTTAACAATTTCCTCTAATGTACTTTGACCTACCATAAAAGTACTAATGCCAATGTCTGCATTCATTTCTAATGCCTTTTGTATACGAGGTTTATGTAAATCTAATTCTAGCAATACTACTTTTTTTCCACCCTTTGCTAAAATAGCGCCAATGTTAATGGTAGTGAAGGTTTTTCCTTCACCCGGAGAATTTGATGAAACTAATATTGTTTTTTTATTTGAATTTAAAATTACGTACTGCAGATTGGTTCGCAAAGTTCTAAAAGCTTCTGCGATAAATGACGATGGATTTTCGTCAATTGCAATTCCTACATTTAGAATATTTTTTTGAAAGGGTAAATCACCAATAATAGGTAAAAATGTTTTTTCTTTAAGTTCTTCTACTGTTTGAATAGTTGTAAAAAATAAAATTCTAATGATGATGATAAAGAACGAAATTGCTAAACCAACAGCAAAAAAAGCAGAAATAATTTTTTCCTTATCTGGACTCACAGCTCCCAAATTCCGTGGGCTGTCAATTATTTTTATTTCGGGAACAATAGAAGCTTTTGCAATTTTCTTGTTAGCGCGCTGCTGTAACAAAAAAGTATATAAGCCCTCATTAACCGATACTTTGCGTTGAATATTTGATACTTCTCTTTGTTTTGGCTGAATTGTTTTAAATTCAGCTATATATTTTTCAACTTCACCATTAATATTGTCAATAATTTTAATTGTAGCATTTCTAGTATTATTTATGTAAAGTAATATATTTTGTTTTAACTTTTTAGTTTTTTGTCTAATTTCAATAACATTTGGGTTAACCTCTTTTGAAAAACCTAATTGAGTGCTTAATTGAATTTGCAAGTTATAAAGCTCAGTAACGGAGCTAGTTAAAAACCGATCATCGTCAACTAAAAAGACATTTGGAGGCAAAAATTCCGGATCCTTGTCTTCAATAATATATTTTTCCAAATCGTTAATTGCATCTATTTTTAACTTTAATTTAGATTTTTGCCCATCAAAAGAAGCTAGTTTAGTAAAAAAATCATTTTTTTCCCAATCTAAATCCAAAATCCCTTTTTGTTTTTTAAAATTTTGCATGGTGTCCTCAACTTCTTTTAAAGAAGAACTCACCTCTTCTAATTGTTTGTCGATAAACGAAATTGTTCTTTCATTAATTTCGAATTTAGACTTAGTGGACTTGCCTATATATATTTTAGATAAAGTATCTAGAACCAAAATAGCTCTTTCTGGCAAAATGTCATCTAAAGTTAATACCAATACATTTGTATAATCTGGATTTACAACTTTTAAATTTTGTTGAAATGCATAAACTAAATTATTTAAATCGTGAATAACTATTTGATAATTTATCAAGGACAAACCGTCTGCAGTATTTCTAACAAACTGGTTTTCTCGTTTAACAATAATGCTAAAATCTTCATTTATAAAATCTTCATTAAACTTACCGGAATTTTTTATTTCCAAGCCATTGAGAAGATACTTAATTTCATAATGCTCAAAATCAATTATTTTAAAAGAAATAGTACTTTCAATTAATGCCGGATTAATGTTTTTGACCATTACATTAAACGGTGTACCACTAAATTGTTCGGTTGTTCGCACTCTTCCAACTAAATAATATGAGACTTGTAATTTATCTTTTAATTTCTCAACTGCCTCTTTCATAATATCAAAAGAGGTAATAATCCGTATTTCATTAGAATTATCAACATAACTTGAAGAACTGTAAAAACCTTGATTATCTGTTATCAGACTCTCTTTCATGTATGCATCATTAGATTTTAATAACTCTACTGATGCTTGATAAATACTTGCTAATTTATAGACGTAAAAATAACCAACTACATAAAAAATTGGGGTTATTAAAAGTGGAATGTACCAATTTTTAGAAATGATTCTCCAAATAATCTTAAAATCATTTATTTGTAAAGGCGCAGTACTTTTTTTTTGTTCCACAGATTTAAAACTATTATCAGACAAATATAATAATTTGGTGTGATTTTTTACTATCTATTGCTTTTACAAATAATTTATATTTACATTTACATTTTAAATGTAGGATACGAATGAAATCTAAATTATTTGCTTTAATTATTTTTATTGTCTCGGTACCATTAATATGTAAAGCTCCACCGGCTGGAACAGGTGGATCACCAGTTTGTTGGCCACCTCCCTGCATTCCAATTGATGGAGGAATATCATTATTGGTTGCTGCTGGAGCAATTTATGGTGGTAAAAAGCTATACTTTAAAAGAAAAGAAAAAAAAGCACTTTAATTTCATTTAACCCTCCATTATGGAGGGTTTTTAATTATGTTTAGTAATCTAAAATTAAATAAATTTCATATTTTCATAATAAAATCATCATTATTATATGGTACTTGTTATTTTTTATATGAATTTATAATAAAGCGAAATACAAGAGGTGATCAATTATTTATCAGAGAGATAATTAACTTGTGTCAGGGGATTTTTGATTTACTTGGATATAAAACATTTGCCAGTAAGGAGGTAAATGATTTTCAGGTATTTGGAATAGATGGATCAAATGGCGTTTGGATTGGTGGACCATGCAATGGTATTACGTTAATGTTTTTATTTGCAATTTTTGTTATTGCTTACCCAGGAAATAATAAAAATAAACTATGGTACATACCAACTGGAATTTTAATTGTACATATTATTAATATTTTAAGAATTATAGCTTTAGCACTTATTGCTTATTATAACCCAAATTATTTAGATTTTAATCATACTTATACGTTTACATTTTTAGCTTACAGCGCGGTATTTGTTCTGTGGATGTTATGGGTCAATAAATTTTCCGACAATTAGAAATTGAAGCATAGTTTTAAATATTTTGGTTTTATTTTAATCTTTGCAGTAATAGGTTTTAGCAGAGAGTTTTTATTTGTCAATATCAATGCTCAACTTTTTGCATTATTTTATAAAAATACGGATTACGTGCTGCCAAGCATCATAACGATATTAAGTGATTTTGATTACCAAACACTTTACTACTTCAAGTATCTTTTAACAGTTATTTATTTTTTTGCATATTTTTTCACAACTTATTTTGCAGTGAAGTGCATCTGTATGCATAAAAAAAACACCCTCTGGGTTACTTATATCTATCTATTATTATTAGCTTTGTCTACTTTATCAATGGGCTATAATTTTCTTATTAATAATCAACTAGGAGGCGACGAATACACATTTAGCCGCTGGTTAATGGGCATTGCACAATCACCTTTGGTTTGCTTTTTCATTATTGCGTCAAGCAAGCTATACAATAAGTTTCAAACTCAACAATAATATTATTTAACATGAAAAAAGACACTGCTATTTTTAAATTAATTAAAGAAGAAAAAGATCGTCAAACCCGCGGTATAGAATTAATTGCAAGCGAAAATTATGTGAGCGATCAGGTAATGAAGGCAATGGGTAGCGTATTAACTAATAAGTATGCGGAAGGTCTTCCCAGTAAACGATACTATGGTGGTTGCGAAGTAGTTGATAAAGTAGAACAATTGGCTATTGATAGAGCTAAAGAATTATTTGGTGCTGTTTGGGTAAATGTTCAGCCACACTCAGGAGCACAGGCAAATGCTGCAGTGATGTTAGCTTGCTTAAAACCTGGAGATACAATTTTAGGTTTTGATTTATCTCATGGAGGCCATTTAACTCATGGCTCTCCAGTAAATTTTTCAGGTAAATTATATCGCGCAACATTTTATGGTGTTGATGAAAAAACAGGTTTAGTAAATTATGATAAAGTAGAAGCAACTGCAAAAAAAGAAAAACCAAAAATGTTAATTTGCGGTGCATCTGCCTATTCTCGCGATTGGGATTATGTTCGTTTACGTAAAATTGCAGATAGCGTTGGTGCTTTATTATTAGCAGATATTTCTCATCCATCAGGATTAATTGCAAAAGGTATTTTAAATGACCCATTACCTCACTGTCATATTGTAACAACTACAACTCACAAAACATTACGTGGACCAAGAGGCGGAATGATTATGATGGGTAAAGATTTTGAAAATCCAATGGGCGAGAAAACACTTAAAGGAGAATTAAAAATGATGAGTGCTTGTTTAGACATGGGTGTGTTTCCAGGAACACAAGGTGGACCTTTAGAGCACGTAATTGCAGCTAAGGCTGTTGCATATGGAGAATGTTTAAGTGATGGTTATATGATGTATTGTGTGCAGGTTATTAAAAATGCACAAACCATGGCAAAAGCCTTAATTGAAAAAGGATATAAAATTATTTCGGGTGGTACTGATAATCACTGTATGTTAATTGACTTGCGCAGTAAAAAATTAACTGGTAAAGAAGCCGAAAAAACCTTAGGAGAAGCAGATATTACAGTCAATAAAAATATGGTGCCGTTTGATGATAAATCTCCATTTGTTACTTCTGGTATTCGTATTGGAACGCCTGCCATTACAAGCAGAGGATTAAAAGAAAAAGATTGTTTAAAGGTGGTTGAATTTATTGATGCTGCTTTAAAAAATAAAGATAATCCTAAAGAATTAGCAAAATTGAAAGCGAAAATTAACACGATGATGAGTAAATATCCTTTATTTGTTGATTAATTTTTAAATCCGTGTTTTTCTTGAATAATATTAAACTAGTAAATTAGGGTAAGAACTTTTTTAATTATTAGAATTCTAGCATTGCAATTCTAGCCAGCGTGTTGTTTTTTCATCAATACTACTAACTATTGTGTTAAACTCTAACGATGTTTTTTGTATTTCATCAGCATTTGTTAGTCCGCCAGCTAACAGCACTTCTATTTCAGTTTTTCGTGTTTCTAATTGGGCTAAATCTAGTTCTAAAGTTTCTAGTTCTTTTTGTTCTTTAAATGATAATTTCCTAATCTCGCTTTTTGCAGGATTTTCAATAATTTGTTGAAGAGGCTCAGCAGAAATGACTGCGGTTAATTGCTCTTTATTCTTTAAATCTTTTGCTAATTCCTCCGCTTCATCTTCTGAATCATATTTCCATTGGCGGTACTCGCTATAATTTCCTGGAAAATCTTTTATAATTCCGTTTCCTTCAAAAGCAAAAACGTGGTCAACTAATCTATCCAAGAAGTAACGATCGTGAGAAACAATTAAAACGCAACCTTGAAAATCTAGTAAAAATTGTTCAAGAGTTTGTAATGTAATTATATCCAAATCATTTGTCGGCTCATCCAGAATTAAGAAATTTGGGTTTCTTACCAATACCGTTAAAAGATACAAACGACGCTTTTCGCCACCGCTTAATTTACTAACATGTCCGTATTGCACTTCTGGAGCAAAATTAAATCTCGTTAATAAACCAGAGGCACTTAAAGTAGTGCCATTTGCTAAAGGAATAAATTCAGCAATATCTTTTACTACTTCAATTACTCTTTTATCATCTGCTACTTGAATTCCCTTTTGAGAATAATATCCAAAAACAATGGTGTCGCCAACGGTTACTTTACCGCTATCAGGCGGCTCAATGCCTTGCAACATATTAATAAAGGTACTTTTGCCAATTCCGTTAGGACCAACAATACCAATTTTTTCACCTTTAATAAATGTGTACGAAAAAGGCTCTAATATTTTTTTATCGCCAAACGCTTTTTTCAAATTATGCACTTCAATAATTTTACTACCAATACGTTCAACTTTTACACTCAACTCAATTTTTTTATCTACACTTTTTTTACGGGCTTTTGCTTCAACATCATAAAAGGCATCTACACGTGATTTAGATTTTGTAGTTCGCGCGCGTGGTTGTTTACGAACCCACTCTAATTCGCGACGGTATAAATTTTTTGCTTTCTCTAATTCAGAAGCTTGCATCATTTGTCGTTCCGCCTTCTTCTCCATGTAATAATCAAACTTACCTCTATATTCATATAAAGAGTGTTCATCAATTTCTATGATTCTATCGCATACTTCATCTAAAAAATAACGATCATGAGTTACTAATAAAATACTTTTTTTATAGCTACGTAAATATTCCTCTAACCATTCAATAACGGTAACGTCCAAGTGATTTGTAGGCTCATCCATTATTAATAAATCAGGCTCATTTAATATTATCTGAGCTAATGCTAAGCGCTTTTTTTGTCCTCCACTGAGTGTACTAACTTTTTGTGTTAAATCATTTAAACCCAAGTTTACGCAAACTAACATAATTTGAGTTTCTACATTCCATGCTTCCAAATCATTCATCTTGTTAGTTAAGATATCTAATTGGTTTTCTGTTTTTTCGGTAGGATTTGCATAATGAGATTCAACTAAATGTGTATAATCAATAGCAGTTTTTACCATTTCACTATCACCATCGTATATAGCTTCTTCGATCGTATGGTTTTCATTTAAAGTAGGTTCTTGATTTAAAAAGGAAATACGTAATTCTTTTCTGAAAGCAATATCACCACTATCAGGAATTTCAATTCCTTGAAGTATTTTAAACAAAGTAGATTTACCAGATCCATTTTTAGCAATTAATGCTACTTTATCCCCGTAATTAATTCCGAAATTGATGTTTTTAAAAAGAATTTTATCGCCAAAACTTTTACTTAATTGATTTACTGAAAGAAGATTCATTTATTTAATTATAGGATATTTATTGTGTGTTACTATGAATAGTGAATTTTCAAGAGTTAGTTTTAGAAGCATATCAATCTCTAATTCAAATATCTGGTTAATGGTCATTTTAATTTTTAAGATTTTTTTCGATTAAGTATCTCAACTTATCTCTATTTAAATTGGAGTTAATTTCGCCATTAATGGTTATGGAAACGCTTCCGGTTTGCTCGGAAACAGTAATAGCTAAAGCATCTGTTGTTTCTGTTAAACCAACGGCGGCTCTGTGTCTCATTCCAAAATTTGAAGGAAAATTCTCTTTTTCAGTAACGGGTAGTACACAGCGAGCGGCAATTATTCGATTATCTTTAATGATGACAGCCCCATCATGCAGAGGACTATTTTTGTAAAAAATATTTTCCAACATTTTGTCAGTTAACGCTGAATCAATTATTTCTCCGGTATTGACATAAAATTTTAAGTCTGATTTACGCGAAATAATAATCAAAGCACCTGTATTTGTGTCGCTCATACTAAAACATGCGTTAATAATAGCATCTGCATCTAATGCAAATCGAGAAGCAATAGTAGATTGATTTGAAAATAATATAATCGATTTCCAGTTTTTATTTTTAATAAATTCGTTGGAGCCAATATAAAGTAAAAATTTTCTTATTTCCTGCTGAAAAACAACCATCACAGCAATCACTCCAACATTAATAAATTTACCTAAAATAGATCCTAATAATTTTAGTTCCAATGCGCGAACTATAATCCAAACAACATATATGAATACCAATCCAATAAATACATTAACAGCCGCTGTGCCTTTTACCATTTTAAATAATTGGTACAGCATTATTGCCACTAAAAAAATATCTATAGCATCGGTAATACCAAATGAAAGGAATAATATAAATAAATTATATAACACGAGTGCAAAGATACTTTTTTAAAACTTAATTTATGACTTTCATTTTATTTAAACTATTAAATAATGCTTTATTACTATCAGATTTTCTGCATTTAGAATGTAGCATTATTTTTACTTTTAATAGTCTAATAATTTGTCATTTTCAAAAACAAAATTCCCCACTTTATTTAATTTCGATTCATAAATCATGGCCTTAGCAACTTGCTTTGCATCAATTGCTTTATAAAGTTTTAATCTTCCAACAAATAAAAATGAAAAAAATTGCATCACTAATTTCCCTAACGTTTCACCGAACCTAAATTCTATGCGATTACCTAAAAGCATTGATGGCCTGAAAATAGTAAATGACTCAAAATCTAATTTCCTAATGGCATTCTCCGTTTCACCTTTTGTTTTCAGGTAAAAATTCTTGGATTTGCTATCTGCACCGACAGAACTTTGTAAATAAAACTGATTAAGTCCATTTTGCTTTGCAAATTCCGCAAAATCAGAAATGTATTTAAAATCAACTTCTCTAAACGCTGTTTTTGATCCCGCAGCTTTTATGGTTGTTCCAAGGCAACAAAAAACAATATCACCAATTATCAAATGCTTGATTTTATGAAGTTGATCAAAATCAGTTATGTATTCAGTTAATTTACAGTGGTTAATGTTTGTGCTTTTTCGAGAAAATAATACTACTTTTTTATAATAGTCATCATTTAACAGTTGTTTTACTAATTCTGTTCCTGTTAATCCAGTTGCTCCTAAAATTATGGCTGTTTTCATTCAATCGCTTATTGTTATAAATGTAAAAATTAAATATTAACATTCCGGTAACATTAAACTTAACTTATGTTAAACTATGTTCATTTAATTTACACCATGAAAAAAGGTATCGCGCTTATTTTTATTTTAAGTTTTTTTGTTTCTAAGTTAGCTCTTTCTATCGAAGAACCAGTGCTTAGAAAAACTAATTCATTAATATTAACAGGCAAGATAATCGATAAAAAAAACAATGAGTTTTTAGCAGGTGTTAAAATTAATTGTGCTAATTGTCAAAAATCAGTTTATTCTGATTTAGATGGTAACTTTTTTATTTATCTCGAATTTAATTCTGATGATAATTTAACATTGGAATTTTCGCAAATTGGATTTGAGTCCAAAATGCTTAATTTAAAAGACTTACAAGTCAATTTAGATCGTATTTACGTCGATTTAATAGCTGAATAGCTTAATCCAATGTAAATTTAATGTTAATTTTTTGTTACTATTGTAACAATTTCCTGTTTTTAGTGGTATACTTGTATTGAATTCAAATTAAGTTTTTTTTTAATCTTTAGTACTCTGTTATCATGAAAAATTTATTTCTTTTAGGTTGCTTATTTTTAGGCAGAATAGTGTTTTCTCAAGAAATTATACTAAAAAATGGACTATATGTTCAAAATGAAGTTGCTTACACTGGAAATTATACTACTTATTTTGAAACTGGAGCTATAAAGGAAGTTTTATCAATAAAAAATGGAAAAATGGATGGCGAAGTTGTAAAGTACTATGAAAATGGAAATAAAAGAGAAGTTGGCAATTATGAAAGTAATTTAAAGTTTGGATTATGGACCCGTTTTAATACAAATGGAACTATAATTGCCGAAGCGTCTTATAAAAATGATAAAAAAGACGGAGCTTGGTTTGTATATGATGATAAAGGAACAAAACTTTTTAAAATGGAATATAAAGACGGCGAAAAAACTGGTACGTGGACACAGTGGGATGAGACTGGAAGTGTAGTAAAATCAACCAATTACGCTTCTATGTAATTGCTTCTTATTTCAAAGTTCTAATACTTGTATCTTCTTTACTCAGATCTAATTTATCGTGATAGTTTAGTATTAAATTTATCTTAAAAAAGCACTACTTCATTTTATTAGCTTCATTAAAACAATCTCTGCATAGTGGTTCATAACTATCGGTTTCTCCCAATAAAACCAAACTAGTTTCAGCCGTTTTTCTGTGAGACACATGTGCTAAACTTCCACAAGTCATGCAAATTGCATGAACTTTTGTTACATATTCTGCACAAGCTAATAATGCAGGCATTGGTCCAAAAGGTTGCCCTTTAAAGTCCATATCTAATCCAGCAATTATAACCCTAACGCCACTATCTGCTAATTGATTACAAACGTTCACCAGTTCCATATCAAAAAACTGCGCTTCGTCAATTCCAACCACATCAACATCATTTGCCAATAATAAAATATTGGAACTTGATGGAACAGGTGTGCTATGAATTTCGTTTCCTTGATGAGAAATTACTTTTTCTTCGTGATAGCGTGTGTCTATTTGAGGTTTAAAAATCTCTACTTTTTGTTTTGCAAATTGCGCACGTCTTAAGCGCCTTATTAATTCTTCAGTTTTGCCCGAAAACATAGAGCCGCAAACTACCTCAATCCAACCTTTACGGCCTGTACTATGTTTAATGTTCTCTAAAAACATGTTTATTATATATTAATAACAAAACTTAAAAATAAACTAAGTAAAGATAAAATGAAGTATTTTTAATTTTTAATTATTCACATTATGCAAACGGATCTTCTACTTAAGCAACTTCAATCGTCATTAGCCGAATTAAAAATTAGTATTGAAAAATTTGAAAAGCATCCTTCTCCAAGCACGCAATATGCAGAGAATTTGCATTTGTATATTCAACAAACTAATAAGTTAGTTTCGGCTTACGTGGTATTGAAAGAGCATAAAGATGTATCTCCTGATTTAAATTTACATCTAAAGATAATGAATGAACAACAGGCCGAAGAAAAAATGGTTGTATTAGATTCAAAAGCTGAGGTAAATCAAGTTACTAACTTTGCTCTAAAAGTAACCGAAGATGTTAATTCAAAAGAAGTTGCTGCAAAACCTGATGTTGAAAAATCAGAAATTGCCGTAGAGGTTAAGGTGGAGCGGAAATTAATTCCAAAAATAGTTATTAATTTAAACGACAAGTTTAGAGTCATTAATGAATTATTTGCTGCCAATGCTAATGAATATAATATTGCTATTGAGCAGATAGATGCCGTTACGTCAAAAAATGATTTGGAAAATTATTTGAACGGATTACAATCAATTTATAATTGGAATGATGATAATGAAGTAGTGAAAACATTTTTTTCATTGGCTAAAAAACGCTTCGCTTAAATTATATAGAGTCAATTTTCTGAACTTAATCTAAGTATAAAAACTATTGCATGCGATTTTTTTACACAATTTTATTATTTATTCTGTCCAATATTTTTTATGGTCAGGATACAACATACGCTCGTCTTATAATTAAAAAATTGTGTTCTAAAGAGTTATTAGGACGTGGTTACGCAAATAACGGAGTAAATAAGGCGGCTAGTTTTATTTCAAAAGAATTAAAAACCATTGGGGTTTGTAAATTCGGAAAATCATATGCACAAAATTATGAATTTCCAGTGAATACATTTCCCGGAAATATGTCTGTTTTATTAGATGGTAAAACAATTGTTGCAGGTAGGCATTATTTAATAGAACCTAGTGCTAAATCTCTTAAGATGAAATTTCAATTGATTAAAACCGACAGTATTACTTATCAAGCTAAAGTTGGCGAAACAGTGTTCCCACTAATTGTAAAATTAAAGAAAAAATTAACCTATTCAGTTGCTAGCAATCTATCTAATAATACGGTAATTGAGTTGTTAAAAGATTCTTTTCCAAACGACTTAAAAACTATTAATGTTAATTTTGAAAATAAATTTATTCAACATTTTAAATCCCAAAATTTAATCGGATACATAAAAGGTTTTCAGCATCCCGATAGTTTTATTGTATATACTGCTCATTACGATCACTTAGGAGCAATGGGAAAAGACACCTATTTTCCAGGAGCTAATGATAATGCAAGTGGAGTGAGTGTGTTATTAAACTTAGCACGGTATTATCAAAAAAATCCTTCCAAATATTCTGTAGTATTTATATTTTTTAGCGGAGAAGAAGCTGGTTTATTAGGATCAAAATATTTTTCGGAGCATCCTATTTTCCCTTTATCAAAAATAAAATTTTTAACTAATTTAGATTTATTAGGTACGGGAGACGATGGAATTATGGTTGTAAATGCTACTGTATTTAAAGACCAGTTTCAAAAATTAAATCAAATTAACTTAAATAAAAATTATGTAAAACAAATTAAACAACGTGGTAAAGCTGCTAATAGTGACCATTATTGGTTTACCGAAAAAGGAGTACCTAGTTTTTTTATTTATACCATGGGTGGCATCCAAGTTTATCACGATATTTATGATTTAGAACAAACTTTGCCACTAACTAAGTATTTAGAAGTTTGTAAATTATTGATAGATTTTAACGATAAATTATAATTTAATAAATTAATTAATTTTGGGACAAGGTCCAATTGAATAACTAAGTAAGGAAATAATTTCATTCAATCCATTAAAACATATTTAGACAATAATAAGTACTTTGCATTATATTTTTGCAATTACAATAAATCTGGTTTTAAGAACAAAATCCTTATTTCGAATATTGAGCCGCGAAATTATTTTGAGAATGACAAGGAACACATATGCTTTATTAACTATGACTTTAAGCAAAATATTGAATTTTTTAAATTAAAGGATACTAATCCACTTAATTTTCAAAAGGAACTATTTATTGAAGCTGAACAATGTATTTTGTTTAATGAGCTAGATTTCGAATATACTAGCAGCGAAGAAAATAGTATAAAAATAAATCCTACTATAAGCAAACAAAATTACGTTGAACATGTAAATGCTTTAAAACAACATATACAACAGGGAGATATTTATGAAATAAATTACTGCATAACTTTTGAAGCAAAAGATGTTTGCATTGATCCTCTATCCATTTATCAAAAACTAAATGCAATAAGTAAAGCCCCTTACTCGTCTTTAGCAAAATTTGACAAACAATATATTATTTCATCCAGTCCGGAGCTTTTTTTAACAAAAACAGGAAGTACTTTATATACAAAACCCATCAAGGGCACAGCTAAAAGAGGAGTCACACAAGCAGAAGATGATACCATTAAAGTAGAATTGAAATCAAACTTAAAGGAGCGCAACGAAAATGTTATGATTGTGGATGTTGCTAGAAATGATTTATCGCGAATTGCAGCCAAAGGAAGTGTAAAGGTTGATAAGCTATTTGATATCGAAAGTTATACGCAAGTTCATCAAATGGTAAGTACGGTAAGTTGCGAATTAAAGGAAAACATGTCATTTAATGATATTTTAAATGCTACTTTCCCTATGGCAAGCATGACTGGAGCTCCAAAAATAAGAGCCATGCAGTTAATTGACGAATTTGAGTTATATAATCGTGGTCCGTATTCTGGCGCTTTAGGATACATTGATGAAAAGGGCGACTTTGATTTAAGTGTGCTAATAAGAAGTATTTTTTATGATGAAGAAAAAAAGTATTTGAGTTTTACGGTAGGTAGCGCCATAACTGCGATGTGCAATGCGGAAGCCGAATATGATGAATGTATGCTAAAAGCAAAGGCTATGATGCAAGTATTGCAAAATTAAATTAGCAGGAATTACCAATAATTTAGAACATTAGCGATTGTAAATAAAAAACCCGATATGATTTAACATATCGGGTTTTTTGTATCTTAAATTTAGAATTAAGCTTCTGTGTTTTCAGCTGGAGTTTCAGCAGTAGTATCTTCAACTGGAGCTTCCGTTACTGCAGTTTTAGCTGCAATTTTTGCCGACCTTGCTTCTTTAGATGCTGTTTCTGCTTTAAATTTATCAGCAATTGCTTTTTTAGCATCAGATGATAAATTATCTTTTTTAGAATTTATTTTGCTTGCTTTTTGATCTAACCATTTAGCAAATCGTTCTTCAACCTGCGCTTCAGTTAAAGCGCCTTTTTTAACCCCATCTAAGAGGTGTTTTTTCATCATAATACCTTTATAAGATAAAATAGCTTTACAAGTATCTGTTGGTACAGCACCGTTTTGTAACCATTTTAAGGTATTTTCGAAATTTAAATCAATAGTTGCCGGATTCGTATTAGGATTGTATGTTCCTAATTTTTCTATAAAAGCTCCATCTCTTGGTGCACGACCATCCGCTGCTACCACGTGGAAAAACGCTGCGTCTTTCTTTCCGTGTCTTTGTAGTCTAATCTTTACTGCCATTTTATTATTTTTTAAGTTTGGGCTGCAAATATCGGTAAATTTATTTAATTAACACGCTATTCTTGAAAATTATTTTTATAAAGCACTAAATATCATTAATTTGACTACTTTTGTATGTTATTAGCGTAAATTAAATAACTAAAACCTTTATACATGAAGTTACAAGAACGCGGCACACTTTTAATTCCTGTTGATTTTACTGAACAATCCTTATTAGCAATTACACAGGCATATAATTTAGCAAAATATACTCACTCCAAAATAGTTTTACTGCATGCTTACGAAAAAGTAGGAGAGGAAAATTACGATGAATTAAAAACTTTAACAAAGCAAACTGAAGCTGAAAGTGGAGTTCCTACTGAATTTATGAATGTTAAAGGAAACATTTACGAGGAAGTACCGCGTGTTGCAGAAGAAATAAATGCTACTCTAGTAATTGCTGGTATTGAAAGTCACATGAGTACTAAAAATATTATTGGTGCAAGCGCCTCAAAAATGATTAGAGAATGTGTTTGCCCTGTAATTTCAATTAGAGGAAAAGAACATAAAGATGGTTGTGAAAATATTTTATTGCCATTAGATTTATCTCGAGAATCTCGCGAAAAAGTAGATGTAGCTGTTCAGTTTGCTCATTATTTTGGAGCATCTATTCGCATTTTAGGTGTATTTAGTTTATCTGATGCAGCCTATGAAAATCAATTATTAGCGTATGCTCATCAGGTAAAGCAATATATTAAAGGAAAAGGAATTTCTTGTTCTAATAAATCATTAGCAAGTGAAAGTGCTGCAGATGCTATTGTTGATTATGCAAATAAAATAGAATCTGATTTAATTGTAATTATGAATAAACCAACATTAAGCATTAAGGAGTTTTTTAGTGGCACTGAAGCGCAAAAGGTTGTTGATATTAGTAATTTGCCAGTGATGACTATTAATCCTACAAAAAAAGTTAGTTTAAATAGTTTTGGAACAGGATTATAAGTTCGCTTAAAAAAATTAAACGCTATTCGCCAATTGGTGGGTAGCGTTTTTTATTTAAATCATCTCTAAAAAAATTAAACACTTAGTCGTATATTAGCCATTCAAAAATTATGAATTTATTTTTTCATTTAGGTAGGTATTTTATTCTTATTAAACGCGTGTTTAGTAAGCCAGAAAAGTTATCTGTTTACATGAAACAAATTGTGCATGAAGTAGATAATATCGGTATTAGTTCATTGCCAATTATTGCTATTATCTCATTTTTTATGGGCGGTGTTATTACAATTCAAGCAGCTTATGGATTTACAAGTCCTATAGTTCCCTTATATGCTCTAGGATTTACAACAAGAGAGTCTATGCTTCTTGAATTTTCTCCTACCATTGTTTGTTTAATTTTAGCAGGAAAAATGGGATCAAACATTGCCTCTGAAATTGGATCCATGCGAATAACAGAACAAATTGACGCTCTTGAAATTATGGGAATAAATTCAGCAGGTTTTTTAATACTACCAAAAATTGCTGCCGGTGTTTTAATACTTCCTTTTTTAATAGCAATTAGTATGTTTTTAGGAATTTTTGGGGGTTATGTGATGGGAATTGCCACAGAAGCTTGCTCCTCATACGAATTTATATTTGGTATTCAGGCTTTTTTTGAACCCTGGAAATTATGGTATTCTTTTACTAAAGTAATTACGTTTGCGTTTTTAATTACTTCTATCTCTTCTTATTTTGGTTATTATACTCATGGTGGTGCTTTAGAAGTAGGTAAAAGCAGTACGTCAGCCGTTGTTTATAGTAGTATCCTGATTTTGATTTTTAATTTCTTGTTAACGCAATTGTTTTTTACATGATTGAAATTAAAAATATATCTAAAAGTTTCGGCAATAATAAAGTTATTGATGATGTTTCGTTTGTATTTGAGCAAGGCAAAACTAATTTAATTATTGGGGAGAGTGGAAGTGGTAAAACAACGATTATGAAACTAATGGTTGGTTTGCATGAAGTTGATAGTGGAGAGGTTTTGTATGATGGTTTAAATTTTCCTGCACTTGATGTTAAAGAAAAACAAGAGATCAGAAAAAAAATTGGAATGCTGTTTCAAGGAGGTGCTTTATTCGATTCTCAAACATTGGAAGAAAATATTCAGTTCCCTTTGGATATGTTTACAACCATGACTAAGGCAGAAAAATCAGATAGAGTTAATTTTTGTCTGGAGAAGGTTCAATTGAGTGGTAAAAATAAATTATACCCAGGTGAGCTTTCTGGAGGAATGAAAAAACGAGCAGCTTTAGCAAGAGCGATTGCTAATAATCCACAGTATTTATTTTGTGATGAACCAAATTCTGGCTTAGATCCCAAAACATCTATTGTGATTGATAACTTAATTCAAAGCTTAACACACGAATTTAATATCACAACAATTGTTATTACTCACGACATGAATTCGGTTGTGGAGATAGGCCAAAAGATACTATATATTTATAAAGGCAAACATTGGTGGACAGGTAACAGTCAAGATATTTTAAAAACAACAAATCCTGAGCTAGTAGATTTTGTATTTGCTTCTGGTTTTATGAAAGAAGTGTTTAATGCCGTCAAGAATAGATAATTCAAAAACAAGATCACTGTAAATAAATTTATCGTGGTAATAAAAATATAAATCCCTTGAAAGATAAAAAAAACACCGACCATGATTTTGAAATGAAAGCTACTACTTTTCATGGTTTAGAAGATGTATTAGTAAATGAGTTAATGAAGTTGGGTGCCCGAGATATTGTTTCATTTAAACGTGGCGTTTCATTTACTGGAGACAAAGGTTTTATGTATAAAGCAAATTTATGTTTGCGCACCGCTCTTAAGGTATTAGTTCCTATTTATTCTTTTACAGCAGAAAATGAACATGAGCTTTACGATAAAATGAAGGAATATGAATGGGAAGAATTATTAAATACCGATGATACATTAGCAATTAATGCTACTGTTAATTCGGATGAGTTTGACCATAGTTTATATATCTCTCAAAAAACAAAAGATGCTATTTGTGATCGTTTTGTAGAAAAATTTAATGTGAGACCTAATGTAGATTTAGAAAGGCCAACTTTAAGAATTTATGTTCATATCTTTAGAAATCAGGTTAATGTTAGTTTAGATAGTAGTGGTGATTCTTTATTTAAACGTGGCTATAGAGTTGATATTGATACTGCCCCAATGAAAGAAGTTTTGGCTGCAGGTATAGTATTATTATCTAATTGGCAGCCACATTTACCATTAATTGATGGCATGTGCGGTAGCGGAACTTTGGGTATTGAAGCAGCTTTATATGCTAATAATATTCCGCCTGGTGTATTCAGAGAAGAGTTTGGTTTTATGAAATGGCATGATTTTGATAAAGAATTGTGGGATACAATCTATGATAGTTGTATTAATCGCATAAAAGACGATATGCCAACTATTATTTCGAGTGATATTGAAATTATTCCTCTCGAAATGGCTAAGCGTAATGGTGGAGTTGCAAAAGTAGATGATGTGATTCAGTATGAACATATTTCATTTTTTGATATAATGCCAACCAAACCACACGGCACTATTTTATTAAATCCCCCTTATGATGAGCGCATTAAAATGGAAGATACGAATGCATTTTATAAGCAAATTGGCGATAAATTGAAAAAGGATTTTGGAGGTTGGACCTGTTGGATTATTTCATCCAATATGGAAGCGATTAAATCTATTGGTTTACACCCAAGTAAAAAAATGACATTATTCAATGCGTCTTTAGAATGTAAATTGTTGAAATACGAAATGTATAGTGGTTCTAAAAAGGCTTCAAAAAATACAAATGAAATTGTAACGAACTAAATTGTATTAATAAAAGCAAGCATTTTTTGTAAAGCCCTTGCCCTGTGCGATATAGTATTTTTAATTTCAGAATTTAATTGTGCAAATGTTTCAGTATAACCGTTTGGAACAAAAATGGGGTCATAGCCAAAACCATGCGTTCCTATTTTTTCTGAAATTATTTTTCCGTTTATAATGCCTTCAAATAAATATTCTTTTCCATCAATAATAAGCGCCATTACTGTTTTAAAATGTGCATCGCGGTTTTCTGTATTTCTTAAGTCAAACAATAGTTTTTGCAAGTTATTCTCATTATTTTTTTGCGGACCTGCATATCTTGCCGAATAAACACCTGGCGCCCCATTCATTGCATCAACTAATAAGCCACTATCATCTGCAAAACAATTTATTCCAGTCTCTTTGTATATTGTATTCGCTTTTAATAATGCATTACCTTCAATTGTTGCTGAGGTTTCTTCAATTTCATTTTGAAAATTAATATCATCAAGACTTAGCAATTTAATTGTGCTAGGCATTAAATCTTTTACTTCTTTTAATTTATTTTTGTTATGTGTTGCAAATATGAGCTGCATGATTTTTTTAATAGACATAAAGTTAATAAATAGAAATTAATTGCATTTAAAATATAGTATAATTACCCATTTTTTTATTGGCAATAAGGCAATAGCTATTTTTTTTAAATAGGAATCATTACTAATTATGGCATGAAAGTTGGTTTATCAATTTTAATATTTCGTATTTCATTAAAATCATTTTTATTCTTTATTTACATATATTTATGGTAAACTATTTTTTTAAATTCTAATTGTAAGGTTTATGTTTGAAAATAACAATGTGAATTTGGAGCTTTTAAAAAGGCGTGCTCATAATTTAAGATGGGCTACTGTTGCAGATGGTGTTATCCCATTAACTGCCGCAGATCCAGACTTCCCGAGTGCTCCAGAAATTTCTGAAGCTATTTGTTCATTTGCAAAAGATAGGTATTATTGTTACGGACCAGCGGAAGGACTTACTGATTTTAAAGAAAGTGTTGCAAATTATTTTCAAGTAAAACGAAACGTTCCAGTTTCCCCTGCATTTACGTTTCCTGTTGATAGCGCCGCATTTGGTATTTTTGTCACTTGCCAAACATTTTTATCTTCAGGCGACGAAGCTATTATTTTTGATCCTGTAGATTTTTTATTTCGCTATTCAGTTGAAGCAGTGGGGGCAACTGCTATTCCTTTTGCCATTCCGCCCAACGCAGTAAAAGTTGATTTTGAAAATTTAGAAAAGCTAATTACTCCAAAAACAAAAATGATTTGTCTTTGTAACCCTTTAAACCCCACGGGAAAGGTTTTTACAAAAGAAGAATTAACTCAATTAGGAACTATTGCATGTAAGCATAATCTCATCATTTTATCTGATGAAATTTGGAGTGATATTATATTTCATCCTGCAATATTTACAAGTATTGCATCCTTAGATGAGGAAATTAGAAACAGAACAATTACAATTACAGGTTTTAGCAAATCTTATGGTTTAGCAGGATTGCGCATTGGCGCCGTTATTGCTCACAACCAAGAACATTTCTTAAAATTGATGGAAGTATCACTTCATTATTCTACAGTTCATGGTGCAAATGTCTTATCCCAAATCGCTGCAACGACAGCATTAAATAAATGTGAGTATTGGCTTAACGATTTTTTAAAACATCTAACAGTAATGAAGGAATTGGTGGTTAATGAACTTAATTCAATTCCAAATTTTAGATGTATTGCGCCACAAGGTTGTTATGTAGCTTTTACAAATATTTCAGATACCAATAAATCAAGTCAAGAAATGCAAGAGTTTCTTTTAAACCGAGCTAAGGTTGCTGTGGTTCCTGGATTAAAGCAATGGTTTGGCGATGGTGCAGAAGGGTACATAAGAATGAGTTTTGCCACATCCGAAGAGATTTTGTTAGAAGCGCTACAAAGAATAAAATTTGCTTTGAAATGAAAGTTGTTATTATAGGCGGAGGAATAGCTGGTCTTACAGCTGCTATTCTGTTTCAAAGAAAAAATTGGACGGTTGTTGTTAACGAGAAATCGACAAGTATAGCAAATCGTGGCTTTGCTTTTTTAATGAGTTCAGATGGACTTTCTATTTTAAATGAATTTATGGCTTCTGCCGATATTCAATTAAATAGGCAAAATGTAAATTTATTCAGTTTAAAAAGGCCAAATAATGAAGAGGTCATAAAAATTCAATTAGATGGATGGTCTTGTATGAAACGCATCGATCTTATTACTTTTTTATATTCATTTTTCACTAAAGATACCTTGAAGGAAGGTCGTAGCTTTTCACATTTTATATATGAAAATAATAATGCTGTAGCTGCTGTTTTTGAAAATGGTGAAATTGAATATGGTGATTTATTTATTGGCGCAGATGGCAGTAATTCAAAAGTTAGGGAGCTACTTTTTGGAAAGGTTAATTTTACTCCAATTGAGGTAAAAGAAATTGTTGGCGTTTCTCATAAGGCATGGAAAAATGACAATAAAGATGTTTTATTTCAAAAAATTCAAAGTACGCAAAAGGGTTTAGCTTTTGGGTATATTCCTGTCGCAAAAAATGAGGTGGTTTGGTTTATGCAGTTTGATGTGAAATTTGAAGTTGGAATAGATGAAAAAAATCCTGAAAGTGTCAAAACATTTTGTCTCGATATGTTAAAAGATTTTCCAATTGAAGTGAAAGAAATTTTAGAAGCAAATGATTTTTCGGAAACATATTTTTGGAACACGCGCGACTTTGATGTTCTGCCAAGGTTTCATAAAAATAATATTGCAATTATAGGAGATGCTGCTCACCTAGCTTTGCCATTTACAAGTGCAGGAACAACCAATGCTGTTATAGATGCTAAAGCGTTATCCGAGAGTTTTGATTTATATCCAGATTTTCAAAATGCGTTTGATTATTTTTATAAAATGCGGTCTCCAAGTTTAAAAAGTCATATTGAGCAAGGCCGAGAATTAAAGAAGTTGTTTTTGAATCCTGCAAGTTATAGTGAGCGAGGATTTATTTTACCGTTAGTTTCCGATCAAGAAAATCCTCTAAATTCAAAAGAATCTAAACCAATTAAGATTTTATATTTTACGGATCCTGTATGTTCTACTTGTTGGATTATTCAACCAATTTTGCGTAAGTTGAAATTAGAATATGATGATTATATTGATATTGAATATAAAATGGGCGGATTACTTCCGTCGTGGAAAGATTATAACAAAGGAATTATTAAGGAGCCAGCTGATGCTGCAAAACATTGGGAAGAGGTTAGTTTAGCTCATAAAACACCTGTAGTTGGAGATGTTTGGATAGAAGATCCATTATACTCGTCTTTTCCGCCATCTATTGCCTTTAAAGCTGCGCAACTACAAAATAATGATAAAGCTACTTTGTTTTTAAGACGATTAAAAGAAATGGTTTTTATTGAAAAACAAAATATTGCAAGGTGGGAGCTAATTGAAAGGGCTGCTTTAAAAAGTGGATTAGATTCTGCGGTGCTGTTAAAAGATATGCGCGGCAAAGGTAGAAACTTATTTTTAGAAGATTTAAAATTGTCTGAAAAATTAGAGGTAAAAGTATTTCCTACACTTTTCTTTTCAAATGATAATGGTGAAAAATTAGCGTTAAAAGGATATCATACTTATGACAAATTTGAGGAAATAATTAAACAGTTATTTCCGGAAATTAAAAAGAAAACAAATAAACTTACGCCTGAAGAATTATTTGCTGAATTCAATAATTTGACGGAAACAGAGTTTATGTTTTTGACCGATTTAAAAAATGAAGAGGGCAAGGCTATTTTAATTCAGCTTTATGAAAGTGGTAAAATTGAAAAATTTGAAAATAAAAATGGAGTAATTTGGATGAATAAAATTGTCTAATAGATTTTAACAGATTCAAATAATTTAATAATAAGTAGGAGCTATTAATTTTAAAGCAAAAATTATTTGTATTGTGCAGGTGTTTTGACACTGTTTTTTTAAAAAAATTAATGCAGGCGACATCGTCCATTTACATTTTTTGTAACATTCTTGCAACGAATTCCTTTTTTTGTTTTCCCAGAACACTGCACCGAGGTTGCATTTTTTGGAGAGTCATGTAAGTCCTTATTTACATTATCATTGGATTTATGTTCTTGTGTTTGTTGGTCTCCATCTAGTTTAGTGTGATCCAATTTATCATCATATGTAGTACTTTTTTTTGTATGTGTCCAACTCCAAGCATCTATTTTTATATGTCCTTCAATTAAGCGTTCATCATCGTCAGGTAAATTATGAAAAAAATCAATTCCAGTTACTTTTTCAACACTATCAATACTGATGGCATAATTTTCTAAGTCACCTTTTGCACCCCTGTTTGACATAATAAATCCAATACCTTTAGCATATTCGCTGTGATAATCAAGAATTACTTTATAGTAATACTTTGGCACTGCTACTTTGTTTGGACCTATGGTTGGAAGACTATCTTCAAAGATGGGTCCTGTTACGATGTAAACTGATGAATATAATTTTGCCCAATTTCTACCTAAATCTTCCAATCGTTTCCAAATTCCTCTGTTAAAACTTGGAACTTGTGGCGACATATTACTATAATAAAACGATTCTTCCATCGCCTTAATTGACCATCCCATATCGCCGGCAGGAGCTAAATGTCCTCTATCGAAACCGCTTTCTGAATAATCATTATTGTTTGCTGATTGGGTTGAAACAAGTGGGTCAGTAATAAAATTATTTCCTCTTTTAATAATACTATTTGTTTCTGCATCTGTCAATTCATAGGCAACCCAATTTGCTTGTTCATATTTTTCATTGTAGGAAAGCGTGTAGGCAAAATGTTCTATAATGGCCTCATTAGCTTTATGCGCAGGTATTTCTAGGTGTTTTATTTTAGGTTTTGCAGTTTGCTGAGCAAATAATAAACTGTTACTTATTAGGAGTAGAAATATATATTTATATAATTTTTGAATATTCATTGAGTATCAATTTTTTTAGAAAAATAAACTTTCGGGAATTTAAAAAGCAATTACTATTCTTGAGTTGGTATTCAGTATAAAATATTAAGTCTTTTGCTTTTTCTTTTTTGCTGCCGGAAACAAAATATTATTTAAAATCAATCTGTATCCTGGCGAATTTGGATGTAAACTTAAATCTGTTGGTGGATCTTCAACTCTATGCTCATAATCTTCTGGGTCGTGACCGCCATAAAATGTCCAAGTTCCTTTACCAAAATCTCCATGAATATAGCGCGCTTCGTTATAAGCTTTTGCTTCTCCTAAAATTAAAATATTTTTCTTGATGTATGTTTTAGTAAAGGCAGTTGTTTGTCCGTAAAAACCTTTGATAGTTTGTTGATGATTTTGGCAAAGCATGGTTGGAACCGGATCCCACTTAGCTGAAAAATCAAATAGTGTAAATACATCATTATCTTTATTGATACCATATTGACGTCTTGGCGTTGTGGCGTCAATCGTTGAAAATTCATATTCCATTGGATTTGCGCTCAACTGATATTTTTCAAAAGCATACCCTTTCGTGTAATCTATTTTTTTATTCATTCCGGCATCTGCTGGATCATGATCAAACATCGATTCGCAAATGTCAATTCCTTCAGATGCTAAGGCGATATCATAACTATCTGTTGCACTGCACATAGCAAATAAAAATCCGCCGGTAAAAACATAATTATTAATTTTTTTTGCAACAGCTAATTTTAGTTGGGATACTTTTGTAAATCCTAGTTTTTTTGCAGTGGCCTCATTATCTCTTACTTCGTTTTGATACCAAGCTGTTTGATGGAACCCTGCATAAAAACGACCATATTGTCCTGTGAAATCTTCATGATGCAAGTGTAACCAATCGTAATCTGCTAATTTATCAGATAAAATTTCTTCATCATAAACTACTTCGTAAGGTATTTCAGCATACTTTAAAACTAACGTTACAGCATCGTCCCATGGTTGCTTTATTTTTGGAGAATATACCGCAATTTTTGGAGCTTTCTCTAATTTAACGGCATCCTGATTTACTTCCGGATTTGCAATATCCGCTAAGATACCGTTAGCTTGAGCGTCTGAAATAATTTCGTAACTAATTCCTCTAATTGTACATTCAGTAGTAACCGGCTTTGAATTTGGAACTAAAAAACTTCCACCTCTATAATTTACTAACCATTGAATTTCCAATTCACCTTTTAAACTCCAATAGGCAATACCATAAGCCTTTAAATGATTTTTTTGAGTATCATCCATCGGAATTAAAATATAACTACTAAAACATTTAAATGTTATCAGTAATAATACGGGAAGTAGAAATAACTTTTTCATTATGAAGTCTAAGGTATATAAATATTGAATTTATAACTAGTTAATTGCTGTTAATTTTTTTAATATTCATCATTTATTTTTTTAAACACATAGAGACATAGATTTTTATAATAAATGAAACCGAAAATAAAGGAGCTACACCTTGCGTAGTTAGCTATGTGTAAAAACAAGTTTTCTATCTTTAGACTTTAGTAACCTTACTTTTGCTATGTTTCTATGTGGTTATTTTTATTTTTAACCACATAGAAACATAGAAACATAGAAAATAAAATCATTTTAAAGTAAGTGATTGAAACGAGGTTTTAAACATAGAACTATTGTGCCTTTGTAGTTATTTATTAAATATGACTAACCATGATATACTCTTGAAAATATAATTAATTCATTTTCAATTTGTAAAACTTCGCCTACTGATAAATCATCTTCACCATCAACGCGCCTAATATATTCCATGAATACCTGATCTTCATCTGCCGTTAACTTAATTACTTCATATTTTAAGCTCGGTAATCTATCAAAAGCATCCTGCCACCAAGCTCTTAAAGCCAATTTTCCTTTAATTAAACCAGCGGTTTCAGGCATTCGTGTTTTTAATTTCGGACTGTAATGTTGCGCCGAATCATCATAAAGCGATAATAATTTTTCTAAATCATGTTCATTAAATGCTTCGAACCATTTTATGGCAATGTGTTTATTTGTTTGTGCAGACATACTATAAATATTAATAGCTCAAATGTAATTATTAATTTAAACCTCTTTATCTTTAGAGTGTTTAATAAATACTATGGGATATAAAAGTTTAAGAGCTTGTTTAGATGATTTAGAAAAAAACAATCATCTTGTAAGAATAAAAGAAGAAGTTGACCCAAATTTGGAAATGGCAGCCATTCATTTACGTATATTCGAAATGGGAGGCCCGGCAATATTATTTGAAAATGTAAAAGGAACTGAATTTAAATGCGCATCCAATATTTTTGGAACTTTAGATAGAAGTAAATTTATTTTCAGAGATACGCTTGAAAAAATTCAAACGCTCATTGAAATAAAAAACAACCCAGTTAAAGCACTTAAAAATCCTTTTAAATACGCCAATATATCATTAACCGCTTTATCAGCCTTGCCTTTAAAAAATCCACTTTCAAAACCTGTTTTATTTAAAGAAACCACGATTGATAAAATACCCTTAATTAAACATTGGCCAATGGATGGCGGCGCATTTGTTACCTTACCACAAGTTTATAGTGAGGATATTGATAAGCAAGGAATTATGAATGCGAATTTGGGCATGTATCGTATACAATTAAATGGCAACGATTATATTTTAAATAAAGAAATTGGTTTACACTATCAGTTACATCGTGGTATTGGAGTGCATCAAAGCAAAGCTAATAAATTAGGAAAGCCTTTAAAAGTATCTATTTTTATTGGTGGTCCACCAAGTCATTCAGTTGCAGCAGTAATGCCATTACCGGAAGGATTAAGTGAAATGACATTTGCCGGCGCCTTAGGAAATAGAAGATTTAGATATAACTATCAAGATGGATTTTGCGTAAGCACAGATGCAGATTTTGTGATTACTGGCGAGGTTTTTCCGAATGAAAATAAGATGGAAGGTCCTTTTGGTGACCATTTAGGATACTATAGTTTAAAGCATAATTTTCCTTTAATGCGTGTTCATAAAGTATATCACAGGGAAGATGCTATTTGGCCTTTCACAGTTGTTGGTCGTCCACCCCAAGAAGATACTAGCTTTGGACAAATTATACATGAGTTAACAGGTGATGCCATTAAATTTGAATTGCCCGGAGTAAAAGAAGTTCATGCAGTTGATGCCGCTGGCGTTCATCCTTTATTACTAGCTATAGGCAGTGAACGTTATACGCCGTATAATCAAACTAAACAACCTGCTGAACTATTAACCATTGCTAATCATATTTTAGGAAAAGGGCAATTAAGTTTAGCAAAATATTTATTCATCACTGCTGATGAAACTAATAAAATATCAACCCATCAGGAATCTGAATTTTATCAATTTATTTTAGAGCGCATTAATTTAAAGCGCGATTTGCATTTCTATACAAACACCAGTATTGATACTTTAGACTATAGTGGAACTAGTTTAAATAGTGGTAGTAAATTAGTAGTAGCTGCATACGGTGAGGTGTTACGAAAATTATCAACTACAATAAATACTTCATTAAAAGAACTAAATACTTTTCAAAACCCTCAAGTAGCAATACCGGGCGTATTGGTTTTGCAGGGAAATAAATTTGAGACATACGAAAAAGCAAAACAAGAGTTTGGAAATTTTAATGAAGAAGTAAAACAAAAAAATATTAATCTCGTTGGATTTCCAATGATAGTAATAGTGGATGATTCTGAATTTACAGCAGCGAATTTAAAGAATTGGTTATGGGTAACATTTACACGTTCTAATCCAAGTCATGATATATATGGCATTAATTCGTTTACAGAATACAAGCATTTTGGCTGCGATAATATAATTATTGATGCGCGAATAAAACCACATCATGCTCCTGTGTTAGAAAAAAATCCAGAAATTGAAAAAAGAGTAGATAAGTTATTTGAAAAAGGGGGAAGTTTATATAATCTTGCTACTTAAAATTTAACTAGTATAAGCAGTTGCAATAAGTATAAATGCTAATGATAGTATAACAACTATAACTTCTGTTTTTTTTGATTTTACAATTTCCATAATTTTAATTTTTTAAGGTTAATTACATCAACTTTATGAGTATAATTAATTTGATTTTAAAAGTGACAAGTATTTTTTCGTTTCCTATTTTATATTTGTATTTCTGCATAATAGAGAACTTATTGGCGCTTAGGTTTACCTGATGATAATAAAAAAATAGTAATGTTATTTATTATTTAATCATTTCATTTTATGTCTTGGTAATCCTATTTCATCTTGACTAGGGTAGGGCGCTCGATGTGTGTTGCTTACATCTGGTTTCATATTTTGTTGTGCTGTAAATTGTCTTGATTTTGAGTTTTCATAGCGTGGATCTGCTATGAAAGGCATTTTAGCCATTTTGTAAATAGTAATGGTAGGAAAATGATAATCTACTTCTACTCTGCCATATAATAAATAACATCCAGCACCTTCAAAAGGATATGTTTCTAAATTTTTGGCAAAGTGTGCTGTGTCAAAAAAGTTTCCTTCTACATCAATCCAAGTGCCAAATGCCATCATACCTTGTTTGGTAGGATTTTTTTTAATAGATACTAAGTATGCCAACATTTTTACATATTGTTGATGATGGTTTAATAAATCTTTCACTAATACATCGCCTCTATATGTTGTTTTCAATAAATCAAATGGTGAATATGAAACAGGAAAACTTAATATTTCTATTTCATCAAAAGCATCTTCAAAAAACGAACGATTCAGTTTAGGTAATTTATATTCTACAACAGGTTCTTGTAAAAGAGTGAGGTTTTTATTTTGAGATTTAAAATTTACTAGCAGTAATCGGGCAGATAACGCCAATTCATTTTTAGTTTTTCCAGTAAATCGAAATGCTCCAATAAATATTAATCGTTGTAAACTTTCAATAGCTATAGTTATGCGATTTACAAAATCTTCTAAAGATTGATAGTTGCCGTATTGTTCTCGTTCTTCTATAATTTTAAGTATTAAATCACTTTCTACTTTTTCAATATGCATTAATCCAATATATAAGTCTTTATTATAAACGTTGGTGTGATAGGTGCTTTTGTTTACGCAAGGGTTATGAATAATTGCACCTGCCATGCGGGCCTCGTGTAAATAAATTTCCATTCTGTAAAATCCGCCACCATTATTAATAGCGGATACCATAAACTCAATTTCATAATACACTTTAAGATATAAACTTTGGTAACTTTCTACAGCATACGAAGCTGAATGTGCTTTGCAAAAACTATAGCCTGCAAAACTTTCTATTTGCCTGTAAACTTCTTCACTTAATTTTAAATCTCGTCCTAATTTTTGGCAGGATAAAAAAAACTGTTCTTTTACTAATTGTAATTCTTTTAAGGATCGACTTTTGCCACTAATGGCTCTGCGTAAAATATCTCCATAAGATGGTTCTAATCCGGCATAGTGTAATGCTATTTTTATTACATCTTCTTGGTAAACCATTACTCCATAAGTTTCGCCGAGTTGTTCTTTAAATACTTCGTGAAAATATTCGAATTTATCAGGCGAGTTATGACGAAAAATATATTCTTTCATCATGCCACTTTGAGCTACTCCTGGTCTAATAATACTTGATGCAGCTACTAATACTTTATAATTATCACATTTCAATCTTCTCAACAAACCTCTCATAGCAGGACTTTCTATATAAAAGCAGCCAATGGTTTTTCCTTTACTTAAATACGCATTACAATTAACTTCATCTTTAGAAAGGTTGACATCTGTAATATCAACTTTTATCCCTCTATTTTTTTGTATTAATTTTATCGTGTCATCAATGGTTCCTAATCCTCGCTGACTTAAAATATCAAATTTGTCAAAGCCAATATCTTCGGCTACATGCATATCAAATTGTACAATTGGAAAGCCTTTTGGGGGCATTTCTAAAGCTGTGAAATTTGTTATTGGTTCTTCTGAAATAATAATACCACACGAGTGCATACTTCTTTGATTAGGATATTTCTCAAGCATTAAACCATAGTGTTGTATTAATTGTACTAATTGATTTTGATGGTGTTTTGCTATCGGATTTTTAGCTAAGGCGTCCAAATCTTCTTTTGGTAAACCAAATACTTTTCCAACTTCTCTAAAAATACTTCGGTATTTAAACTCTACATTGGTGCCACAAAATGCAACATGTTCAGGGTCGAATCGTTTAAAAATATAGTTTAAAATATGATCTCTTTCTTTCCATGACCAATCAATATCAAAATCGGGTGGACTTTTACGATTCGAATTTAAAAAGCGTTCAAAATATAAATCTAATTCAATAGGGCAAATATTAGTAATTCCAAGGCAATAACTTACAATACTATTTGCACCACTACCACGCCCAACATGCATAAACCCCGCACTGTTACTAAAACGAATAATATCCCACGTAATTAAAAAATAACCATTAAAATTTAAGTCATCAATTACTTTAAGTTCTTTTAAAACTCTAGCCTGCGCTTCTTTATTTTTTTTACCATATCGTTTTTCTAATCCACGCTGTGCTAAGCTTTCGAGCAATAATTTATCGCCATATTTACTTTCAGTATAATATTTTTTATTACGAGAAATATTAAATTCAAATTCGAAATTACAATCTTCAATGACACGTTCTGTATTTTTTATAATATCAGGAAAATCTTTATACTTCAATATTAACTCATCTAAGGGTATCATTACCTCTGTAGTTTTGCAATAATCTTCGGGTGTTAATTTTGATAAAATAATATTTGTGTCTATTGCTCTTAAAATTTTATGAAGATTAAATTCTTTTTTTATTCTAAAGGTTACAGGTTGTAGTATTAGCATTTTTTTTAACATCCTTTTCCATTCAGATAAGTATAGTTTAGCTAATTCTTCTGGTCGTATTCCAATGTATTCGTAGTCTTTTAAAATTAAAGGCACGTTATCAATAGGATAAATAACAATAACGTGATTAAAGTCGGGAGCAAATAAAGGTATTGCTGTGCCATCAATATTATGTTTGGTTAGCAAACGACATATTTCTCCAATACCATCTTTATGTTTGGCAAGGGTAATAAAATGTAATTTGTTTACACTTCTAAATTCTATTCCTACAAGTGGTTTGATATTAGCAGTTTTACATGCTTTTACAAAATCGTAAATACCAGTTACTGTATTTACATCAGTTAATGCCATAGCTTTTAATCCATAACCTATAGCTTGTTCCACCAATTCGTTTAATGGAATTGTTCCGTATCGTAAACTATGGTAGGAGTGACAATTGAGGTACATTTATTTTTTATAATTATTTTTTTTATCAATTTTTGGTTTGATAGATGCGCCAGCACAACGCATAACTGAATCAAAACCAAATTTGTTTTTCATTTTATCAATAGCTTGATATAAAGACATCATTTCAGTAGTATCGTCAAATAAATCTATCTGATAAGTACCACGTACTAAGCCAGAAAAACGAACACCAATTAAACGTAAGCGCATACGGCGATTATAAAGTTTGTCAAATAGTTCCGTAACTTTTGGAATCAATACATGATCACAAGATGTGTAAGCTATTTTACTTTGCTTTTGTTCAGTATCAAAATTACTGTATCGTATTTTTACAGAAATGGTTGAAGTAAGCCATTCTTCCGATCGTAATTGAAAAGCGAGTTTTTCTATCATACCAACAATTAATAATTTAAGTTTTGGAATATCAATGGTATCTTGCTCAAAAGTGTGTTCGGTTGAAATAGATTTTCTTTCTGAATATGGCTCTACCGGATTATTATCAATGCCATTTGCTTTTTTCCAAATATCAATACCGTTTTTACCAATCATTTGTTGCAAAACCTGAACAGGCATTTCGGATAGTGTTTCTATAGTTCTAATGCCAATTCTTGAGAGTAGTTGAAAAGTGACATCGCCTAACATTGGAATTTTTTGTATAGAGAGAGGATTTAAAAAAGGACGTACATTATCTTCTTTAATTTCTAAACGGCCAATAGGTTTTGATTCTCCTGTGCCAATTTTTGAAACAGTTTTATTAACTGATAAAGCAAAACTTATTGGCAGTCCGGTTTCTTTGGTAATTAATTCTACTAGTTCTTTAGTAAATTTGTAGCAACCAAAAAATTTATCCATGCCACTTACATCTAAATAAAATTCATCAATACTAGCTTTTTCTACAATTGGTGCTTTACTTTGAATAACTTCTGTTACTTGATGCGATAGTTTGGAATATAACTCCATATCACCTTTAATAACTTTAGCTTGAGGACAAAGGCGCATAGCCATTACCATAGGCATAGCAGAACGTACACCAAATTTACGTGCTTCGTATGAGCAAGATGATACAACGCCACGCCCGGAAGTTCCTCCAATAATTAACGGAATTGCATTTAATTGCGAATTGGTTAATCTTTCGCAGGACACAAAAAATGTATCTAAATCCATATGTACTATCTTTCTCTCCATCATAATTAATTTGGGAGATTGAATTTACTACGAAATAGAGATTTGTTTTGCTACGTTTTATAGCAAAATATTTAATTAGCTGAAGGTCATTAAACTACAATAATTTATTTAATCAATTTTGTTAAGATGTGCTTTTTTATAAATCTCTGAATAGAATTTAATTCAGTATTTATAAAAGTAATTTCTTAATGACATCTTCTTTTATTTGGTTTTGTACCATTAGCTCATATAAAATAGACTAAAAAAACATTAAGGCTTGTTTGTCAGTTCGAGCGCAGTCCAGAACAAAAAAACTAAACTATAAAAGCTAATGGTTTTATTAATCAATTAAAAATAATTAACTTTAATTAAAATTATAAAAATGAAATTCATTTATTGCATACTTCCTATTGTATTCTTGTTGAAAGTAAATTTGTTTCTAGCTCAAGTTGCTACTTGTCAATCTAAAAATCAACCAGCTAAAGTCGCATCTATTTACTTTTCTCCTGAAAATTTAAGAAGTGATACATTTGATATTATTAAATACACTATTAATTTAGATATTACTGATTTTAGTAATCAAAAAATAAAAGGAAACACCGTTATTAAGTTTGCACCTAAATTAAATTCACAAAATTCTATTTCGTTTGATTTATTAAAAATGGCAATAGATAGTATAACTCAAAATTCAGTTTTACTAACATATAATTATAACGATACATTATTACGAGTAAATTTTCAAACCACATTAAATACCATTGATACAAGTAATATAATTGTTTACTATCATGGCGTTCCGCAGGGCGATCCAGCAGGTTGGGGAGGTTTTTCGTTTAGCGGAAATTATGCCTATAATTTAGGCGTAGGCTTTGGAGCTAAACCACATAATTATGGCAGAGTTTGGTTTCCTTGCTTTGATAATTTTGTAGAAAAATCGTTGTATGAGTTTAATATAATAACAAGTACATCAAAAACTTCTTTTTGTAATGGCCAATTAATATCTGATGTTGTAAATGGAAGTTTTAGAACACGAAATTGGGTTTTAAATAAAGAGATTCCATCTTATTTAGCCTCGGTAGCTGTTGCTGATTATACTCAAGTTAATTGGGTTGTTAATGCAGCTAATGGAAATTTACCAATTACATTAGCGGCTCGAGCTGTTGATACCATAGGTTTAAAAAATGGTTTTGTTCATTTACCTAATGCCATTTTAGGTTACGAAAATTATTATGGTCCGTATGTTTGGAACAGAGTAGGGTATTGCCTAGTTCCTTTTAATAGTGGTGCAATGGAACATACTACTAACATTGCTTATCCTCAAGCTGCCACATCAATTGCGTATGAATCTCAATTAATGGCGCATGAATTGTCGCATCATTGGTGGGGAGATTTAATGACTTGTGAAACACAAGAAGATATGTGGTTAAATGAAGGAATGGCTAGTTATAGCGAACGATTATTTTTAGAGTGGACCTATAACTACGGTAAATATTTAACCGAAGTAAAATTGGTGCACGATGATATTGTTAAATTTATTCATTTAAGAGAAAAAGGATTTAGAGCCATATCCGGTGTTCCGCATGAATACACCTACGGCGATCATGTTTATAAAAAAGGTTCTGATGTTGCGCATACCTTAAGAAGTTACATGGGAGATATTCCATTTTTTGCAGCATTAAAATATGTGTTGCAGCAAAAAGCTTACAAGAATATGAATAGTATTGAGTTTAGAGATTTGCTACAACTATCTTCCGGACAAAATTTAACTGATTTTTTTGACAACTGGGTGTTAAATGGTGGATGGCCTCATTTTTCAATAGACTCTGTAAAAACAACAGGCACTGCATCTCCTTATTCAACAGTTGTATTTGTTAAGCAAAAATTATTTGGAGCACCCAACTTATATTCGAATGTACCATTGGAATTAACCTTTATGAATAGCGCATGGAATAAAGAAGTAAAAATCATTACTATGACTGGTGTTTCTAGTTCATTTACTTTACAAACAAATGTATTTCCTAAGTTTGTAGGAATTAATGTTGACTCTAAAATTAGTGATGCTATTTCATCTGAATATAAAACTATTAAGTCAACTGGTACTATTTCTTATTCACTAGGAAGAGCAAATCTTGTTGTTTCAAATAAAGGATTAGATTCTTCTTATATTAGAATTGAACATAACTTTGCTGCGCCAGATTCTTTTAAAAATAATCAGTATAATTTTAGATTAAATTCGCAACATTATTGGAAAGTAGATGGGTTGTTATCTCCTGGCTTTGCAAGTAAAATTAGATTTAATTATGATGGTAATAAAGTAACTTCTAATAATAGTTATTTAGATACTTGTTTAACCATAGTAAATGGTGATAGCATTATTTTATTGTATAGGAAGAATGCGGGAGATGATTGGCGAGAAGTGTCTAGTTACTCGAAATTAAAATTATCATCAAAAACAGGATTAATAACAGTAGATACTTTTAAACTTGGCGAATATGCTTTTGCAAACGGACATAGTAATATTTTAGTTAGTAATACTGAAAAACAACATCATAAAATTGAATTGAATTTATTTCCAAATCCTGCTTCTACTGCATTAAATGTAACTATTTTAAAGTTTAGTTCATTTGGCAAGGCCAACATCGAAATTTATAATCTTCAAGGTAAAATGGTAAAACAAATTAGCAATATTAGTAATGAAAATGTTATTTCTGTCTCTGATTTAGCTAAGGGCCAATATATTTTGAATGTATTAGATAATGGTAAAAAAATAGCAGCTAAACAATTTGTTTTGGAATAGTAAGTAGAGCGATCTATTATTTGCCTAAGGAATTTAATCCATCTATTGCTGGAGCGTAATTTGGTTTTAATTGTAAACACATCTTATAATCTGCCGAAGAATTTTCGTTTTCATTTAATTCCTGATAACATACAGCACGTGCAAAGTAGGCTTCTGTGTATTTAGCATCAGCATTGATTGCAGTTGAAAAATAGTCGATGGCTTTTTTTGGATTTTTATTGATGCTATATTCAATTGCTCCTAAATTATATAAAGAAAATAAATGAGCAGGATTGTTTTTTAAAATTTTATTATAAATTAAAACGGCATCGTTTATTTTTTCTAAATCTTGAAATAATTTTGCTTTTGCATATAACGCATCATTACTTGAAGGATTAATTGAAAGCGCATTATCATAATATTGAAAAGCGAGAGGATTTTTTTTAGCACCATAAATTATTCCTAAATCTAAAAAAGCCCCATAATTTTTATTATCCTGTTCTATGGTTGTTTCTAAACTCGAAATAGCTTTTCCTGTATCCCCAATTTCCCTATAAATACTACCTTTTAAATAATATGCTTTCGCTAAGTTTTCGTTAACCTTTAAAGCTTGATTTATTTTAGCAAAGGCGTTTTCATATTGTTTCACAAAATAATACAGCTCGCCTAGTTTTAGCAAACCTTCCGTGTTTTCAGGAAATTTTTTCACAACTTTTTCTAAAACATCTTTAGCATTTCTGGTTTCATTTGATGCGAAAAAAATATCCGCTTCCGTTAAATAATAACTAGCATTTGATGAATCCATTCTTAATGATCTTTTTGAATCATTAATAGCCTCATCAAATTGTTTAAATTGTAAATATATTTTTGCTCGCTCGTTATAAAGGTTTGCTTCTTCTGGATTATCAAGAATTTTTTTATTTAAAGCCGCTAACTCAGGTGAATTAATTATTTTTAATAGAGAATCGGTTTTATGTGTATTCTCATCCGCGCCAGCTTCTTTAGAATTACAGGAAAATAAGGATGCTGAAATAAGAACTACAAAAAGTATATTTTTCATTAACTTTAATTATAAATCATTAGCCGTTGCAATTAATTCCGCAACATCTAATACTTTGGTTTTATCTTCTTTATTAAAATGTTTTACGCCATCCGTCATCATGGTATTACAAAAAGGGCAGCCAACAGCAATAATATCGGGATTATGTGACAATGCTTCTTCTGCACGCTCAACATTTACCTCTTTCGTTCCTTTTTCTGCTTCCTTAAACATTTGTGCTCCACCTGCTCCGCAGCATAATCCATTTGCTTTACTGCGTTTCATTTCAACTAACTCAGCATCTAATTTCGAAATCACATCGCGAGGTGCTTCGTATACATTATTTGCTCTTCCTAAATAACAAGGGTCGTGAAATACAATTTTTTTTCCTTTAAATTCTCCACCTTGAACTTTTAATTTTCCTTCGTTAATTAATTGTTGAACCAATTCGGTATGATGAATCACTTCGTATTTTCCACCTAATTCGGGATACTCATTTTTAATTGTGTTGAAGCAATGCGGACAACCTGTTACAATTTTCTTAACATCATATCCATTTAAAATAGTAATATTTTGCATGGCTTGCATTTGAAATAAGAATTCGTTTCCGGCGCGTTTTGCAGGATCGCCAGTGCAAGATTCTTCAACACCAAGTACTGCAAAATTTGCACCTACATGATTTAAAATACGAACAATAGCTTTCGTGATTTTTTTTGCTCTGTCATCAAAACTACCTGAACAACCAACCCAAAATAAAATATCGGGTGTTTCGCCTTTGGCTATTTTTTCTTGCATTGTTGGAATGTAAATGCCTTCCATAATTTTATACTTTAATAAGTTTGCTTATAATAAAACATGTATAATTCAATTAATTTTCGGTGATCCAATTTGCTCTGTCTGCCGGACTAAATTGCCATGGTGCACCGTTGTTTTCTAAATTTGAAAACATGCCATTTAATTCGTTTGGAGCTGAACTTTGCTCTAATACTAATTGCTGACGTAAGCCAACAATAATAGCTAAAGGATCAATATTAACGGGGCATTCCTGAACGCAAGCGTTACAAGTATTGCACGCCCAAATTTCTTCGTGTTTAATGTAATCTCCTAGCAATGTTTTTCCGTCATCTATAAAAGTTCCACCATTTGCATCAATATTCTTTCCAACTTCTTCTAATCTATCTCTGGTATCCATCATAATTTTACGCGGAGATAAGGCCTTACCAGTTATATTTTGCGGACAAGCAGAGGTGCAACGGCCGCACTCTGTGCATGAATAGGCATCCAATAAATTTTTCCAAGTTAAATCTGTTACATCCTTTACACCAAATTTAATTACGGCGTTAGGATCTAATACAGGTTGATAAGCAGTATCAAAATTAGGTTTCACAACATCAGTAACTTCAAATAAATTAGCGAATTGTCCTTTAACTTTTAAGTTAGAAAAATAGGTGTTAGGGAAAGCTAATAAAATATGTAGATGCTTTGAAAATGGTAAATAATTTAAAAATCCAAATACCATAATGATATGTCCCCACCAACCGATGCGCTCAATAACATGAAGTCCAGGAGTTGGCATTGAACCATAAATTAACGGCCCTAAATAACTGCTGATTGATAAACCTAATGAAGCATCACCTAAGTTTTCAGCGTGAGATTGGCCTCTCGAATACAATACTTCATCTGCTCCATTCATCATAAAGATAAAACAGATCAAAATGATTTCCATAATTAAAATAATATTCGCGTCTAATTTTGGCCAGCCATTTAATTCGCTTTTTACTAAGCGAGGTATTTTTAATGAATTTCTTCGTGCTAAAAATGCTACAGTTCCAACAAACGCTAAAACTGATAATATCTCAATGAAACTGACCATAAATGTGTAAAACCCGCCCAACGAAGCTCTAAAAGCTCTATGGTGACCAGTTATACCATCAAAAATAATTTCAATTAATTCGATTTGCGTAATTACAAAAGCTGCGTACAAGCATAAATGTAATAATGCAGGAATAGGGCGCGTGAACATTTTTTTTTGGCCTAACGCAACCAAAATCATTGTTTTTAAACGTTCAGCTTTATTATCAGTAATTGAAATATTTTTACCTAATAAAATGTTGCGACGAATTTTTTTTGCATTGATGAAAAAAAATGTTGTTCCGGCAATAAAAAAGGCGACAAAAATGATTGATGAAATCATAGAGCGAAATTAGAGTTTAGGTTTGTTTTTATCTTTTCTTCCAAAAACAGAGAAGTGAATATAGCGTTCCGGATTAATTCGTAAATCCTTCATTAACTTATCTAAATCATCACTAGCTTTATTTAAGTTATTATACAAAGAATCGTTTTTAGCTAATTTACCAAGTGTGCCTTGGCCCGCATTAATTTGAGCAACTAATTTATTAAGTTCAGCCAATGTTTTATCTGCTTCTTCAATAGCACTTTTTAAATTTGATTTAGCTAAACTATCTGACAGACTGCTAAAATTACCTATGACATTATCAATTTTACCTGTATTCTTTTCAAGCATAGCTGCTAAACTATTTAACTTAGTTAAGATAGAAGATATTTTAGATTTTTCGGAAGCTACTAAGTCATCTAATTTATAAGCAGTTTGTTCTAAACTTTGAATGGCTTTCTTTATACTTTCAAAAGACTTACTTAAATTTTCGCGAGTTTTGTCATTCAGCACTACTTCTACAATAGTCATAACAGAATCCACGGAAGAAACCAAACCTTCAATTTTTTTCTGCAAAGGAGCTAATTGCTTACTAACGGCAGTTTTTAATCCTTCCTCAGTTTCTGCTACTAAGGTATCACCTGATTTTACAAATTCAGATTCATTACTATAAATAATTTCAACCGCTTTTGATCCCAATAAATCAGAACTCACAGCTCTTGCTATTGAGTATTTAGGAATTTGAACATCCTCTGTCAATAAAAATTTTACAAGTACGCCGTACTGCCCATTGTTGTCTTTAATCAAAGAAATTTTATTTATCTGGCCTACTTTAAAACCATTAATTAATAGCGGATTTGCTTCAATTAACCCGTCAATTTTAGGATAAACAGCATATAATTCGTACTTATGACTAAATATATCAAATCCTTTAAGGAAATTAAATCCCCATATAAATAAGCCAATAGCAGCTGTTACAATAATACCTATTTTAAACTCTTTAGAAATTTTCACAACATTTTTTTCAAGCCCTAATATAATGATTAATTTTTAACCAAAACTACTGAAAATAGACTTAAAATGCTTATTTCTTAACAGAAAAAACTGAATTAATAATACCTTGAAATGAGGTAATGTTTAAAGGAAATTCTAGAAAAACATGCAAAAAACTTAAAAAATACAATGCTTTTAAGCCAATATTATAATCAACAACATACAATGCAACTGAAAATATCCATAATGAAATAGTAGTAAACAGCGTTTTTTTCGGCACTTTATGCCATTGTATAATTGAAGTTTTAGAAAACCAATTTAAATAATGATAGGTGTAGGCAAATGCGATAAATCGCATCACGATGAATCCCGCATTAGTTTTATAAACTAAAGTGCCATCATCAGTTGTATTTGAGGTTAACCCAAAAAATTCAATTAAAAATTTATTTAATAGATAAAATAAATCATAGCTTTTCCCAACATAAGCAGATACCTCATATTGAAGCCCAGGCGCCTTAATAATAAAAAAGGATAATGCTATTATGCTTAGTGCTATAACTGATAAATAACCTGCTAACGATTTGTTTTTTAAAACTCCATAAAACATAAAAGCCCAGGTAAAAATAAACACATGAATGATGGTTGGTAAAAATACACCTACCCAAATAAAATAGGTACTACCTGTTTTAGCCATTGTTAATCCAATGATAGCCAATAAAGCTAATACAACTCTGTATAAATTATCTTTTATGAATACAAAAATGAGCGATAGTAAAACTGCAAAAAAAATAATATTAGGAATTTGAGAATCTGTTTTTGCAGGTTTGATAAAAGAAAAGTAAAAAACTAAGGCGCACAAAATACTCAAGAATAAAAAATCGTATTTACCTTTTGTAAAATAATTTTTTTTGTGCAGCCAACCAATTTCTGTTAAATAATGAAGCGGACCTAAAACAGCATAGGAAAACAAAAATAATTCGAATGGAAGAATAAAGGCAAGTATTGCCGATAAAATCATTAAACCAATATTAAGGTAATGAATTTGATTATTATTAAGTGCAGTTAAATTAAACAAATTATAAAATGTAATTGTCAAATATCTAAAAATAAAATGAATTAAGAAACCTTTGAAACTACTTAAGATTTCTTATCATTTTCAAACTTACCAGTTTTTTTATTATATCCATACGGGCAATGTTTGCAACCATTTTTGCAACAATACCCTCTTTTTAAATGATATTTTTCAGTAAATATAATATAACCCTCAGGGCTATAATAAAAGTCTTCTGGGTCTAATTCTTTATTAAACATTAAATTAATGATTAATTTTACGGCATGATTTCAGTATGCAAATATACTACTTTAATTCTTTTTGTCTTTTTCGCTTCAACTTCAATAGCGCAGCAAGATTCAATAAAAAAGAAACTTATTAGTATTCAATTAAAAAATGATTCTAATGTTTTATTTCAAAATAAAAAATTAGCTCTTGACGAAAAATTAAGTGAACCTAAATTAGAAATTGGCGCTTACTTAAGTACCTATTATGCTTATTATAAAGAAGACAAACTTGTAGGCTATGTGAAACATGCAACAATGGCGGCACGAAATAACCAATTTGGATTGAATATGGTTATGATTTCGTTAAGTTATAAATCAAAAAAAATAAGAAGTAATGTTGCTCTTCATTACGGCGATATTGCTGAAAGTACCTGGCCATCAAAATTTAATATGATCCAGGAAGCTAATGCTGGAGTTGAGTTGATTAAGAATTTGTGGCTAGATGCAGGTGTTTTTAGATCACATATTGGATTAGAAAGCACTCAACCAAGAGAAAACATTACTTCAAGCATGACCTTAGCTAACGTGTACGAACCCTATTTTTTTTCGGGAGCAAAACTTACTTACTTACTTACGCCAAAACTAAGTGTTCAATTAAATTCCTTTAATAGTTTTAGTTCGATTATAGAAACCAATAAAAACAAGCTGATAGGCAGTTCAATCGTATTTGCGCCAAATGATAATTTATCAATGACCTACAATTTTATTACAGGAGATGACACGGCTGATTCTATTAATTTAAAACATCAGCGATTTTACCATAATTTTTATCTGACTTATCAAAAAAATAAAATAAGTATGGGTGCAGAGTTTAATTATGGAATTGAAGAATATCGTAAGAGAATTAACCAAGCCGATGTTAGTTCCGCATTTATGAATAGTTCGCTAATTATTTTTAAGCACCAAACTTTTAAAAAAATTGGGTTTTATACAAGAGGCGAATGGTTTAGTGATGAAGATGAAATATTGAGTTCAGGATCAAATATGGGAAAATATACGTGGGGAGCTACTTTTGGGATTGAATATAAACCGTTAAAGAATTTGGCTTTAAGTATTGAAGGCAGGCAATTAAATTCAGAAAAAGAGAACTTTTTGTACAACGGAAAATATCAAAAAGAAAGAAGCGAATTTATTTTTTGTTTGGATGTTTGGTTTTAAAAATGATTAATTATTCTCCTATTATTAATCAAATAAACTATAATGGTTATCGTATTGGTATCCTTCGTTTAGATTTAATTCATCCAGAAATATCCGGAAATAAATGGTTTAAACTTAAATATAATTTAGAACAAGCTCAAAAAGAAAACAAAAACGCCATCATCACTTTTGGTGGTGCTTTTTCAAACCACATTGCTGCTACAGCAGCTGCTTGCAAATTTAATGGTTTAAAAAGTATAGGAATTATTAGAGGAGAAATAAATTCAGCTATCAATTCTACTCTTTATGTTGCTCAGCAAAACGGCATGGAGTTATTGTTTGTAAGTAGAAATGAATACGCTCAAAAAAATGATAGTGACTACTTGCAAAGATTACGATACATGTACCCTGATGCTTATGTTATTCCGGAAGGCGGTGATAATCGATTAGGACAAAAAGGCTGCGAAGAAATTTTAACTTCAGAAACGTCTAACTACAAAAATATTTTTTGTGCCTCCGGAACAGGAACTACATATAAAGGCATTTCTAAATCATTACTTCCAAACCAAAACTTAATTGTAATAAATGTATTAAAATTTGATGCGAAATCTCATGAATCTCATACTACTATTTTAAACAATTATCATTTTGGGGGATACGCAAAACACACTTCTGAATTATTAGAATTTAAATTATGGTTTGAAGAAACCTATGAAATTCCTTTAGATTACGTTTATACAACCAAACTATTTTTTGCTGCTTTTGATTTGATGAAACAAAATACATTAGATAAAGAGCAAGAAATACTAATCATACATAGTGGTGGTTTGCAAGGTAATAAAGGATATAAAAATCGTTTTAAGCTTTAAAATCTATAACAAGTTCTCCAAGTAATGGACATCCAAGGATAGACTTGCTTTGAGCTATAACCGGGAAAATTGGCATATTTTGCTGAAAGTTTAAAAAATCCTACTCCAAATCCAACGTTGGTCGCAAAATTTTTCCCGCTTGTGAGCATTATTCCATTTTGAATTTGAAAAGTTAATCCTTCAATAGAACCCAACAAGATGTCTGTACCATAACGAATTCGTGGTCCAAAATAGTATTTTGTTTCTGGTTCAATATCATAATAATAATTGATATCGAATCCACCAATAAATCCGATACCAGAAGGTGGCGGTTCATTATTATTTCTATTATTACTATTGTTATTATTTGTAGTATTTGTGCTTGTTGTATTAGTTGAAACGGAAGTAGAGCCTGTAGCTAAATAACGTATCGCATTTCCCGGATTATAGGTGATGCTTAGCGGGATATTTATTCCAATTGACTTATTGGCAAATAATCTTTCATATGATAATGTAAAACGACCAAGTAGCAATTGCGTTGGGTAAAATCCAACGAAATTATTTGGGTAGGTTAACTCCTTTTTTTTGAATTCTTCCAACTCGCGCGTGTTCTTTTCAGCTTTCGTTTCAATATGAGGAAGTGAATCTGCAACATCCGCAACTATTCCTGAATTAAAAAAACATATTTTGCCACTTTTATATTCAATGAGAATGGCTTGTGATTTGGGAATCTTTTGTAATTCTTTTTGATTAAGAAGTTTATAGTTGATTGTTGAACCAAATATGGAAACTACATTGCATTGAATAATACTATCATTTCTTAAAAATAGTTTATCCTGAGCATAAGAAAACTTATAACTTACGACAACTATTATAATGGTAATGATCGACCTCATGATTTTAAAATCGATATCCAAAACAATATCCTAAATACATTTTAGGAAAGTTAGAATAATCTATTTTTTCTCCTTTATCATTTATTTTATCTAACGAAACCGAATTGATTGACTTTCCGATGGAACATATTATTTTGACGTTAAAATTTGGCGAAATACGAAATAAACAGCCATTAGTAAGCATTAATGAAATTTGGTTTCCTGTTGCGGGTTGATATTTTTTTTGATTATTAGTAGTGTCCACTAATTGCTGGTAATTGTAGACCATATACTTACCTAAAAATCCTACAAAATAATTTATTCTATTACTGATAGTATTATCGAAAAGGTAATTAATTCCAATACCCGCATCAAATAATTTTTTTGCTTTATCTTTTGAATCGGTTATGTATAAGTTTAAGGCGCCCATTCTTGAGTTAAAGTTATAACCTCCTAAAAAAGATAATTGAATCTTATTATTTAATACATCACGATCATACATTAACGTAAAATCTCCATTTGCTAATGCAAGAGAATTAATTGAAAGTAAGTTTTTGTTTAGGGAATACAGGTCATCTACTTTTTTACTTTTTGCACTGCTACCCAATAAATTACTTACTTGATCTTGTAACTCATTAGGATTTGCATTAAATATTTCTGTAACGCCGTTATTATATTTAATGACCACAACACTAATTCTATTTATAAAAAATGAAGAGCTATTTGTATCGATGTCATTGTAATTTTTATAGCTAATACCGTCCTTAGAAATCTCTTTTATGTTTGCTTCAATTTTTTGACCACTGACCATATATATTATATCTTGGCAGTGAAGGATATTACAGCCTATCAAGCAAATATAAATTATAAAGATATTACGACTCATAAAATAATTATAAGCTAAGGTAGTCATAATATATAATAACAAAAAGTAACCTCCTTCTTGAATAATCTGTCTTAAATCATAAATTATTGATAGTAATTTTACTATAATAATTAAATCTCTTTGTTAGCGGAAATACCAACAAAATTCAAACTATAAAACAGACAAAAAGGCTCTTTTAGAACTGTAGATGAATAGAAACTAAGTTTAATCTAATTTTGGTTAAAAAAATTGGAGCTATTTACTTAAATTAGTGTCCTATTTATGACCATGTTTAAACTTAAAAATTACATCAATGGTGAGTTAGTTGATCCTAACTCAAACCAACATATCGAGAACTACGACCCATCTCGTGGGATTGTTTATTCCTTAATTCCAGATAGCGATGAGCGCGATGCTGAAAAGGCTATTGCTGCTGCTAAAGAAGCATTTAAAACTTGGAGTGTTACTCCTAAAGAAACTCGTTCAAAGTATCTTTTAAAAATTGCGTCATTAATTGAAGAGCAGTTAGATGAATTAGCAAAAGCAGAAAGCTTGGATAACGGAAAACCTTTACACTTAGCTAAATCGGTGGATATACCAAGAGCGGCTGCTAACTTTCATTTCTATGGAACGGGCATTTTGCACTATGCTGCTCATGCGCATAGCATGGAAGATACAGCTATTAATTATACCTTGCGTCAACCTGTTGGTGTGGCGGGCTGTATTTCTCCTTGGAATTTACCATTGTATTTATTCTCTTGGAAAATTGCTCCAGCTTTAGCTGCTGGTTGCACAGTAGTTGCCAAGCCATCTGAAATTACTCCAATGACGGCTTACCTACTTTCTGAAATATGCATCAAAGCAGGTTTACCAAAAGGCGTTTTAAATATTGTGCATGGTTACGGACATAAAGTTGGTAACGCTATTGTGAGCAGTACAGATGTGCCTTTAATTTCATTTACAGGCGGAACCAAAACAGGCGCAAGCATCGCCAGTATTGCTGCGCCCATGTTTAAAAAACTATCATTGGAATTAGGTGGTAAAAATCCAAATATCATTTTTGCAGATTGCGATTACGATAAAATGTTGTCTACTACCATGCTATCGTCGTTTGCCAATCAAGGGCAAATATGTTTATGTGGTTCAAGAATATTTGTGGAGCGTTCTATCTACGAAAAATTTAAAATAGATTTTGTAGCTAAAACACAAAAACTAGTAGTGGGCGCACCGTTAGATGAAAAAACAAAAATTGGCGCGGTTGTTTCTAAACCACACATGGAAAAGATTTTATCTTATGTAGAGTTAGCTCAGCAAGAAGGTGGTAAAGTATTATGTGGTGGGAAACAAGCCATTGTAGGTGGTGAATTTGAAAACGGTTATTATTTAGAACCAACCATCATTGAAAATTTATCTTACGATTGCCGTACTAACCAGGAAGAAATTTTTGGACCAGTTGTTACCATCATGCCTTTTGATACAGAAGAAGAAGTTCTGAAATTTGCTAACTCAACTCAATATGGTTTAGCATCGGTATTATGGACACAAGACATTACACGTGCCAACCGCATGGCAATGGATTTACATACAGGGATTGTTTGGATTAACTGTTGGTTATTACGAGATTTACGTACCCCATTTGGTGGAGTTAAATCGTCAGGAGTTGGAAGAGAAGGTGGTTTTGAAGCATTAGACTTTTTTACCGAGCCTAAGAATGTTTGTGTGAAACTTAAATAAAAGAATAGAATACGAATTTATAATTACAAATCGTATACGAATATACGAATCTGTGTATGAGAGATGAATAAAATGATTCAAAAACAAGATTTAATATATCCTGAATTGAGCTATCAATTAGTTGGTTTAGCTTATAATGTCTTTAATGAATTAGGTCACGGACATTTAGAGAAAATATACCAAAAAGCATACGCAAAAGAATTAAAAGAGGCGGGTATTGTATTTAAAGAGCAAGCACCATATCAAGTAATTTACAAAGAGGAAGTTATTGGAAATAATTATTTAGATTTTTTAATTGAAGAAAAAGTAATTATTGAATTAAAAAGAAGTGATTTTTATTCGAAAAAATATATTGATCAAGTATCTAACTATATTAAAGTTTCAAATTTAAAATTAGCTATATTAATAAACTTCACGAGTAACGGCGTAAGAATTAAACGCGTTGTAAATGAAACAAACCAATAAATACACTAACCAACACAGATTCGTATATTCGTACAAAATTCGTAATCAGATAAAATGCTAGAAAATACAGAAAGAACAGAATTAACAACATTAGGTGAGTTTGGGTTAATTAAACACTTAACCGAACATGTTGAAATACATAACGATTCATCCATCAAAGGAATTGGTGATGATGCTGCCGTTATAAAATATGATAACGAAAAACATACATTGGTATCAACTGATATGTTAGTAGAAGGCGTGCACTTTGATTTAACCTACGTGCCTTTAAAACATTTAGGATACAAAGCCATCATTGTTAACTTATCGGATATTTGTGCCATGAATGGTACGCCAAAACAAGTCACAATAAGTATTGCAGCATCTAACCGTTTTTCAGTAGAGGCTTTAGAAGAATTGTATGCAGGGATGATTTTTGCCTGCAATAAATACAATGTTGATTTAATTGGTGGAGATACAACCTCAACTGCCAGTGGTTTAGTGATTAGCGTTACTGTAATTGGTGAAGCAAATAAAGAAGATATTGTTTACAGAAATGGTGCTCAGGAAAAAGATTTGTTATGTGTAAGCGGCGATTTAGGTGGAGCTTACATGGGTTTGCAAATTTTAGAAAGAGAGAAATTTGTATTTAAAGATAACCCTAATGTACAACCTGATTTAGTTGGTAGCGACTATATTTTAGAACGTCAGTTAAAACCTGAGGCACGTGTTGATATTATTGAATTACTAAAAGGTTTAAATGTAAAGCCAACTAGTATGATTGATGTGAGCGATGGCTTAGCGTCTGAATTAATGCACCTTTGCACACAATCAAATTTAGGTTGCGAATTATATGAAGAAAAAATTCCGTTAGATCCACAGACATTTGATACTGCCCGTGAGTTTAATTTAGACCCAACGGTTTGCGCCCTGAGTGGTGGTGAAGATTATGAATTATTATTTACCATACCAATGGCAGATTATGATAAAATAAAACATTTACCTGATTTTACCATTATTGGACACATGACCCCAAAAGCAAGCGGTATTAATTTAATTGCTAAAGCTGGGACCTCGCACCCAATTCAAGCGCAAGGTTGGAATGCTTTTAAATAATAAACAAAACACTTAACAAACACAGCATACACTGATTTGTATTAAAATTCGTAATCGTAATTCGTAAAACTATAATCCATATTTAAAATTTACAAAATGAGTAACTCTATCGAATCATCAAAAGCCCCTGAACCTGTTGGTTTATATCCTCACGCACGCCGTGTTGGTAATTTATTATTTTTAAGCGGTGTTGGTCCGCGTGAACGTGGTACTAAAAAAATACCAGGTGTAGAATTAGATGAAAACGGAAACATTCTCTCTTATGATATTGCTGCGCAATGCCATAGCGTATTTCGTAACATAAAATATATTTTAGAAGACTCTGGCAGTAGCTGGGATAAAATTGTAGACGTGCAAGTTTTTTTAACCAACATGAAAGATGATTTTAAAATTTATAATGCGCTTTGGGCCGAGTACTTTAAAGAAAATCCTCCTTGCCGCACCACTATCGAAATTAATTGCTTGCCAACTCCTATTGGAATTGAATTGAAAGTTATTGCTACGATTGATTAATGATCCAATCCCTCGCCCATATAGCTTTAGTAGTAAACGACTACGATGAAGCCATCAAATTTTATACTCAAACATTACATTTTATTTTATTAGAAGATAAAGTAATGAGTCCAACTAAACGTTGGGTACTTATAGCTCCTCAAGGGAGTGTGGGAACAACTATTTTACTAGCAAAAGCAAGTAATGAGGAACAACAAAATAGAGTAGGTAATCAAACAGGTGGACGCGTATTTTTGTTTTTATACACGGATGATATCGCAAGAGATTACCAAAATTTATTAGAAAAAAAAGTTACTATTGTTGAAGAACTAACTAGCAAACCACATGGAACTGTTTTGGTTTTTGCTGATTTGTATGGCAATTTGTGGGATTTGATTGAGCCTCGAGTAATTTAAAACACATAGTCACATAGTATCTATAACTATGTGACTATGTGTTAAAAAAAATCTTATCATACGTAAAGAACACATATATAAATATTGACGAACTTTACATAGTAAATTCATACCATGGAACGCAAGGAATTTATAACATCAAAAATTTTCATCAATCTTCCAGTAAAAGATTTACAAAAGTCTATGGACTTTTATACTAAACTTGGGTTTAGCAATAATCCGCAATTTACTAATGAATTTGCAGCTTGCATGGTTTTAAACGAAACTATGTTCGTAATGCTATTAACCTATGAGCATTTTAAAAATTTTACAAAAAAAGAAATTGCAAATGCACAAAAAACAACACAAGTGTTATTAGCTATAGAGGTTGAAAGCGTTGAAAAAGTAAAAGAACTAGTAAATATTGCCAACGAATCAGGTGGAGAAATATATATGGATGCTGCTGATCATGGGTGGATGTATCAGCATAGTTTTGCCGATCCTGATGGACATCAATGGGAATTGGGATATTTGGATATGAGTAAATTTCCAACACAATAACTTCCTTAAAAAAAGAAATTAGTTTGCAATTTTGCTTTCAAATTGAATCGCCTCAACATTTTTGCACAATTTATCTAAAATCCTATATAAAACCTTATATATTCTTTATATTTAGCGTTCAAAAATTAAAAATAATCTGATTAAAATTATATGGAAAAAGTACTAAAATCATTAGGTATTAAAGACTTAAACAATGGATGCGCCACTGGTAAAAATTACTTTGCAAGCGGAGATGTTATAGAATCTTATAGTCCGGTTGACGGAAAATTAATTGCTAAAGTACAAGTAGCAAACGAAGCGGATTACGAAAAAGTAGTGCAGGTTGCATCAGAAGCGTTTAAAGTATGGCGCAATATTCCAGCACCTAAGCGAGGTGAAATTGTTCGTCAGTATGGCGAGAAATTACGTGCTAAGAAAAATGATTTAGGGAAATTAGTTTCTTATGAAATGGGTAAATCTTTCCAAGAAGGTTTAGGTGAAGTTCAGGAGATGATTGATATTTGCGATTTTGCTGTTGGAGTTTCTCGTCAGTTATACGGCTTAACGATGCATTCTGAGAGAGAGAATCACCGTATGTATGAGCAATGGCATCCATTAGGAATTGTGGGAGTGATATCCGCTTTTAATTTTCCGGTGGCTGTTTGGAATTGGAATACGGCATTAGCTTGGATTTGTGGAGATGTTTGTATTTGGAAACCATCAAGTAAAGTACCTTTATGCGCCGTGGCTTGTCATAATATTTGGAATGAAGTAGCTTCTGCTAATAATTTACCAGAAGGCGTTTCTTGCTTATTAGTAAGTCCTGGGTCCATTGGAGAAAAAATGTGTGACGATGGACGTGTTCCTCTAGTATCTGCAACGGGCTCTACAAGAGTTGGTCGCATTGTTGGCGCTAAAGTAGCGCAACGCTTTGGCCGTTCAATATTAGAATTAGGAGGAAACAATGCTGTTATTATTTCGCAGCATGCTGATTTGCCAACTGTTTTACCCGGATTAGTATTTGGAGCAGTTGGTACTGCAGGTCAGCGTTGTACCTCAACACGTCGTTTAATTATACATGAAGATATTTATGAAGATGTAAAACAAAAATTAGTTAGTGCATACAAGCAATTGCGTATAGGCGATCCTTTAGATGAAAACAATCATGTTGGTCCATTAATTGATAAAGCTGCAGTGAAAGATTATTTGGTTTCAATTGAAAGAGTAATTTCCGAAGGTGGAAAAATAATTGTACCAGGTGGTGTATTAGAAGGTAAAGGATATGAAAGTGGTTGTTATGTAAAACCTTGTATTGCTGAAGCAAGTAATGAGTTTTTAATTGTACAACACGAAACGTTTGCTCCTATTTTATATATTATGAAATACAAAACTATTGAAGAAGCGATTGCATTACAAAACGGTGTTCCTCAAGGTTTATCTTCTTCTATCATGACATTGAATATGCGCGAAGCAGAGCAGTTCTTATCTGCAAATGGCAGCGATTGTGGTATTGCAAATGTAAATATAGGAACAAGTGGTGCTGAAATTGGTGGTGCCTTTGGTGGCGAAAAAGAAACTGGTGGTGGACGTGAAAGCGGTTCGGATAGCTGGAAAGCATATATGCGCCGTCAAACCAATACAATTAATTACGGAACTAAATTAACTTTATCGCAAGGTATTAAATTTGATTTTTAATTTTTTTCGCAGATCTCGCTAATCTTGCGGATAGAAATTTGTAATAGCTATTTCTAAACAATAAATAACAATCCGTGGAATCAGCGAAATTTGCGGGCAAAAAACAAACACTATCAATGACTATTAACCAAAACAAAGTCGTATCGGTAAATTATCATTTATCGTCCTACTTAGAAAACGAAGCTCCTGAATTAGTAGAGCAAACAAGCAAAGAAAAACCATTTACATTTATTTTTGGAGTAGGACAATTAATTCCTGACTTCGAAAAGAATTTAGTAAACAAAAAAGTTGGCGATAAATTTGACTTTAAAGTAACTCCTGCAAATGGATATGGAATTACAGATCAAGAAATGATTGCAAAAATACCAAAGGAAGCATTTCATGTGGATGGCGTTTTTGATTCGGAACGTGTAAAGGAAGGCGAAGAATTAATGATGAATGATGCCGATGGCAATCAATTAATGGGCTTTGTTCAGGAAATTGGTGAAGATTTTGTGATCATGGATTTCAATCATCCTTTAGCCGACCATCATTTACATTTTGTAGGTGAAGTTTTAGAAATTAGAGATGCAACAGCAGAAGAATTAGACCACGGACATGTGCATGGTCCAGGTGGTCATCACCACCATTAATAAATTAAAAGCTGTTCAAATTGAGCGGCTTTTTTTATGAGTTTAAGCTTCTCGACTACGCTCGAAGTGACAGAAATACTATTGTCAGTTCGAGCGTAGTCGAGAACAAATATAAATACAAACCACATTTAAAATAATCAATAAAGGAATTCCAATTTTAAAAGTAGTCTTAGCTGCTTTATGATAAATAGGCGCTTTCATTCCTAAATAAATACCAACAGCTCCTAATAAAACTGCTATAAAAAATAATTTATTTTCAGAGATACGATTTCCTTTTTTCTTTGATTGATATTTATCAAAGCACATCATTATATAAGCGATTAGATTTATTAAAATAATATAAATAATCAATGCATTTTTAATCATAATCATTTTTTTAGTCAATAAAAAACCCCTCAATTATTGAAGGGTTTTTTTGTAATAATTTATGCTTTATTTTTTTAATGAATCTCTTATTTCCATTAATAATTTTTCTTGAGTAGAAGGTTCTGCCGGAGCAGTAGGAGTTTCCGTTTCTTTTTTCTTTGCAGCATTCATTCCTTTAATTATTAAAAATAAAACAAATGCAACAATTACAAAAGAAATGATATTAGATAAAAAACTACCGTACTTTACCGCTCCCCATTTTAAATCTGCAATATTACTTAAATTGGCTTCGTCTAATGCTGGCTTTAGTAATAATGGCGTAATGACATCATCAATTAATGAAGAAACTATTTTTCCAAAAGCAGCTCCAATTACAACGCCAATTGCCAAATCAACAGCATTGCCCTGCATTACAAATTCCTTAAATTCTTTAATCATTCCCATAGTTAAGATGTTTTAAATTATTGATAGTTTATAAGTTGCCACAGATTTTCTAGCGTTTAATTACTCTCTAAAACTTTTAACAACTCATCTAATTTTGGAGTTAAGATAAGTTCAGTTCTTCTATTTTTCTTTCTTGCTTCAGGCGTTTTAGCGGGATCTAACGGAAAAAATTCCCCTCTTCCTGCTGAAGTGATTCTTGTTGGATCGGTTTTAGAATTTTGCAATATTATTTTTGTTACAGAAGTTGCTCTAATCACACTTAAATCCCAATTATCTTTAATTTCTCCTTTTCCAGCCATTGGCACATCATCTGTATGTCCTTCTACTAAAATATTAATATCTGCATTTTGTTCTAATACTTTTGCCACATTTTTTAATGCTTCAATACCTTTTGGTTCAACGGCTGTTTTTCCGCTTGCAAATAATAATGATTCATCCATACTCACATAAACTTTTCCGTTTTTTTGAGTAATGGTTAAACCTTTACCCTCAAAGCCCATTAAAGCATCTTGTAATTTCTTTTTCAAATCAGCCGTTGCTTGATCTTTACTTTTAAGTATAGCCTCCAATTCATTTACTCTTGCTTCACGTTTTTTTAATTCCGCGGCTAAAGCATCTAAATCTTGTTGTTGTTTATTTAATCTTATTTCCAATGCCTTTAATTCATCTTCCTTTTTTAGTAATTGTTCTTGAGTTAATTGTAATTTTCCACTCAATGAAGCATTATCTTTTTCGGAACCTAACAGTAGTTTATTATATTTATCTAATAACTGATCGTTTACCATATTTAATTTATCATACTTATTCGATAACAATCTTAAATTGGTTCCCAAAATAGCTGAATCTCGCTGTAATCCATAAAGTTCTTTTTGCTCTTTTGCAATCGTTTCTTTCATTTCAGCATTTTTAGATTCTAACTCAGTTGCTTGCTTTTTTGCCGCTGCTGATTCTGTTTCGCAGGTTGTCAATTTTGATTTTGTTTCCTCCATTAATCGTTGAGGAACACAGGATGCTAATATCAATAGAGCAAGGCAAATTGTGAAATAATTTATTTTCATTTTCGTATTTTTTATCTAACAAAAATAAAAGTATTACGTATCGAATTGAAATTTAGGAATTCTATTTATTAACAATAAAAGTTTACTAAAAAAGTTCTATTTTATTGATAAGGCTTTATCTATACGCAAAGCCACAATGTTGGCTAATTGAGCAAAGTACGTATTGATAATTTTTGTAGGGCTATTTACATTATTAGGTAAATTAACTTCTGCTATACCCGAATTAATTTCTTTAGCATCAACAGTGTATAAAGTATAGTGTAAAATAATTTTTCGAGAGGTTGTTGAACTTAAATCGCCCGGTATTCCATTAAATGATTTAATATCTAATTCATTAAAAAACAAAAACAAATTGGTTTTATATTTTCCGCTCAAATATGGAACTAAGGTTGCATTTTTAAGTTTGGCATTCATAAAACGAGCGTCACTATTACTCTCAACAGCCAACTGTCCTTTATTAATTTTTTTTTCTTCTTTTTCTTTTACAGGTGCTTTGTAGTTATCCTGATTTGGAACTTTTAAATACTGGTAAGTGAGGTATTGATATATGTTCGATAAATCTTCTTTTGTTTTGGCAGTATCTAATAATAAATCAACGACAGCTATTTTTGATTTTAACTTTTTATAAAATTGTTCGTTTAAACCATCTCGCATGGTCTCTTTTATTTGTTTGGCATTAAGTTTAGATTCTTTATTAATCAAAAAATCAATTTCGCTTAAGTACATTCTGTTTTCAAACGGAACAAGCATTATTTTATGCTTTGTATTTGTTTCTTTAGCTACTGGTTTATTTCCAGAACTAATAGTTTGATCTTGCCCCTTAAGATTAAAGATGCACAAGATAAAAGACACAAGATAAAAGATGGATCTCATTTTATATTTGAAATTTAGTTCTCTCATCTAAACTATAATGTAGTTATTACTGTAAGTTACTTAAAAAAATGCAAAAAATCGTTTAAGTTGGCGTACAACATTAAAAATAACAACATTCCCATTCCAACATATTGAGCATAGGTTAATACTTTTACGCTTGGTGCTCTGCGAGTTATCATTTCATATAATGTAAACACTACGTGTCCACCATCTAAAGCTGGTATTGGTAATAAATTCATAAATGCTAATACTACTGACAAGAAAGCTGTACGAGTCCAAAAGTCTTCCCAAATCCATTCTTCACCAAACATTTTAGCCATTGATTTAAAACCACCAATGTGTTTGTAGCCACCCGTACTTGGGGTAAAAATCATTTTAAACTGACGAACATAAAAATCTAATTTATCAAATGTCATAGCAACGCCCGCAGGGAAAGATTCAAAGAAGCCGTATTTTTTTCTTTCGTAAGATATTCCACCAAAAGCTTCAATATCATCATACTTATTTGCAAAATGAATTTCTAGTTTTCCTATTGAACTAATTTTAACAGGAATATTTACTGCTTCACCTTTTCTCAAAATATTTAAGGAAGCATTTTCATTTTTGTGAAGCTGAAGCACATTAGTTAATTCATCAAAATAAGTAATTTTTATGCTGTCATTTAACCCAATAACTTTATCTCCCATAAGCAATCCAGCATTTTTATTAAGGGAAGAATCTGCATAGCCAATAAAATAGGTCGGTACACGACTTGTAATAAATCCGAAGTTTTCAGTCTTGGCAATTTGATCAACAAAATCTTTAGGTAAGTTTAATTCAATTTTCTCTCCTGCTCTGTCTATTTGAACGGTGTGTCCTAATAAAATTTCAATTCTTAAATCATCAAAATAAACAATAGGTTTATTATCAACCGAAAGAATTTTATCTCCCGTTTTAAAACCAACCGAAGTTCCTAATGAATCGGTGCAAGCAATTCCGTCTTTTAATTGAGTCATCGGTATTTTTTTCTCGCCCCATGTAAATAAAATCATCGCATAAATTAAAAACGCTAATAACACATTTACAATAATACCACCAAGCATTACTATTAAGCGTTGCCAAGCTGGATGGGCTCTAAACTCCCATGGCTCAGCTGGTTTATTCATTTGTTCCGTATCTAAACTTTCGTCAATCATACCTGCAATTTGCACATAACCACCCATCGGAAACCAACCAATGCCATATTCAGTATCGCCAATTTTCTTTTTAAATAAAGAAAAATTTAAAACTCCTGGTAATGGAAATAAAAAATCGAAGAACATATAAAATTTATCCACTCGTATTTTAAACATGCGCGCTGTAATAAAATGTCCAAATTCGTGCAACAAAATAAGTAAGCCTAAACTGGTAATAAATTGTGCTATATTAATAAAAGTACCCATAGTTATTTTTTAATTAATTCGGTTGTTAGTAATCGTGTTTCTTTGTCACATTGCATATAATCATCTATAGTAGGCGTTTTAATGAGTGGCATTTTATCTAGTGCCTTAGCTATCACATCACTCATTTGTAAAAAGCCAATCTTATCTTCTAAAAAAGCTTGAACCACAATTTCGTTAGCTGCGTTTAAAACACAAGGCATATTACCACCTTTTTCCATTGCTTTAAAAGCTAGCGCTAAGTTAGTAAAGGTTTCTAAATCAGGCTTCTCAAAAGTGAGTTGTGGATAGTTAAAAAAATCAAAACGAGGAAAATTTGTTTTTATACGCTGAGGATATGAAAACGCATAATGTATAGGTAATTTCATATCAGGTAAACCTAATTGAGCTTTCATGCTACCATCTGTAAACTGCGCAATACTGTGCACAATACTTTGAGGATGAACAATCACGTCAATTTGCTCTGACTTTAAATTAAATAACCATTTAGCTTCAATAACTTCTAAACCTTTATTCATTAAACTTGCAGAATCAATCGTGATTTTTGCGCCCATAACCCAATTTGGGTGTTTTAAAGCTTGTGCTTTTGTTACATTTGCTAAAAATGCCCTGTCTTTTCCTCTAAATGGTCCGCCTGACGCCGTTAAATATATTTTTTCAATTTCATTATCAAATTCGCCCACTAAGCACTGAAAAATAGCCGAATGTTCCGAATCTACCGGATATAAATTTACAGCATTTTCATACGCTAGCTTTGTAACAATATCACCTGCCACTACTAAAGTTTCTTTATTGGCAAGTGCGATTGTTTTTTTATGTTTAATGGCATTAATAGTTGAAGCTAATCCAGCATAACCTACAATAGCTGCTAAAACTGTATCAATAGTTTCCATTTCTACAATTTGCTCAATAGATTTTGCACCAGCAAAAACCTTAATATCATGAGAAAATAAAGCGTCTTTTACAGCTTGGTATTTAGTTTCATCACCAATAACAACTGCATTGGGTTTAAATTCAATCGCTTGCTTGATTAGTAAATCTGCATTTCCGTTTGCAACTAAAACTTCCACTTCAAAATGTTTAGGATTCTCCTTAATAACTTCTAAAGCTTGGGTACCAATGCTTCCGGTGCTGCCCATTATAGCAATACGTTTTGGAGCATTTTCTGTATTTTGTGGTTGATTCATTTAGCTTGTAAAAGTGGGGAAAATTTTAGGATTATGGAAATATTCTTTTAACTACAAAGAAGCAGAGAAAAGTCGCAAAGAACGGAGAGTTTAATCCACGTAGGGCATAAAACAAACAATAGTAAATAATCTTTGTTACTTATTTGCGAACTCTCCTAAAAAAAATAACTTTGCGGTCTTTGCGGTTAATTGCCAAATACTATGAAATAGTCATGTTGCCTAAAGCCCATGTAAATTTGAAGATAACATGGCTATACCATATGACCTTAAAAAACAATAATATCTACTTATGAAACATAAAACAGCCATATTGCTATTAAATTTAGGGACCCCCGACAGCCCTAAAAAATCGGATGTACGAAAATACTTAACTCAATTTTTAAATGACGCTCGTGTGATTGATATTCCATGGTTATTGAGAAAAATATTAGTAAACGGCATTATTGTTCCTTTTAGATCAGGTAATTCATCTAAATTATACAAGGCTATTTGGGACGAAAAAACGGGTTCACCTTTATTAAGACACACACTAGATTTACAAAAAAAATTACAGGCATCTGTTGGTGAAGATATAAAAGTAGAAATGGCCATGCGTTATCAAAGTCCAAGTATGGAAAGCGTTTTGGAACGAATGAAAAAAGAAGGCTATCATAAAATTATTGTATTTCCTTTATTCCCTCAATACGCATCAAGTAGCACGGGCAGTGCTTTACAAGAGTTTATGCGTATTGTAAGCAAATGGTGGGTTATACCCGAATTAAAAATTATTAGTCAATATTTTGATAATACTGATTACCTTAACTGTATTGTAAATAGAGGCAAAGAGCATGACATTACCAAGTATGACCATGTTATTTTTAGTTACCATGGTTTGCCAGAAAGACAAGTAGATAAAGTTTATGAGGATGGTTATTTATGTAAGGATCATCACTGCGAAGAAGAATTCACTGAAACTAATTACTACTGCTACAAGGCCGCTTGTTACCAAACTACAAAAGCGGTGGTAGAAAAATTAAATATTCCGGAAGGGAAATACACCTTGAGTTTTCAAAGTAGATTAGATAATAAATGGTTAACGCCTTTTAGTGACAAAGTAGTTGAAGAATTGGCAAATAAAGGTGCTAAAAACTTATTGGTATTCTCGCCTGCATTTACAGCTGATTGCCTAGAGACTATTTATGAAATTGGAACTGAATATCAAGAAATTTTTGAAAAACATGGTGGCCACAAAATACAATTAGTAGAGAGTTTAAATAGCGGAGATGATTGGATAGAGACAGTTAAGAAGATAGCTTTAGATTAATCTTTCTTTAAGTAAAATTCCGAATATTTACTTTTTAATATTGGTAATTAGAAAATATCGACATTAAAAAGTCGACAAATAGTTATCTGAATAAATTTACTTTCTGGTTGTAGTTAATAGGATAATTTTTCTTTAAGTAAAATTTACCAACTTTTAAATCGCCGGTTATTTCTATTTTACCTAAATTATCTAAGTTCAAAAGTTTTAATGCATCAAATGGATTTAAATCTGCTAGATTTTTATTTAGTTGAAATGAATATACCTTTTCTGCATTTGCGTCAAGATGCACTCTCTTGTTGAGTTTTGCTTTTCCTAAGCGAATTCCACTAAAAACAATCTCAAATTCAGAAGGGTAGATTGAAAATCCTGCTTTATTAGGATTGTTAATCTTTAATTTAATTTCAGCATCGAGTGTGCTTGTTGACAATTTATTCACATAAAATCCTTCCACATCTGTCACTGTAATTTCTTGAAATGGTTTGCAAGAGAATAATAGTAAAGAAAACACCATCATTAGGCCTATAATTTTCATTTTAATTGACATGAGTTGATTTATTAATTACGTTACAAAATAAGGAAATAGTCTATAAATAGATTTAGTTTTAGATTATTTTATGCTTTTTATTTTAATATAGTTACCTTCGATTTGTATGTTAGCTGTTTCCCCAAATAATTTTATTGTCTATAAATCTTCTGCTGGTAGCGGTAAAACCTTTACTTTGGTTAAGGAGTATTTAAAATTAGCGTTAGTCAATAAGCATGCTCTCGAAAAAGCTTACAAAGGCATTTTAGCAATTACATTTACCAATAAAGCTGCTGCAGAAATGAAGTGGCGCATTATAAAAGCACTTAAAGAACTAAGTTTAGAATCTAATCAGATGCTTAGTTCGTTGATTTCAGAAGAGTTAAAAATTTCGCAATTAGAGTTGAAATCAAGAGCGGAAACTGTATTGACGCGTGTTTTACATAATTATTCCGATTTTTCTATAGGAACCATTGATAGTTTTACGCATCGTATTATTAGAACCTTTGCATTAGATTTAAAACTGCCTATCAATTTTCAAATTGAAACAGACTCTGATGCTGTATTTAGGAAAGTAATTGCTTCACTTATTAATAATTTAGGGAAGGATAAATTAATTACTGATTATTTAGTTCAGTTTTCATTGGCTCAAGTTGAAGATAATAAAAATTGGGATCCAGAGCAAACGTTAATTGATTTTATTAAGGAAATTAATAAAGAAGGAATTGGAGATTTAATTAATCAATTAAATAAATTTACAATTTCTGATTTTGAGGTGATTAAAAAACAATTAAAATCAGCTACTAAAGCACATGAAGATTTTTTAAAATCTCACGGAGAAAATGCGTTAAAATTAATTAATGAAAAGCAATTGACAGCTAATGCTTTTGCTAGCGCCGGAGCTGGTATTTATAATTTTTTTGTAAAATTATCCACTTTAAAAGCTACTTCAGAAAGTGAGTTGTTTGGAGCAAACGTAGTTAAAACATTAGATGGCGATAAATGGTATAGTAGTAAAGCAAGTGTTGATGAAAAATCTGCTATTGATGGTATAAAGTTTGAGTTAGAGAAAATTGCCAAAGACGTATTAATTTATTTACAAGCAAATGAGCAACGCTATAATGCCTTTAGTTTAATTTACAAAAATATTTATGCGATGGGTTTAGTAAATGAATTAGCTAAACTCACTAATCAATATAAAGAAGATGAAAATATTTTATTTATTTCTGAATTTAATGAGTGCATTTCTGAGGTCGTAAATAACGAACCTACACCATTTATATTTGAACGTTTAGGAGATAAATACAAACATTTTCTATTAGATGAGTTTCAAGATACTTCTTCTATGCAATGGCAAAATATGTTGCCATTAATTGATAACTCTTTAGGAAATGCAAACTTAAATTTAATTGTGGGAGATGGCAAGCAATCTATTTATCGTTGGCGAAATGCAGATGTGGAACAGTTTGTGAATTTACCTAATATTAATGTTGCCAATAAAAATGATTTATTAATTGAACGAGAAGAATCGTTAATTAGAAATTTTGAAGGAAGAATCTTAGATACGAATTACAGAAGTGAATCAACTATTGTGAAATTTAATAATGCCTTATTTGAATATTTATCCGATACGGTTTTAAATGAAGATTTAAAAAAAATATATCAAAATCAAAAACAAGAACATAAGGTAGATGAGTTTGGTTATGTAAGCATCGATTTTCCTGCGTTGAATGAGGAAGATACGGTGGCTGTGAACACGCGTTTAATTTTAAATTATATTCAAAAAGCCCTGGCTGATGGATACAACTATAGTGATATCTGTATAATTGTTCGTCAAAACAAGAATGGAAATACAGTGGCTAATTTTTTAATTAAAAACGATATTCCGGTTGTGTCGGCAGAATCCTTATTATTAAATCACGCAAAAGAAATAACTGTTGTTTTATCGTTCTTAAAATATATCTCCAATCAAAAAGATTTGGTATCAGCTTCTGTTATTATAAATTATTTATGGCATAAAAATTATTGTAACGAAGCTCAGTGCGTTGTGTATTTAAGAGAGTTAAATACATTTAAAAGTAAAACGGTATTTGACATTTTGCATGAGTGTCATTTAAAAGTCGATATTTTAAAATTAACTGCATCTAATTTATTTGATTGCTGTTTAGAAATAGTCAACACCTTAAAATTGAATGAGAGTAATCCTCAATATGTGCGATTTTTCTTAGATGAAGTTTTAGGATTTCTTCAAAGTAATACATCAAATACTGCTTTATTTTTAGATTGGTGGAAACGACGTGGCGAGAAAGCATCAGTTATTATACCTGAAGGAATTAATGCAGTTAATATAATGACCATTCATGCGTCAAAAGGTTTGGAGTTTCCAATTGTAATAACACCTTTTTTGGCTTGGGATATTGAGAAGGCTCAATCTATTTGGGTTGATATTGATGAGGAAGGCATTGATTTACCCGTTGCGCTAATTAATACAACCAAAGCAGCCGATGCTACTGTTTATAAATTATTGGCGGAAAATGAACGTCAGCAACAAACATTGGATAGCTTAAATATGCTTTATGTTGATTTTACTAGAGCAGTAGATCGGTTACATATTATTTCGCCAAAACTTAAAAAGAATAGTGCTAAAAATTGCCATACTTGGTTAGTTGATTTTGCGGAAAAACAATCTCAGTTTGACGCTGTAAATCATATTTTAGAATTTGGCGCTCTTACTAAAAAAACAACTACACATAGTAAAATTGGATTAGAGCAATTGCAAATTAGTCAATTAAGTTTCAATGCAAATTCTGATGTAATTAAAATAAAAGGTGCCTCAAGTTATAATGCAAACGAAGAAGTAAACCAAGCGCGCGAATATGGAATTTTAGTACATTATATTTTATCCAAAATAAAAACAAAAGGTGATATTGAATCTGTTATTTTAAATGCGGTTTTAGCAGGCGATATTACTAAAGAAGAATCAGATAAAATGGTTTTAGAAATTAAGAGTTTGCTATCTATTAATTCTATTTCGTCTTATTTTGAAAATGGTGTTGATGTGAAAAATGAATTAGAGATTTTAACTTCTAGTGGTGAGATTTTGCGACCGGATAGGGTAGTAATTGAAAATAACAATGCTATTGTAATTGATTATAAAACAGGAAAGAAAAATGCTTCAAAATATCATGCGCAAATGCGGGACTATGAGCATGCTTTGTTAAGTTTAGGTTATTCGTCTGTAAAAAAACTATTGCTTTATATACAAGAACAAAACGTTGAGATTTTAAATTAACCTTCTACAACAATTTTTAGTTTCATTCGTTACATAGTTATGTGGTGGAAATAACGTTCAAGAAACTACAATTTTAAAAAAAGTTTCCTAAGTTTGCAGCCGACTATTTAATTAACATGAAGAAACTTATTTTATTATTTTTTGTTTGCACTTTTTATAGCGCATTCTCTCAAGAAAAATTTACCATCAGCGGGTATGTTAAGGATGCCAAAAATGGTGAATCTTTAATTGGCGTTACGGTTTATAAAAAAAACTCTCAAATTGGAGCTAGCACAAATGAGTACGGTTTTTATTCTTTAACCTTGCCAAAAGGTACAGATACAGTGGTATTTTCTTTCATTGGTTATCAATCAATTTTTAGGGTTGTTAATTTAACTTCTAACCAAACAATAAGCGTAGAATTACCTGAGGAAGGAAAAAATTTAGCAGAGGTAGTTATTTCAGCTGAAAAAGCCGATGCAAATATTAAAAGCATGGAAATGGGCGTTGCAAAATTAGATATTCAACAAATCCAGAAAATGCCTGCTTTATTGGGCGAAGTTGATATTATTAAAAGCATTCAACTATTACCCGGTGTTACAACAGTAGGAGAGGGAGCTAGCGGCTTTAATGTGCGTGGCGGTAACATTGATCAAAATTTAGTGCTCATGGATGAAGCGCCTGTTTATAATTCTTCTCATTTATTTGGATTCTTTTCAATCTTTAATCCAGATGCAGTGAAGGACGTAAAATTAATTAAAGGCGGTATTCCTTCTCAATATGGTGGTAGAGCCTCTTCTGTTTTAGATATCAGAATGAAAGAAGGAAACAGTAAAAAACTAGAAGTAAACGGGGGCATTGGTACCGTTTTTACGAGAGTTTCGGTGGAAGCTCCCATTTTAAAGGATAAAGCATCATTTATTATTGCTGGTAGAAGAAGTTATATTGATGTTTTAGCAAAACCATTTATAGCAAAGCGTTCTCCCGATTTAAAAGATGCTAAGTTTTATTTTTATGATTTAACGGCAAAATTTAATTGGAGAATTAATGATAAAAATACTGTTTTTGCAAGCGGTTATTTTGGACGTGACGTTTTTGGTGCCGGATTTAAATTTAACTGGGGTAATTCTACAGCAACTTTGCGTTGGAATCATATTTACAATAGTAAATTATTTATGAACTTAACTTCCTTTTATAGTAATTATAAATATGAACTTGGTTTTGGTGATGAAGGTAGCAATCAAAAATTTGAATGGATATCAAACATTATTAATTATAGTTTTAAACCTGATTTTACATACTATTTAAATAGTAAAAACACAATTCGTTTTGGTGCGCAGGCAATTTTGTTCACGTTTAAACCTGGAAATGCTATTATTACCTCGCAGGATGGTGCTAAGTCTGATATTAGTTTAGATAAGCAATACGGTGTTGAATATGCTGCCTATTTCGACAATGAACAAAAATTATCTACCCGATTTACCCTACAATATGGTTTAAGATGGTCTTTTTATAATTACATAGGTAAAGGAAACAAATATACATATCGCGATACAATTCCAAATGAAAGTAAACCATTAGATAAGGAAGAGAAAATTGCAAACGGCGAAACCATAAAAATGTACAATGTTCCTGAGCCACGATTAGCTGTTAATTACACCATTAATGACAAGAGCTCTATTAAATTAGGTTATAACAGAATGACACAATACTTGCACATTGTTTCTAATACAGCAGCCTCTACGCCTTTAGATATTTATACACCTGTTACAAATAATATCAAGCCTTTAATTGCCGATCAAATTACTTTAGGGTACTTCCGTAATTTTAAGGAGAATATGTTTGAATCCTCAGCGGAAATTTATTATAAAGATTTGCAAAACCAATTAGATTATGTGGACAATGCTAATTTATTATTAAATAGATATTTGGAAGCAGATTTAGTGCAAGGTAAAGGAAGAGCCTATGGTGCAGAATTATATTTAAAAAAATCAAAGGGTAAATTAAATGGTTGGGTAAGTTACACTTTATCAAAAACTGAACGTCAAGTTAGAGGAATTAGTAATGATGAATGGTTTTTATCAAAATACGATAGAACGCATAATGTAAATACAGTGTTGATTTATGATTTAAATAAACGTTTTAGTTTCTCTGCTAATTTTGTATTTCAAACTGGTACGCCAGCAACTTTCCCAACTGCAAAAGTTGAAGTTCAAGGCTATGTAATTCCATACAATACAGAGAATAAACGTAATAATTATCGCAACACCGCTTATCATAGAGCTGATATTGGAATTACTTATAATTTCAAGAAAAACGATCGCCGCCGTTACAAACAAACTATTGTTTTAAGCGTTTATAACGTTTACAATCGCCGAAATGCATTCTCTACTTACTTCAGAAATAATCCAGATTATCCAGTAAATACAGAGGCCGTTCGCTACTCTGTTGTTGGATCTTTTATTCCTGCTATTACTTATAACTTTAAATATTAAGATTTATGAAAACGATTAAATTATTTTTTGTTCTATTAGCTGCTTTTGTATTAACATCTTGCGAAGATGTTGTTCAAGTCAAATTAGATAAAGGCGAGCCAATTTTAACCGTCGACGCATTTATAAATAACATGCGTTCGGTGCAAAAAATTAGATTGACTTATGCAGATGATTATTTTAGTCAAGCTCAAAACTATCCCGTAACAGGTGCAAGTGTTAGTATAAAAGATTTAACCGCAGGTGTTAGCTATACATTTACTGATAGTAATGGCGATGGAAATTATTTATACAATTTAGCTCCCAACGATACATTAGGAAAAATTGGACATAATTATCAGTTAACTGTAATTCATCAAAATAATATATTTACAGCTACTTCGCGCATGAAGCGTTCTTCTAAAGTGGATAGTTTAGTATCTAAGTTTGATGAAGGAGGAGGATTCGGAAACACGAAGTCAGGTTACAAGTTTGCATTCTTAGGTTTTGATGTACCTGGTGATACGACCGATTATTACTGGATAAAATCATTCAGAAATGGTGTATTTTTTAATAAAGGTGCTGATATAAATATTTGTATAGACGGCACTTATGGTACTGGTGCAGATGGATTTCCATTTATTCCTCCTATTGCCGAAGGTATTACACCCTTTGGTGAATTATTTCAGAAATTTGACGTATGTCGAGTTGAAATTCACTCCATTGACATAGAAACCTATAATTTTTTAGCTCAAGTTCAAGCGCAAACTACAAATTCCGGTTTGTTTGCTACGAGTCCCGAAAATATTAAAACAAATATTACCAATACAACTACTGATAAAGTGAAGGTTGTTGGATGGTTTAGCATGAGCGCCGTTGGATTTAAAGAAGGAGTAGCGCAGTAATTGATTAAAGGATTTAAGATTAAAGACATAAGATTATTTTAATTGAATATCATAAATCTTTCATCGCTTCTATTTATAAATCAACTTCATCATTTCCTCGTCTTTTTTATACACATCAATATATAGTTTTAGTCCAGTACTATCAGCGTGACTTGTATAGTAGCGAGTGTAAATTGGCAATGGCTTTATTAATCTTATTTTTCGTTGTTCGTGTTTTGTAAAATATAGCTGTAAACTATCATGTTTATAATGCACACTATCGTCTCTTATTAAAAAATCAGCAAAGTCAATGAAGTTTTCTAAACGAATACAGCCGTGACTTTGAGAACGATTACTTGTTTTAAAATAGCGTTTCGAATTAGTATCATGCAAATAAACTCCAAATGGATTATTGAAATTAAATTTAACAACGCCTAAGCTATTTTCTTCTCCAATGCGCTGTCTAAAGCGAACTGGTAAGTAATCTTTTGAGTATTTTTTCCATGGTATTTTTTTATAATCTAAAACAGCATCTTTTGCACCTAATACTTCAAAGTTTTTTCTTCTTAGGTAGGAAGTATCTCGTTGTACTGCTGGTAAAATTTCTTTTGTGGCAATACTTACTGGTACATTCCAATAAGGATAAATTAGCATGTGATCAATTTTACTTTTTAATATGGGAGTTTGATTTTCTGTTGTACCACAAACAATAGCAGATTGCATCACTACAGTATCTTTTTCAAAAACAGTTAACCAAAATGCCGGAATATTAATGAACGCATATTTATCAGGAAATTTATTTTCCCAACGCCAACGTTCCATCGACATGCAGATTTGTTTAATAATTTTTTCTCTGTTATATGAAAAAGCTTGCTTGGTGTATTTTCCAATTTTTCCATCAGGTTCTATAAACCATTTTTTTTGTAGTTTATTTATAGCTTTAGCCAACTTAATACTGTCATTTGCCGCAGAAGAGGTATCATAAAAGCCCTGCTTAATTAAACTCGATTTTATTAATTGTACTTTTTTTAACGAGTCTTTTTCTGATACAAATGGAATAGAATCTATTTGAAATAATGATTCATCATTCAAAATATTTGCTAATTCTTTTTTTAGTATTTTGTAATTGTAAAATTTGGGTTCTAACGAATCTAATGCTGCTTTTAAATTTCCTGTATTATATCCACTAAATAAAACGCTATCCCAACCTTTATCTAACTTATTGAAATTAGTTTGTAATAGTAAACTATCAGAATAAAAACGTCCTTTGTTTAAATGTGCTCCCATTAAATAATAGGCATCACTCATTAATAAATCGACCTTTACTAATGAGGTTACGTTAATTAAATCTTTATTTGAATGAATGGAATCAAGTTGACTACTAATTTCTGTAAAATGATATTGACTAGGAATCAATCCATAGTATAAACTATTTCGAATTAATTTTAATAAGCTATCGCCTTTTGGACTTAAAGCAGATTGATTAAACCAAACTAATTTTTGATTATACAATAGTTTAAAGTAGTAATAGCATGATAAGGGAACTGAATCAATGATAATAGTTGAATCATTTGTGATGTAATCGGAAAGTAGGTTTTTAATTTCTTTATCTAAATCTTGAGGCACATTTTTTTTTACAATAATATCTTCCTTTTTTATTTCATTTGAGCAGGAATAAAAAATAAAGAAGCTAACCAATGTAAAAAAACAAAAGCCCATCCGCCAATTGGCGGATAAGGCTTTGTAAATGTTGTTTTGCATAAATTATTTACTGACCGTAAATTTGCCGGTAGTTAGTACCTGATTATATTTTCCAACAACACGGTACATGTAAATTCCAGAAGTAAAATTACTTGTATTTATTTTAGCTTTACCCGATTCGATAGCTTCAGAGCAAACTGCCTTACCTGATATATCGTAAGCAACTACATTAGTAGCTTCGGCGCTTGTAGTTGTAAAATTAATTGAATTTATTGCAGGATTGGGGAATACTGATAATTGAATATTATTTATTTTATTTTCATTAATACTAACAACATTGTAATTGTTTTGTACTGTAATAGCTTTTGTAACGTTAACAGTAGGACCTGTGAGTGCATTTAATATGATAGTGCTATTTGATATTGTAAGCAGAGCAGCTCTCGATGCTGTCGGCGAATAATAGTCATAATTTACTCTAGAAATTGTATAAGTAATAGGGAGACCAACATTAATATTGCCGGATAAATTTTCTGTTGTTTTAACACGAGTAACATTTGTGAATGATTTTAATGTAGTTCCAGCAGCTGCGCCTGGCGCATCAATATTCAAAGTTCCAGTTCCATCAGCCAAGGCTGTCACTGTTCCACCAATTACACCATTATTTCCAAATACACTTATAGAGCCTGAGGGCGTTGATGTTACACTTGCATTTAATCCCATAGGATAAGTTGCATAAATTGCCGGATTGCTATAAATTACATTTCCTGAAACAAAGCCAAAAGAAACATCACCACCATAATATTTTAAATCAGCAGCAGATGATTTATAATAGGCAATATCCATAGCTGAAGCAGAGATGGAAATATCGGCAGCTGCATAAGTAGTATTTGAAGCTACTGCGGTAGTATAATTTGCAATTGCTGCAGTTGTTGTAGCTAAGGAAGTGAAATTCCAAGTAGCTCCTGCCCCCGATGCTCCAGATGTTATGCTATTAGTATCACATTGAAATAATTCATATTTAAAACCATCCATTGGTGCATGATTTGCTTGAGTTAATGTTTGAGAAGTCATTGCTAACCCAAAAATAGTAAATAGTGAAAGTAAAGTTTTTTTCATGTATTTGTGTTTTAATTGTTTATCAAATATATTTAATAAAATTATGGTTTCAAAATTTTTAAAAAACCATTTTACCTGGGTTTAAAATTAAATTTGGATCAAATAGTTTTTTTATATTTCTCATTAATTCTAATTGATATTCAGGAAAAACAATAGCTAAATAATCTTTTTGAACTAAACCAATACCATGTTCACCACTGATTGTACCGCCTAATTTTTTACATAGTTCAAATATTTCTATAATACCTTTTGGTAATTCCGTTTCCCAAACCGAATCTGATAAGTCGCCTTTTATGATGTTAACGTGTAAATTTCCATCACCTGCATGCCCGTAGCAAACACTTTTAAAACCATATTTAGCACCTATTTCTTTTACACCTTTTAAAAGCAGTGGAAGCTCTGCTCTCGGCACCACGGTATCTTCTTCTTTATAAACAGAATTACTTTTTACAGCCTCTCCAACTTTACGTCTTATTTTCCAAAGCGATGCTTTTTGCTCAGCACTATCGGCCATTAAAATATCATCACAACCGTGCTCGGTCATAATGTTACTAATGGTTTCACAATCATTAAATAATACATCCATATTATTTCCATCAACTTCAATTAACAATAATGCTTGCCACTCTGGTTTAATTGTAAAATTTACTTCGCCTGCATATTTAATACTCCAATCAATGGCATCACGTTCCATAAATTCCATGGCGCTTGGCGTAATACCTGCTCTAAAAGTTGCTCCAACTGCTTCACATGCTTTTTCAGCAGAGGTAAATGGAACCAACATTAATAAATCGAATTTTGGTAAAGGAATTAATTTAAAAACAATTTTTGTAATAATGCCTAAAGTTCCTTCGCTACCTACCATTAAATGTGTTAAATTATAGCCTGTTGAATATTTTAAAGTATTAGCGCCTGTCCAAATAATATCACCATTAGGTAGCACCATTTCAATATTTAAAACATAATCTCTGGTAGTTCCGTATTTAACTGCTTTTGGTCCACCGCTGCTGTGTGCAACATTGCCACCTAATGAACAACTTCCCCAGCTTGCTGGATCAGGAGGATAAAATAATCCCACTTTTTTAACTTCTTCTTGAAATATATAATTTATAACCCCTGGTTCAACAGTTGCTTGTAAATTGCGTTCATCTATTTGCAGGATATTATTAAAACGTTCCATACTAATTATAATCCCACCATGAATTGGTAATGCACCACCGCTTAAGCCTGTGCCAGAACCACGCGCGGTAACAGTTATATTGTTTGCATTAGCCAGTTTCATGATTTTCGAAATCTGACTAACGGTTTTAGGCTTTACAACAACTTCGGGCTTATATAATAAATCCTCTGTTTCGTCTTTGCCATATTTTTCTAAATTATCAGTATCAGTTAAAACATCTGCAGCATCTACAATTTGCTTTAATAAGCTTATGTGAATTGAATTTATTTTAGTGTAAGTCATTATTTTATTTATTAAAATAGTGTTTGATTATTTTTTCAGCTTCTTCTTTTTGCTGAGTTCCAATTAAAAAAGGTTTACCATTGGTTCGAGTAAATTTAATTCCAATTTTTCCTGAAACATTATAGCACCAGCCATTAAAACCCATTCGCACACCCCAACCTCCATAATCTATTAATGGAGAATATTCGATCACATCAATAGATTGAATTTCATCCCAAGTAAAATTTTTATTGCAAAATGGAATGCCTTTAAATTGAGCGCTGATGCCTTTTTCATTTATTTGTGTTATTAAAGAAGTGCTTATTCCCCAAATTAAAAATAAAAGACAAAAAATTAGTATGATGATAACTTCGATCGGTGATTTTTCTTCACCTTTCGGCACAATTACATTAAGTTGCGCTAAGAGAAATGAAAAACTAACAAATAAAAAAGGAGAGGAAAACAAAATATACATCCACCATTTATTAAATTTTTGTATCTCAGTAAAAGTTGGATTCATTTACATTTATTTTTTTAATTTAATAACGGCCCATTCATTTTTTTGGTAGCTTTCAATAAATTCAAATCCTGTAGTTATTGCTAATTGCTTTAACTCATCTACATCAGTTGTAAAAAAACCACTTAATAATAAATATCCATCTTTTTTGAGACAAGTAAAGTAAGCCGGTAAATCTTTTTTTAATACATTTTTATTGATGTTGGCGAGTATTATTTCAAACGTTTGGGTTGTTGGTAAACTTGATGCGTCGCCTTTTTTAAATTCAATATTTGAGGCATTATTGATGGCTGCATTTTCATTAGAATTTTCTATACTCCAATCATCAATATCAATTCCTAAAATTTTAGTAGCACCAAGTTGTTTGGCCAAAATAGCCAAAATTCCAGTGCCACAACCCATGTCTAAAACAGCAGCATTTTTAAAATCAAGGCTAAACATTGTTTTGCTAACCAACCATGTTGTATCATGATGACCAGTTCCAAAACTCATTTTTGGAGTAATGACAATGTCGTGTTTTACATTTTTTGAGGCTGGATGAAAATGGGCTCTAATACAAACTAAATCATCTACATAAACAGGATTAAAATTTTTCTCCCACTCTTCGTTCCAATTTGTTTTAGGAATTTCAGTTCGTGTGTACAAAAAACCAAAGTCTTCAAAACTGAGTTCTTTCACTGAAGATTCATTATCAAATTCTTCTTGAATATAGGCTTCTAGTCCTGACTCATTTTGTGTAAAACTTTCAAAACCTAAATCAGCTAATAAAGCAATTAAAATATCGGATCCTGGTTCAGCTGGAGTAACGGTAAATGAATATTGTATATAGTCCATTTTGTTTAATTACGAATGATATATTTTGATTACGAATTAAAATACGAATATACGAATCTAGTTACAAAACACAGATTCGTATATTCGTATAAATTCGTAATTATTTTTCGTATCTAAAAAGAAAAAATAATTTTACAAAAATCATCAGCATTTAAGGAAGCACCTCCAATTAATCCTCCATCAACATCTTTGCATTTAAATAATTCTTGAGCGTTTTGTGCATTGCAACTTCCGCCGTATAATATTGCGACGTTATTAGCACTATTTGAATCATAAATATCAGCTACAACACCTCTTATAAAAGCATGCATTTCTTGAGCTTGCTGGGCAGTTGCTGTTTCTCCGGTACCAATAGCCCAAACTGGTTCGTAAGCTAAAATAAATTTAGCAAAATCATCGATTGAAAATTCTTTTATTACATTAGTTAATTGTTCAGTAATTACTTTAAAGTGATTATCTGTTTTTCGCTCATGAATGGTTTCGCCAATGCAAAAAATAGGTTGTATGTTATTTTTTAAAGCTTCTTTAATTTTTAAAACAAAATCACCATCCTTTTCATTAAAATAGTGTCTTCTTTCGCTATGACCAACAAGCACAAATTTGCAACCTACGGAAGAAAGCATGTTGGCACTTATTTCTCCTGTAAAAGCTCCACCTGAATTTGTATGGCAATTTTGCGCTCCTAAAAAAAAGTTTTCTTTTTTTGAAAGTTGGGAGTTAATAGAATCTAAATAAGTAAATGGTGGAATAATAATTTTAGTAACTTCATCAAAATCATTTACCTGATTTAAAATCATTTGTACAAGAGTTTTACCTTCTTGTAATGATTTATTCATTTTCCAATTTCCTGCAACTATTTTTTGTCTGCTCATTTATTTAACTCTAACTCGTGGATCTAAAATACCATAGGCAATATCCACAAATATATTAGTAACTACAAAAATGGAAGCAAATATTAAGGTTGCTCCCATTACAACCGGTAAATCGTTTTTAGTTAACGCTTCAAATACTTCGTAACCAATACCTTTCCAGCTAAAAATATATTCTACAAAAACTGCTCCTGCCATTAATCCTGCAAACCAACCCGAAATAGCAGTTACAACAGGGTTTAATGCGTTTTTTAATGCGTGTTTAATTATTACCGAATACATTGAAAGTCCTTTTGCTTTAGCAGTTCTTATGTAATCTTGATTCATGACGTCCAATAATGAACTTCTCATTAATTGAACAACAATTGCTAACGGCCTAATGCCTAAAGTTATGGCAGGCAAAATGAGATTTTTCAAGGTCATTTTTTCGCCCTCCCAAACATCTATATCATATAAACTTCCAGTGGGAGATAAGCCTGTATAATCCGTTAGTACATATCCAAATAACCATGCGATAATTAGCCCTACAAAAAAGGAAGGAGCCGCCATTCCTAATACTGCCATTACAAGAGATAATCTGTCATAAATGGTGTTTTTTTTGACTGCGCTAATTATGCCCAAGAAAATACCAATTATAGATGCAATTACTATGGATGTAAATGCTAAAACAGCCGTTTCAGGGAGGGTTTCCTTAATAATATCGGCTACACGTCGCTTAGTTATGTATGAGCGCCGTAAATAGGGTAATTTAATCACCACAGATTTATTTCCTAAAACAAAAATTGGCTTCCAATTATACTTTTCGGGATTTAAAAACCATTGGCTTTCATTATTAACATAATTATGTACAGAAATTGGAGACAAATCATTTAAATACATGGCGTATTGTTCCATTAATGGTCTATCTGTTCCCAAATCCTTATGAATGGCTTCAATGGCATCTTTATTAGCTCTTTGTCCAAGCATAATTGTAGCTGGATCTCCTGGTAATACATTAAATAAGAAAAATATGACGGTAATAACTCCATATAAAACAAGCAAGCTGTATAATATTTTTTTAGTTATATACTTTATCACAAATAAAAAGGAATTGTCTTTAGTCTGCTAAGTAAATAAATAAATTTAGTATATAAAATATTTTGAACGAATAAAAAAGAATATGCCAACCATAAAAATTTTAAGGTAAATTTGTGATAATTGAAGTTAAACAGACAAATATCTGCTTGTTACGGTATTATTTTTTGCGTTATACTGTTGTCAATCTCTGCTATTTCAAAAGCTCAAAAAGTGGGTTTAGTAATGAGTGGCGGTGGGGCCAGTGGAATAGCGCATATAGGTGTTTTAAAAGCACTTGAAGAAAATAATATACCTGTAAATTGTATTACGGGAACATCTATAGGGAGTGTTATTGGTGGATTGTATGCTGCAGGTTATTCACCGCTAGAGATAGAGCTCATGGTTAAAAATCAAGCTTTTTCAAATTTAACAAAAGGTGAAATGTCTCCAAAATTTGGGTATTTTCTTCGAAAAAGAGATGATTACGCCTCATGGAGAACTTTTAAGTTAAATTTAAAAAATTCGTTACTAAGCAATTTAGCTACTAATTTAATAAACTCTGTTCCAATTGATTTTTATTTAATGGAAACCTTTGCTGCTGCAAATGCTGCTTCTCATTATAATTTTGATAGTTTAATGATTCCCTATCGATGCGTTGCATCAGATATAGAAAAAAGGCAAAGTGTTGTTTTTAGAAATGGCGATTTACCTTCAGCAATCAGAGCTTCAATGAGTTATCCTTTTTATTTAAGACCAATTACAATTGATAGCGCTTTACTATTTGACGGAGGTTTGTATAACAATTTTCCTTCAAACGTAATGTATGATGAATTGTATCCTGATTTTATAATTGGAAGTTCTGTAACCGAAAATTCTCAGTTACCAAATGAAGATAACGTGTATTTGCAGTTGCGTAATATGTTAATGAGTAAAAGTAATTTTAGTCCAGTTTGCGAAAATGGCATTATAATTAGGCCTTGGGCAGATGTTAATGTTTTTAATTTTACAATTGTTCAGCAATTAATAGATAGTGGCTATATTGCTGCAATTAGAAAGATGCCTGAAATAAAAGCGCACATTATTAAATATGAAAACAAAGTTAGCTTAGATCAAAAACGAAAAGCATTTAAGACAAAATCATTGCCTTCAAATATTATTTATAATAAAGTTGCAGTCAATGGTGTTACCGCAAATATGCAAAAATTTGTTGCAAAGAGTATTACTCATAAGCGAGACACGTTTACATTAAAGCAATTAAAGCGACAGTATTTTAGATTAATGGCTGATGAAAAAATTAAATCAGCATATCCTATTACAAAATTAGATACTGTTTCAGGAAAGTACAGTTTAACCCTAAATGCTAAAAGGGATAAGCAATTATTTTTTGATATTGGTGGGAATTTATCAAACCGGCCAATTAGTAATTTTTTTCTAGCAGTGCAATATAATCATATCGGAAAAATAGGTTTTACAGCTTATGCTAATGGGTATTTAGGAAAATTAAATTCGAGTTCGTTAACTAAAATCAGACTAGAATTTCCAACTAAAACACCGTTTTACATTGAACCATCATTTACAATTTCTAGATGGGATTATTATAAAAGTAGCGCCTTATTTTATGATTTTGAAAAACCGGCTTATCTATTGCAGGAGGATTTATTCGGAGAAATAAATATTGGAGCACCAGCAGGAAATATTGGTAAAATAGTATTAACTGGTGGAATGAGTAAATGGAAAAACAAATACTATCAAGATGATCAATTTACAAGATTAGATACAAATGACGTGAGTGTTTTCGATTTTGGATATGGGCAATTGTCATATCAAATTAATACTTTAAATAGAAAGCAGTATGCATCGGAGGGAACTCATATACTAGTTAGGGCCAAAGTACTAAGCGGTTTAGAGTATTACCGTCCAGGATCAACTTCGTTAGATACTGCTATACTTAATAGCGGTGTAGGTCACGATTGGTTTAATTTTAAATTGACAATTGATAAGTATATTAAACCAATTAAATATTTTAAAATCGGCGTTTTTGCAGAAGGAGTTTATTCTTCGCAAGATTTTTTTAGTAATTATGCCGCTACTATTTTGTCGGCACCTTCTTTCAATCCAATACCTGAGAGTCAAACATTATTTATTGATGACTATAGAGCGCATCAATATTTAGCAGGAGGATTAAAGGCAATTGTTACTCCATTAAATAACTTCGATATTCGGTTTGAGGGGTATTTGTTTCAACCCGTATTATCTATTTTAAAGACTACACAAAATAAGGCTGAATATAGCACTCCATTTTTATATCGTCATATTTTAGGAATGGGAGCATTAGTTTATCATTCTCCTATTGGGCCTTTATGTATTGGAGTTAACTATTATGATAAAAATGAAAATAGTTTCTCGTTTTTCTTTCATTTTGGTTATATGATTTATAACAAAAAGTCTATTGATTAAATTTTGCTCTTTAAAGTGCTACTTTAGCCATCACAGTCTAAGTAATTACTCATTACCCATTCATTTAACAAATTTTAAATTTATATCGGTTTTATTGGTTATAAATTTGCCGCATATAATTTAGTAAAATCATTATTTTTGAATATTATTACGTTTATAAACATCAACCATATTAACTAGCTTTAATTAAAATTAAAAACATAAATCACTATGAAAAAAATAGTATTTGCATTCAGTTTCTTCGCAATTATTTATGGAACCTCTGCCCAAGGTGGTCATGATATTCGGATTAATTTTAAAAATTGTAAGGATACGGTTATGTATTTGGCATTTTATCAATTTGATAAATCATATTTAGCAGATACATGTAAAAAAGTGGTGAAAGGTAACATCGTTTTTAAAGGCCCAAAGACTTTAGATAAAGGTGTGTATTATTTAGTAAGCCAAGATAAGGCCCGTTACTTTGATTTTTTTATTAGTGATAATAATCAAAAAATTGTAATGAGTACTGATTCTGCTGATTTAGTGAAAAACTTAAAATGCACTACGTCAAAAGAAAACGATGATTTCTTTACATACATCAAATTTATTACAGCTAAAAACAAGGAATATGGCGAGGTAAAAAGTAAAACAAGGGGCATGAATTCAAAAGATTCTGCTGCTTTTATGTTGGAAAAGGGAAAACTATTAAATGAAACCGTAATGGCTTACGAGAGTAAATTTTTTGAGGAGCATAAAGGTACTTTTGTTGGAGATGTCATTAATTTAAAAACAGAAAAAGAAGCTAAAGAAATTCCCAAGGCTTCAAATGGCAGACCAGATAGTTTATATAGTTACATGTATTACAAAGCGCATTTTTGGGATGGTGTTAATTTTCAGGATGATGGTATTATGCGTACTCCGTTTTTTGCTGATAAGTTAAAAAAGTACTTTAACAACGTTATTATTCAAAATCCGGATAGCGTAAGCGTAGAGATTGATAGATTGATGACAAAAACAAAAACTGGAACAATGATGCAAAAGTTATTAATTGCCCATTTTTTATTCACCTACGAATCATCTAAATTGATGGGTTTTGATAAAGTATTTGTTCATGTAATTGATAAGTATATTAGAACAGGAATGGCAAAAGAAGTTTATGATGAAAAAACAATCGAAAAAATAAAAGAACGTGGAGATATACTAAAACCTTTATTGCTAGGAAGTATGGCGCCAGATTTATTGATGATTGATACCATTGGTCATAAGCAAGTCGCTAAAATGGGTTTTGATACCGTAAAAACGAGTCAAGGTGCTACTAAATTATATTATGATAATGCTCAAAATTTAGCTCAATTATTTGTGTCGTTATATGGTGTAAAAACAGATTATTTAGCGCTTGTTTTTTGGGATGTTGATTGTGGTCACTGTAAAACGGAAATTCCAAAATTATTGGAAGAATATCATGCTTTGAAAAAAGAAGGGTATGACATTAAAGTAGTGGCAATGTACACTCAGCATGAATATGAAAAATGGAGAAAATATGTTGCCGAAAATAAATTAGATTGGATTAATCTCTACGACGGTGTACACATTAATAATTTGAAAGAAAAATATGATATTTATTCAACTCCTGTTATTTATATATTGGATAAAAATAAGCGCATTAAAGCTAAACGTATTGGCACTGAACAAGTAAAAGATATTGTAAAGCAAATGGAAAAAGAATATAAAGCAGAGAAGAAATAAACTTTGTTATATTTTAATATTACAAGCCGCTCGTTGAGCGGCTTTTTTTTTAATCACTTAGCAAACATAAAAAATATGCTTGTGCAAAGAATACAACTTACAACAATATTTATTATTGCCCAAACAGTCATGCCCTGTTTAAGTAGTTCAAAGGTTTCGTAACTAAAGGTTGAGAATGTGCTCAGCCCGCCGCAAATTCCTATTATAATAAGGTGCCTGTAGTTATCAGGAATTAAGTTTTTTTCTTGATAAATATAAATAAGAGTTCCGAAAATAAAACAGCTGATTATATTTGACGATAAGGTGGCAATGGGAAGCGATAAAGTTGTTTTACCAAATAATAGAGCCATCATAAAACGTAATACGCTTCCTAATCCTCCGCCTATAAATACTAGTATGTAGTTCATTTTACTTATTTTCTGTTAAAATCCAATTGATATGCTTATTTATTTTGTCACCCTGAACTTGTTTCAGGGTCTTTTGAGATGCTGAAACAAGTTCAGCATGACTTTTACTAATTATGACCCAAATAAATACAACCCCCGATACTATCTCTGCTTGCTTTTGTTATTGAACTTAATGTGTTGCTATTTTCATTTGCTCTTAAATACCCCAAGTATGCAAAAATAATAGCCTCTTTAAATTGAATTATATCATCGTTAGGAATATGAATCCTTCCCTTAAAATGCACTTTTAATCTTTCAATAAAAAAAATATTATAAGCGCCACCTCCAGTAATTAAAACAGATTGTAAATCATTTTCATTTAAAACCTGACTTATTTTTAAAGCTAAATACTCAACGCAAGTTGCTAATTTATCATTGAGCTCAATTTCCGGATTAGTTAAAAGTGGCAAAAATTGAGTTTCAAACCACTCACGCCCTAATGATTGAGCGTTTGATTCTAAACTTAATAATTGCTCTAATAAATTTTGATTACAAGTACCAGCTGACGCCAATTTTCCTTCATCATCGTATGATTTGCCAATAGTTTCAGTTAAATAATTTAAAGCCATATTAGCAATGCAAACATCAAAAGCTTCTGTTTTTCTGTTTTTGGTAAATGAAATATTTGCAATGCCCCCAACATTTAAACAAGATTGAAATTCATGAAATAAATCCCGGTCACCAATTGGAACCAAAGGTGCGCCTTGTCCATTTAAAGCTACATCTAAACTCCTAAAGTCACAAATTGTATTGATTCCAGTTTTTGCCGCAATAGTAGCCCCGCAGCCTATTTGAGTTGTAAATCCTAATTGAGGTCTGTGAAAAATGGTGTGGCCATGAGATGCTATATAATCTGCCGTTTCATGGTTATTTTTTAGAAGTAAATTTATCTTTTCTGAAATAAATTGGCCGTACAAACTGTGTAATTTAAAATAGTGTTCTGCACTGGCATCAAATGCATTTTGTAAGCGCTCTTTCCAAATTGGCTCATATAAAAAGGTTTCTGAGGCAATAAGTTTAAATTCTGTAATCGAATTTTCAGTATTAAATTCGCACAAAGCAACATCCAAACCATCTAAAGATGTGCCGCTCATAATGCCAATTATTTTTAGAGAATTATTCTTCAATTTAAACTAAAATTACTTAGAATTGTTACTCTTAGTGTGTTTAAAATAAAAAACTCTCAACATAATAATTTTAACAAATAGAATATTTAGACTTGATAATTCAAAAAATCTTCTATTTTTGTAAGGATAAATCGTTCAACTATTAAAAATAAAATACCATGCAATTTCAACTAACAGAAGAGCAATTGATGATTCAATCAGCAGCTCGCGATTTCGCTCAAAACGAATGTAAACCAGGAGTTATTGATAGAGATGAACATCAAAAATTTCCGGCAGAACAAGTTAAAAAATTAGGTGAATTAGGTTTTTTAGGCATGATGGTAGATCCTAAATACGGCGGTGGCGGAATGGATGCTATTTCATATGTGCTAGCAATGGAAGAAATTTCTAAAATTGATGCTTCGGTTAGTGTGGTAATGAGTGTAAATAACTCATTAGTATGTTGGGGATTAGAACACTTTGGAACAGAAGAACAAAAACAAAAATATTTAGTTCCAATTGCAAAAGGAGAAAAAATTGGGGCATTTTGTTTATCAGAGCCAGAAGCGGGTAGTGATGCCACCTCTCAAAGAACAACGGCATTTGATAAAGGCGATCATTATTTAGTTAATGGTACTAAAAACTGGATTACTAATGGAAGTTCTGCTTCCATTTATTTGGTAATGGTTCAAACAAATGTTGAATTAGGACATAAAGGGATTAACTGCTTAATTTTGGAAAGAGGAATGCCTGGTTTTGTAGTTGGACCAAAAGAAAATAAATTAGGTATTCGTGGAAGCGACACGCATTCATTGATGTTTACTGATGTGAAAGTTCCAAAAGAAAATAGAATAGGGGAAGATGGATTTGGTTTTAAATTCGCAATGAAAACTTTAGGAGGTGGACGTATTGGCATAGCATCACAAGCTTTAGGAATTGCGCAGGGTGCATATGAATTAGCATTAGCTTATTCAAAAGAACGTAAAGCATTTGGAAAATTAATTTCTCAGCATCAAGCTATTCAATTTAAACTTGCCGATATGGCTACTCGTATTGAAGCTGCTCGACTTTTAATTTACCGCGCTGCTTGGTTAAAAGATCAAGGTTTACCTTGCGAAAAAGAAGGCGCTCAAGCAAAAGTTTTTGCATCAGAAGTGGCTATGTGGGTTACAACTGAAGCTGTTCAAGTTCATGGTGGTTATGGTTACGTAAAAGAATACCATGTTGAACGTTTAATGCGTGATGCGAAAATTACTCAAATTTATGAAGGAACAAGCGAAGTACAACGCATTGTAATTTCGAGGGCTTTATTAGCAGACTAGATTTTAATCAATATAGATAAAAAGTCCTTCATGAATTAACGTGAAGGACTTTTTTTATTTCGTTAATTTAATTATTACTTCGAGCGGAGTCGAGAAGCGAAAAATAAGTGAATTCTTAAATATTACAGTTATCTCCTTTAGACTTTGCTCAAGGTGAAAACTCGAACAGAGGTTGATTGAAAAATTAATTAAAGTTCGCAGCCATCCTTACCGTAAAAGTCATTATTAATTGAAGTAACTGTTTCAAAATTATTTTTTAATAAATGCTCTTCATATGCTTTGGTTAAAGCGCCTAAAAAAGTGTCAGATTCCTGCGCTCCTGAAACGGCATATTTATTATCTAATAAAAAAAATGGAACACTATTAACGCCAATTTGTTGCGCTTGTTTTATGTCATGATAAACTTCGTTATTATAAGTATTACTTTTTAAAAGGGCACTTACTTCTGTTTTATCTAAACCAAGTTCTGTTGCAATTTGTAAAAGTGTATTAAAATCTGCTGTATTTTTACCTTCAATAAAATAAGCTGAAAATAATTTTTCTTCTAATTCATTTTGCTTACCGTATTTTTTTGCTAAGTGCGATAAACGATGTGCGTCAAGTGAATTAGCAACGACAGCTTTTTCAAAATGAAAATCTAATCCAACTTGTTTAGCAATGCCTGTTACATGAGCAATTGTTTGATCAGCTTGTTCTTTGCTCCAACCTTTTTTTTGCGCTAAATTATCAATTGTATTAAGGGTTGGATCAGTAATGGTTGTTGGGTCTAATTGAAAGCTTTTCCAGATGACGTTAACCTTATCTTTATTGGGAAATTGTGCTAAGGCTTTTTCAAATTTACGTTTGCCTATATAACAAAACGGACACATCACATCACTCCAAATTTCTACATTCATAGTTTTATTTTTAACAACAAAGTGTTTTCAGTTTAATAAAGATCCGAGTAATCTTTTTAATTTAATACAAAGGTATGTAATAAGTTTAAATGAAAATATCTATATGTATTTTAGTCAACGAATATATTCTATGAGTTTTAACGTTTAGAAATTTTATTTCCTGTTCCTCTTTGTCTATTGCATTTAAATCGGGTAGTACTTTCGCCTCTTAAAGCAATGTGTTTCGTTTTCCTTGATTTCATTCTTTTTCGCCACATTCGAAAACTAGAAGGCAGTGAATTTTTTCTCATAAATTCAATCACTTCTTTTTCTTTTAATCCAAACTGAAATTCGATTGCTTCAAATGGTGTACGATCTTCCCATGCCATTTCAATAATACGATTAATATCTCGCTCACTAAAAGTAATTTTAACCAACGACTTCAATTCAACATCTTCATTTTCTGCTTCAATTAAGTAAGCCATAGGTGATGGCAAATCACTGTAGCTGCAGGTCAAATCATTGATGTTCATGAGTTATTAAACTTTTAAAATTCAAACAGATTACTATCCTTTTTTATAATAAACAATTATAAACTAGAAACTAAAATAAAAAAATATTCATTATTGTAAATAATAACACGTTGTACTAAGAATATTTTGAATTATGTATTGTAAATTATAATTCA
>JAIOZA010000054.1 GCA_021740825.1 Bacteroidia bacterium | reverse complement strand
GCGCTAATTTCTCCGCCAATTCCACCTGTCAACGTATCTTCATGTAAAATAAAAGCTTTACCTGTTTTCTTTACAGAAGTATAAATAGCTTCAGTATCTAATGGTGCCAAGGTTCTTAAATCTATTAAATCTGCTGAAATTTCTGGATTGGCTTCTAATAATTCGATAGCCCAATGAACTCCTAAGCCATAAGTTACAATTGTTACAGCTGCTCCTTCTTTTACTAAACGCGCTTTGCCAAAAGGAATGGTAAAATAGTCATCTAAAACATCTTCATCTATACTTCTGTATAATCCCTTGTGTTCAAAAAACATGACGGGATTTGGATCTTCAAATGAGGCTAATAATAAACCTTTAGCATCACTTGGAAAAGCAGGATAAGCAATTTTTAAACCTGGAGTTTTAAAAAACCATGCTTCGTTACTTTGGCTATGAAATGGACCAGCAGCAACTCCAGCACCGGTTGGCATACGAACTACCACATCGGCATTTTGTCCCCAGCGGTAATGTGATTTAGCCAAATTATTAATAATTTGAGTCATGCCTTCTGTTACAAAATCAGCAAATTGCATCTCCACCATAGCTTTATGTTTATTGATAGATAAACCAAAGCCAGCTCCTAAAATTGCCGATTCGCATAAAGGTGTATTACGCACTCTTCCTTTACCAAATTCTTCAACAAAACCATCAGTGATTTTAAATACCCCGCCATAATCTGCAATATCTTGTCCCATTAAAACTAAATTAGCATGCTTACGCATAGCTAAACGCATACCGTCGCTAATGGCATCAATTAAACGTTTGTTAGTTTTTGTACCAGACTGATTTGAAGTATCAGCAATCGTACATGGCATAAATAATTCGGTAATTTCTTTTTCGGTATTTGGTGGAGGTAATGTTTCAGCATAAGCTAATTCCAAACCTTCATCAATATCTTTTTTAATATCAGAGCGTAATTTTTCAATAATATCTTCTGTTAAAACGCCTTCATCTAATAAAAATTTCTCAAAGGTATTAACGGGGTCTTTTCTTCCCCAAACATCAAATAACTCTTTCGGTACATATTTAGTTCCGGATGCTTCTTCGTGCCCACGCATACGAAAAGTAACACATTCTAATAAAATAGGACGTGGATTTTCTCTCATAGATTCCGCTAAATTTTTAACGGTTTCATATACTTTTAAAACGTTGTTTCCATCAATACTAACACCTTCAATGCCATAACCAATGGCTTTATCTGCAAATGATTTGCAACGAAACTGTTCATTACTTGGTGTAGATAAACCGTAACCATTATTTTCAACAATAAAAATTACTGGTAAATCCCACACGGCTGCTGTGTTAATACTTTCGTGAAAATCGCCCTCACTTGCACCGCCATCGCCGCTAAATACAACAGTTACTTTCTTTTCGTTGCGTAATTTATTTCCTAAAGCAATTCCATCTGCAACGCCCATTTGCGGACCTAAATGCGAAATCATGCCTACAATATTATATTCCTGGGTTCCAAAGTGAAAACTTCTATCTCTACCTTGCGTAAATCCACTTGGTTTACCCTGAAACTGGCAAAATAAACGATTCATAGGAATGCCACGTGTGGTAAACACGCCAAGGTTACGATGCATTGGTAAAATAAACTCATCTCTGTTTAAAGCTGTTGCAACGCCAACCGAAATAGCTTCTTGGCCAATTCCACTAAACCATTTAGCAATACGACCTTGACGAAGAAGAATCAACATTTTTTCTTCAATCAAACGAGGTGTTAAAATATTTTTATAAAGCTCTAATAGCGTATCATCTTTTTGTTTACGTCTATCAAACTTAATTGGAGATTCTGCTGTAATCATTATCTTGAAATTTGTAGCGAAAGTATAAAATTATCCTCTTATTTTCTGCATATATATTTAAAATGTAAATTTGTTTTTATGAACCAGGCTTGTTTAACAAATTGCAAACACAAATGAAGGTAAACTTGCTAAACCATATGACAATTAAAAAACAATAAATATTTACAGATGAAATTTATACGTTTATACTGCTAATTCTTTATTTTACAATCCTTGCTTACTATTAAAACGAAAATAATTTGGCTTTTAGCAATCATCTTAACTGGTTTTTTTCTGCGAGCATACTTATGCATGGATGATTACATTCACCCTTGGGATGAGCGCTACCATGCTTTAGTTGCAAAAAACTTAATGTCTGATTTTTCAGAACCAACTTTGTATAAATATCCATTACTCAATCATGAAAATATAGATTGGCGCTATTGTCATATTTGGCTCCACAAGCAACCCTTGCCATTATGGTCAATTTCCGCATCCTTGTATGTGTTTGGTTTAGATGATTTTTTTGTTCGGCTTCCGTCATTATTATTATCAACACTTTCATTATTACTTACATTTTTAATTGGTAAAAATTTATTTAACGATAAAGTAGGTTTATTGGCTTGTTTTTTTCAAGCTATCAATGGTTTTATTATTGAGCTTACATCCGGACGCATTGCAACAGATCATGTAGATGTTTTTTATATGTTCTTTATTCAATTAGCCATTTGGTTTGTAGTTAAATTTTATAAATCAAGGAATTTATTTTTTATAGTTCTAACGGGCGTTAGTATTGGTTTGGCGGTTTTGTGCAAGTGGCTTCCGGCATTAATGGTTATTCCAATGTTTATGTTGTTAGGAAAAAATGTACTCGAAAAAAAAGTAATATTTAAATATGCAATAATTATTTTTTCCTGTTGTTTTTTAGTATGCTTGCCTTGGCAACTATTCATTGCATTTTATTATCCAACACAATCTGCAATGGAACAACTTAATAATTTCTTGCATTTAACAACAGTGTTAGACGGACAAACTGGTAGTGTTTTTTATTATCTAAATAAAATTAGAATAAATTACCACGATTTAGTTTATATCCCATTAATTTGGATCATCTACAAATGCATAAAACATAAGAATAAGGAGAAGTTGTTTTTATTATTTTGGGTTGCAGTTCCAATTATTTTTTTTAGTTTTTCAAAAACAAAAATGCAAGGGTACATTTTATTTATTGCTCCGGCATTATTTATTATTACTTCCGCCTTTTTATATTTTTTTTATAAACTTCAACATATCAAACTATATATTAAAAATGTAGTTTTATTATTATTTATTTTATTGCCCTTTGTTTATTGTATTGATAGGGTTTTTATTAAGAATTATGACTCGAGTAGAATTGCGATTTTGAATCTCAAAAAAAATAAAATTGTTTTAAATCAAAGCAAGACAGTTGTATTTAATTGCAATAATTATATTGAAGCAATGTATTATTATAATTGCGTAGCTTATGATTTTATGCCATCTTTACAACAAATACAGCAATTAAAAGATAAAAAGTACAACTTGTACTATTTTGAAAATAGAAGATACGATAAATTAAAAAAAATCAATTAAATGAAATTTTTAATACTATACTGCCTTTTACTTTTGAATTTAAACTACTTCTCACAAGTAAAATGGAACATTCATACAGATACTACTTACAAGTGGTATTATAAAAGTGGTGATGAATTTAGTGCAGTTGAATTTAACAACGACATGTGGATGAAATATTTGCCATGGAGCAGAAATGTGATTTCATCAGGTTGCTATTATAAAGATGAAAATACAACCATCGATTCTGGTTATATTTCTTTTATGCTTGATCGGCATAAAAAATATGAACCTTTGTCTGATTGGGAGTTAAAATTATCAGATTTAAAAAGACACCCAGAAAGATTAAAAGATAATAGTTATTTTTTTGATTATTCCGGAGGTCTCATTTGGTCGAGAAAACCATTTAAGTATGGTCAGTTTGAAATTAGATTTAAAAGTCCTTCTGGAAGTGGCATATGGCCGGCTTTTTGGCTTTATGGTGGCAATCCTAATTACGAAATTGATTTTTTTGAATTAAAAGGTGAGAGAAATAATCAAATGCATGTGGATGTTCATTGTCCTAATGGTTGCTCTAATTACAGAAATAGTTTTTTAGATTTCTCTAAAGGTTGGGGCCATTGGATTAAAACAACAAATTATTTTGATAATGAGTTTAATGTAATTTCTGGTATATGGAGTGAAGAGGGAATTAGCTTTTTTTTAAATGAAAATTATGTAGCCTTCTACAAAGGAAAATTTGACTTAAATATGAATTTAACTGCAGGTATTGGAATTGCGCAAAATGATGGGCCCTTTCATCCCGGAGAAAATAAAACTACAAAATTTCCATCATCAGTTATTGTGGATTATATTAGAGTTTGGTCTGACAGAGATACTATTTACGATGTGAAGGACAATTACAAATTATTTGAATATTCAAATTCAATAAATACGTTATCATTAAAAAAAGCCTATCCTAAATCTAAAAGAGTAAAAAATTCAAAAAAAAATAATTCAGCTACACAAAAAGGATCAATAACATTACTTCCAGTATTTTATAACAAGTACAGCTTATCAATTGCTGGAAATAATTTAGGAAAAATACAAGTAGATATTTTTGATTTAAAGGACAATAAAGTGGCAGGATACGCCATTGAAAATACCGAGCACTATATTTTGGATTTAAGTACTTTGCAAACTGGTGGATATAAAATAAAAATTACTGTATTAAATCAAGAACTGATTCATGAAATTCCAGTAATAAACCCAGCAAAAATAGGAGAAGAGCGCTAATGCAAGAATTAATTATAGTTATTTTATTAATTGTAGCTTTATATTATATAGGATATAGAATCTACAAAACCATTGCTAAAAAAAAGTGTGGTGAAGATAACTGTGGCTGTAAATAAGTTTGCTTCACTTCGACTGCGCTCAGTGTGACACCCTTCGACTGCTCAGTGTGACGTACTTCGACTGCACTCAGGCTGACACACTTCGACTAAGTTCAGTGTAACCGAACACAATTTATTTTATTGCTTTTAAGCTTAAATCGAGGCTTTTTACATGGTGTGTTAATGCGCCAACTGAAATAAAATCAACTCCACATTTAGCATAAGACGCAATAGTTTTTTCGGTTATGCCACCTGAACTTTCAATTTCATATTTATTTCCAATTAATTTAACCGCTTTTTTTGTTTCGGAAATAGAATAATTATCTAACATAATTCGCTGAAATCCTCCTTTATTTAAAATGAGTTTCACATCATTTAAACTGCGAGTTTCAACTTCTATTGGTAACTTCTTTTTTGATTTTTTAAGATAGGCATGTGTTGAGTTCAGAGCTTCAATAATTCCGCCTGCAAAATCAATATGATTGTCTTTTAGCATAATCATATCATATAAGCCAAAGCGATGATTTGAACCGCCTCCGATAACAACTGCCCATTTTTCAAAAAAACGAAAACCTGGAGTTGTTTTCCTTGTATCAATTACTTTAGCTTTTGTTCCTTTACATAACCTTTGTAAATAATTTGTTTTGGTGGCAATAGCGCTCATACGTTGCATTACATTTAAAACTAAACGCTCAGCAGTAAGTAATTTTTGAGAACTACCTTCAACCGTAAAGGCAATGTCACCAACATTTACAACTTCACCATCTTTAATTAATATAGTAACTTTAAATTTTGGATCAATTGATTTGAAAATTTCCTGCGCCGCTTGCACCCCTGCAAGAATTCCATTTTCTTTAATCAATAATTGGCACTTTCCTTTTTTAGAAGCAGGAATAGTAGCTAAAGCAGAATGGTCTCCATCTCCAACATCTTCTTGTAAGGCATTGTTGACGAAGTTTTTAAAATTAAAATGCTTTTTGTTTTGTAAAATGAAATTAGCCATTGTCATTCTCTATTCGGAATTGAGAAATTAAGTTACCTCGCACTAATATGGAAATTCTAAATTTTCCGTTACTGGTTTCTAACGACCCTGTGATAAACTGTTGATCTCCGTTTACAATGCTAGTATGCGCTGTTTTATAATTTTTAACTTTATGTTTTGCGAAAAAATCTTCAATTAAAACTTGTGCTTGCGATTTGCTTAATAAGTCTTCTTGAGTTAAAACTTTAATAGAAATCTTTTCAGAGAAAAACTTTACTAATCCCGGAGTGCTACCTTGTTTTAATGCAGCAGATATATCTTCAGAAATATCTCTTACGGAAAAAGAAAAACTGAAAATACTAAGTAGAGTAATAACAAATAGTTTCATTAATATTGTAAATTTAAAGATAAATATACAATTATTATGCCTAAAGCAATTTAATATAAGTTAAAAATGAAAATACTTTTAATTCAAATTGAAAAAACAACGGATGCTTATCTTTTAGAGGGTGTTAAAATTTATACGGAAAGGTTGAAAAATTATATTTCATTTAATACTGAAACTATTTCAATGTCAAAAAATATCCGGCAAAAGCCATTTGATGAGCAAAAAAATGCTGAAGCTAAAGAAATTGAAAAATTATTGGAGCCTTCTGACTTTTTAGTTTGCTTAGATGAACATGGCAAACAATTCGCATCTTTGCAGTTCGCTGAATTTTTAAATAAAAGAATGGTTTCCGGATGTAAACGTGTTGTTTTTTTAATTGGTGGTCCTTTTGGAATAGATCAATCGATTTTAAGTAAAAGTTCTTATATATTATCACTTTCAAATATGACTTTTTCTCATCAAATGATTCGTTTATTTTTTTGTGAGCAATTATATAGAGGCTTTTCAATTTTAAAAAACGAGAAATATCATCACGAGTAAAATAAATTATTATTAAATTTTCTTTATTAAAAAATACAATAAATAGCAATTGAATCGGAGGTATATCTCTATTATTTTCTTTTATTTTCAATGATTATCACTATTGCAAAATTAAAAACAAAGTTTTTTGTTAAATTTCATATTCGTTTTTTTTATTTATGGAAATAGTTTATTTTTATCGAATATATGGTTACCTTATTATTTGTATCTAGTTTGTTTTAGATTTTATTAAGTAGGAGAGTTAAAGTCATGTCAAATATAAAAATCTGTCCATATCCTGGATTGAGGCCTTTTAATATTGAAGAATCGATTTATTTTAAGGGTAGGGAGGAGCACATTGGTAAAATCATTAATCAACTCCAAGAGCGAAAATTTTTAATGGTAACTGGCGCTTCTGGTGACGGAAAGTCGTCACTTATCTATGCCGGTTTAATTCCTAGAGCAAAAGCAGGTTTTTTTAAAGCTCGATTCAATAATTGGATTATTGCTGATTTGAAACCAGAAAGAGCTCCGATAAAAAATTTAGCTTACGCTTTAACAAAACACCTAAATCTCAACAATCATAAAAATGTTGAAGATGAATTAAGTTATGGATTTTCTTCTTTACTAAAAATATATAAGGAGTCAAATTATTATAGCGAAGCGGGTAATTTGCATTCTGATACAAATGAAAATGTTGGAAATAATTCCTGTTCTAATCTCTTAATTTTAATTGATCAATTTGAAGAATTATTTACTAATTCTGAAAATTTTAATAACGGAAAGCCTTCTATTGAGGCCGCAACTTTTATTAATTTGATTATTGAAACTACAATACTTGCCAAAGAGCAGAATCTTCCAATTTATATTGTTTGTACGATGAGATCTGACTACGTGGGAGATTGTGCTGCTTTTAAAGGATTACCTGAACATATTGTTTATAGTCAGTTTTTTGTGCCACGACTAAAGAGACAAGAAATTCATAGAGCAATTGTAGAACCAGCACTTTTATCGGGAAATAAAATTAATAATAGGTTGGTAGAGAAGATTATTAATGAATTAACAGATGGGCAAGATCAACTACCAATACTTCAACATGCATTAAATAGAATTTGGCGAACTCATATCGAAGATGATTCTGATGAAATGGATTTAATTCACTTTGCAAAAGTAGGAGGAATGAAAGGCGAAGTTTTGCCCGAGGAACAAAAAAGTATATTTACTGCTTGGTTAGCAAATCAAAACGATTTCAAACGACAAATTCTTCATCATCCTTCACTTAGTAATGTATTGAATGCACATGCAAGAGAATTGTATAATTCATCATATGATAATTATTTAAAACTTGATGCCAGTGAACTAAATAAAGAAGAATCTTTAGATATTCTTAAAAAAATATTTACTTGCTTAACAAAAGTAAATGATAATAGAGCTGTACGAAATAGAGTAAGTGTAAAAGAAATAAAACAAATCATTAATAATAAAGTAGTAGACAATAAAACAATATCAGGATTAATAAAACAATTTCGGGATTTTGAAAATACATTAGTTCAGCCATTTATAATTAAGGATAATTCTGAATTTATTTTAAATGATGATGATGTGCTTGATATTACTCATGAATCATTAATTCGAAATTGGAAAGAATTAACTGCTTGGACTGAAAAAGAGCAAGAAAATGTTTTAATATTAAATGATTTTAAAAAACAATTAGAAAGGTGGGAGCTTAATAGTCGATCTAAAGATTTTCTATTAACGATAGGTTCACTTAATTATTTTCAATTGTGGAAATCAAATTTCAATTTGAATCCGTACCTTGTTGTTAAGTTTGATGATTCAGCTATTTCTTCGGCGGATAAAATTGAAAAATCCAAAATTTTTATATCCTCTGCAAATGAATTTTTACTCAAAAGTGAAGGTGCAATCAAGCAAAAAAGGCGAACTTTAATAGTTCTCACTTCTGTTGTAATTTTTATTTTATTAGGATTTACTGCATGGGCATTCATGGAAAGAAATAAAGCTATTACCCAGCAAAATTTTGCATTACAAAAAACAAAGGAAGCCAATCTATCAAAAGAAGAAGCCTTAACTGCAAAGAATTTTTCTGAAAAATCAAAGGAACAAGCCATACTTGCTAAAGAAGAAGCTCTTAAAAATGCCGAAATCGCACAAGATGCAAAGCAATCTGCCGAAAAATCAGCAAACGAAGCGCTTTCTCAAAAAAATATAGCACTTAAAGCAACGTCTTTTGCCCAAATACAAGCGAAAAAGGCTCAATCGGAAGCAGAAAGAGCAAATACCGAAGCAGAAAATGCTAAAAAGCAAACTTTATTAGCAGAAGAATCAAGAAATAATGCCATTGTTTCAGAGAAAAAAGCGAAAGAACTCTCTCTTGCTAGTTTGTCTCAGCAATTAGCATATAAATCCAATGAGAAATTTGATGAAAAACAATTATCAGGTATTTTGGCCTTGCATGCTTTTAATTATCATAAAGAAATTAATGATAATAAACTAGATCCTGTTATTTACAGCGGATTGAATAGTGCTTTACTAGAATTGAAAACGGAAAGTTTTTTTTCTTTTAAAAATAAGACATTGAAAGAACAAAAACTTATTGGTCAGTTGGATGAAAGTAACTTATTCAGTGTTGGAAATGATGGTATAATTTATTTTTGGGATATCAATTCTCGTAAAATTATTTCGGAAGATAAAACAACTATTGCTAAAAATGGAACTGTAAATTATATGGTATTTGATAAAGAATCCAATATGATGATTGTAGGGTACGACAATAATATAGTTTCATTTATAGAAATCACAGAAAAAAAAATAGTAAAAAAAGTGTTACAATTTGACTTTTTAAAAGGTTTATTAAGAGGTTGTATTTTTGATAAAAATAAAGTTAACCTCATCTTAAAAAATGGTGAGTTGTTTTCATTTGACTTAAGAGATACAAAAAATAGTAAATCGGGTAAAATTGATAAAGTAATCACATCATTTTATAAATATTCAGATGATATAATGCTTGTTGGAACATCTTCTGGCGAACTAATTTCAATTAATGGAGTTGAATTTAAAACTCTATTAAATAATATACCAGGATCAATAACTGCAATTAAAAGTGATATCAAAGCTGGTAAAATATTTATAGGCACATCATCAGGTAATTTGTTGGAATATGATTTTAAAAATGAAATACCAAAAGAAATAAACGCCTACAAAATTGCTAAAGGTGCTATTACGAAATTAGATTTTAATGATAAAATCAAAAAATGCGTGGCTTTATCGGCAGATAAAAAAATAACTATTATTGATTTTTTTAATAAAAATAGTAAGCCCGCTATCATAAGCACTCCCGATTTATTTATAAGAGCAATAATGTTAACCAAAGATGGAAAAATAATAACTTCCAGCTCAGATCTTAAAATAAAAGAATATGAAACAGATATGGAAATTATGGCAACAGAATTATGTCCGCTACTAAAAAGAAATCTTAGCGAAACCGAATGGAATAAGTATGTTGGGGATAATGTAAGTTATAAAACCTTAAATTGTATAAAATGAAGCTTTATATATTTTTATATTTATTTTCCCTACCGCTTTTGTGTTTTATGCAAGAAACATCTGAATGTGAATTAAAGTTGATAAATGCGGAGAATCTTTTTAAGCAGGGGCTTTTTTATGACGCTGAAAATTTAGTTAGGTCTTCGATAGATAGTTGTTCATTAAAGAAAAAAAATAAGATTGAGGCTATAGAACTATTAGCAAGAATTTACTCAGAAACTGATAATTTAATTGATGCTAATAAAAACATCAGAAAAATACTTAAGTTGAATCCAAACTATCAACCAGATCAAACTCGCATAGAAGAAGATTATTTGAAGTATTTTTCAAAATTTAAAGTAATGCCTAGCTTAATTGTCGGAGCATATTCTGAATTTGTATTTCCTAAATTCTATACGGTAGGAAATAATAATAGTGTACTAAAT
>JAIOZA010000053.1 GCA_021740825.1 Bacteroidia bacterium | reverse complement strand
CTAATGACAGGTATTTTGATATGGTTATTTCTCGTATCGAAAAGCAAATTGGGGTATCATTTAAGGATAATGTAGTTTTAAGAAGAGATTATGCAACGAGTGATTTTATAAAAGACTATAATTCGTTTAAAGGTAATGCGTATGGTTTGGCAAATACACTAAGCCAAACAGCTATTTTAAAACCTAAGTTAATTAATAAAAAGGTTAAGAATTTGTTTTACACAGGTCAATTAACCGTTCCAGGTCCGGGTGTTCCTCCCTGCTTAATATCCGGTAAGTTAGTTTCTGAGCAAGTAATAAACTATTTAGCAAATAATTAATAAGATTAAACAAAAGCTCATTGCCATTTGTTATAGTTTTTAGCAATTTTATTTTGTTACTTTAGCATCCATTAAAAAAATGAAGAAATTATTTGATAACGTAGGAATAAGGACTAGTAAATTAGTTACTAATACCTATAGTACGTCTTTTTCATTAGGAATCAAATTTTTGGATAAAGAATTTCATGATCCAATTTATAGCATTTATGGTTTTGTTCGCTTTGCAGATGAAATTGTAGATACCTTTCACGACTTTAATAAAAAGGAATTACTAGATGAGTTTAAGGTTGAAACATATCGTGCTATTGAGCGAGGAATAAGCTTAAATCCTGTTTTAAATAGTTTCCAAAAAGTTATAAATGATTATAATGTAGACCATAAATTAATTGATACTTTTTTAAAAAGTATGGAAATGGATTTGGAAAAAAAAGAATACACCGAAGAGGGTTACAAGGAATATATTCTGGGAAGTGCTGAGGTGGTTGGTTTGATGTGTTTGCGTGTATTTGTAAAAGGTAATAAAAAAATGTATGATGAGTTAACTCCTTATGCCATGTCGTTAGGATCTGCTTTTCAAAAAATAAATTTTTTACGAGATTTACATGCTGATTATTTAGGAATGGGCAGAGTTTACTTTCCAAATGTTGAATTAACAAAATTAGATTCTGCAACAAAGGCTTCGCTAGAAGACGATATTCAATTAGATTTTAATAAAGGTTTAGAAGGAATTAAATTACTTCCTAAAAATTCACGCTTTGGAGTTTATGTAGCCTATATTTACTATTTAAAGCTATTTAATAAAATTAAGTCGTTGCATCCTGAGCGCATTATGGAAGAACGAATCAGTATACCAAACTCTCAAAAGATGGTATTATTTGCTAGTTCATACGTTCGTCATAGTTTAAATTTATTGTAATTCACTTATTTTCCCTCATTTGAAGAAGATGCCTAAAGGGCGCAGCATGTTATGACCAAAGAGTTTGTTATATTAGTTGATGAAAATGATAATGAAATTGGTGTGATGGAAAAACTTCAAGCGCATCAAGAAGGATTATTACATCGCGCTTTTTCAGTTTTCATATTTAATGATAAAAGTGAATTGTTATTGCAGCAGCGTGCTCTAACAAAGTACCATAGTCCCGGATTATGGGCTAACACTTGCTGCTCGCATCCTCGGCCAAACGAAACTATTAAAGATTCGGCTAATAGACGATTATTTGAAGAAATGGGAATGAGTTGTGATTTAACAATCAAAACAAATTTTATTTATAAAACTGAATTTGATAACGGATTAATTGAACATGAGTTCGACTATGTTTTAGTTGGGTTTACTAACCAAAATCCCATTTTAAATCGTGAGGAAGTAGAAAGTTTTAAATTGCAGACTATTACCGATATTAAAATGGATATATCATCCAATCCTCAAAATTACGCTAGTTGGTTTAAAATTGCTTTGGAAAAAGTATTTTAAATCTACAGCTTCAAAAATTTTAAGATTTTGTTAAAAATAAATTTACCCTAATAAATAAATTAGCTTTCCAAGCAACTGAAAATTATGAATGGTTGAATTATACTTTTTTTCAACTAGCTGTTAGACAATAAATTAATTATTTTATTTTTTCAGATAAATCCTTATTTTTGCACCCTTAATTTAATAAAACATATGAACGATTTAGTAATTTACATGATTCCGCTATTAGGAGTCCTAGGTTTAGTGGTAATGGCAATTAAATCTGCTTGGGTTAGTAAGCAAGATGCCGGAGATAAAAACATGCAAGAGTTAGCTGGTTATATAGCTGATGGAGCAATGGCTTTCTTAAAAGCAGAGTGGAAAGTGCTAAGTATTTTCGTTGTATTTGCAGCGGCATTATTGGCGTATTCTGGAACAATTCATGAAGTTAACGGTAAAGAAATTCATTCAAGTTGGATTATTTCTATCGCTTTTATAATAGGTGCTGTATTTTCAGCAACAGCTGGATACATTGGTATGAAAGTAGCAACTAAAGCTAACGTTCGTACTACGCAAGCGGCGCGTACTAGCTTAAAACAAGCATTAAAGGTATCGTTTACTGGTGGTACAGTAATGGGCTTAGGTGTTGCTGGTTTAGCAATCTTAGGTTTAGGAGGTTTATTCATTGCTTTCTTAGGCATATTTGGAGATTTAGGAGAGAATACAGTAAAAACAGCAATCGAAGTATTAACTGGTTTCTCTTTAGGAGCTGAGTCAATTGCTTTATTTGCTCGTGTTGGTGGTGGTATTTATACAAAGGCGGCTGATGTTGGTGCTGACTTAGTAGGTAAAGTAGAAGCAGGTATTCCTGAAGATGATGTTCGTAACCCTGCAACTATTGCTGATAATGTAGGCGATAACGTAGGTGACGTCGCTGGTATGGGGGCTGATTTATTTGGTTCTTATGTAGCAACTATTTTAGCAACGATGGTATTAGGGCAGGAAGTTATTGTGACGGATGCTTTTGGCGGAATGTCTCCAATTTTATTGCCAATGGTAATTTGTGGTTTAGGTATCTTATTCTCAATCGTAGGTACTTGGTTTGTAACCATTAAAGATGATAAATCAAATGTACAAAATGCTTTAAACTATGGTAACTGGGCTTCAATGGCTTTAACGGTGGTTGCTTCTTATTTTATAGTTATGTGGATGTTACCTGATGGTGATATCGTGTTACGTGATAAAACATTTACTAAAATGGGTGTGTTCTTAGCTATCTTAGTTGGAACAGTGGTTGGTGCAATTATGAGTATTGTTACGGAGTATTACACAGCTATGGGTAAAGCTCCAGTTTTATCTATTATTCAACAATCTTCTACAGGTCACGCCACTAATATTATTGGTGGTTTATCAGTTGGTATGAAATCAACCGTTATTCCTATTTTAACATTGGCGGCTGGTATTATGGGATCATATTATTTTGCAGGTTTATATGGTGTGGCTATCGCAGCTGCAGGTATGATGGCAACAACAGCGATGCAATTAGCAATTGATGCTTTCGGTCCTATTGCTGATAATGCAGGTGGTATTGCAGAAATGAGTCAGTTACCTCCTGAAGTTCGCGAGCGTACAGATAATTTAGATGCAGTTGGTAATACAACAGCAGCTACAGGAAAAGGATTTGCAATCGCATCAGCAGCTTTAACATCATTAGCATTATTTGCAGCCTTTGTAGGTATTGCAGGAATCGATGCAATTGATATTTACAAAGCTCCAGTGTTAGCAGGTTTATTTGTAGGAGGTATGATTCCATTTATTTTCTCAGCATTATGTATTCAAGCGGTTGGTAAAGCGGCAATGGACATGGTACAAGAAGTTCGTCGTCAGTTCCGCGAGATTCCAGGAATTATGGAATACAAAGCAAAACCTGAATACGAAAAATGTGTGGCAATTTCTACAAAAGCATCTATTCGCGAAATGATGATGCCAGGTGCTATTGCTTTAATTACGCCGGTTATTGTTGGTTTTGTATTCGGACCAGAGGTATTAGGTGGTTTATTAGCAGGTGTTACCGTATCTGGTGTGTTAATGGGTATTTTCCAATCTAACGCTGGTGGTGCTTGGGATAATGCTAAAAAATCATTTGAAAAAGGAGTTTTAATTAATGGCGAAATGTTCTACAAAAAATCGGAGCCACACAAAGCATCAGTTACTGGTGATACAGTGGGAGATCCATTTAAAGATACATCAGGTCCATCAATGAATATCTTAATTAAATTAATGTCTATCGTATCATTAGTAATTGCGCCTTATATTGCAGTTAATAGTATGGAAGAGGGCGCTTGTTGTGCTAAAACTGAAGAAGTATTTAAATGTAACATTAACGGACAAGAACGTACTTGTAGTAGTAAAGCACAATGCGACAGCATTATGACTGCTAACCAAAAAGATATTTCTCAATTAACTGGTCTTTACAATGTTGATGGAGCTCATAGCGCTGTTGATTTTAGTATCAAACACATTGTAACTAATACAAAAGGTTCTGCTTTAATTGATAGCGGTTGGGTAAATTTACAAAATGAAGGGACTAAAATTTATGTTCAAATTGCAGCTAATAGCTTAAATACTCAAAGCGCAGGACGTGATGAGCATATTAAAGGTGCTGATTTTTTTGATGCAGCTAAATTCCCTAAAATGATTTTCGAAGCTTCTGAAATCGTAATAGATACAACAGGTATGGCTTATGGTTATATCGCAAAAGGTAAAATGACCATCAAAGGAGTTACTAAAGATGCTGATGTTAAATTTAACTACATGGGTATTGAAAATAAAGATTATACGAAAAAAGGAGGGGGTAAATTTAAAGTTGGTGGTTTTGAAGGAACAACTGTTATTGACCGTACACAATATGGTATTGGTGGTGCAGGTGGATTAGGGGATAATGTAACAATCAATATTACATTAGAAGTAATGCAACCCATGAAATAAGTTTAGTTCTTCCAATTTTTTAAAAGCCTCCTTTCTTCGAAAAAGGAGGCTTTTTTACTTAAAGAAATATATATTATTTTAATCATAGTTAATGTAGTATATTAGTTGAGGTTTAAAATAGTATTTAGATTTATGAAGAAAATAATTTTATTTATTGGAGTTGTATTATGTGCTTCTTGTACACATAATGTCCAAACAAAAAAAGAAAGCTTTCAACAGGCAAGCGATTCGTTAAAAGTGTTTAATGGTGATGATAAAAAAGTTTTTGCAAAATATGAAATTGGTAAGTTTAATTATTCTGAAATCTCAAAAATGATTTCAAAAAGTAAGTTTGACTCAATTATTTTAAAAGTCTGCGAAGAATCAAAAACTACCTGCAAGTACATACTTACTTACGAACCAAAAAAATTTAATTTAATAATTAAAAATAATCAGCTAAATGTCTATCACGAATATTCAGCAAAAAATGCTATGGGAGTTCCAGGTTTGATGTATATTGAATGTTACTTTACAAGAAATGGTGAATTTGTAAGTAGTAAATTCATTGATTCTGAATAGATATATTTACAAAAGAAGTAGGCCTACAAAATAGTATAATTAATTTTTCTTAAAGCCTGTTTACAAAAGTAGACAGGCTTTTTTAATAATATAAATTTGTTACATTTATGAAACAAAAACTGCAAATACAAATAAATAAACTGGATATCTCATAAATAACTAAAAAAACAATAATTTGAACAAATGAAGTATTTAATAAAATTTAAAGATGACTATAGAAATAAATTAAATGAGAGTGATAGCTTTGAAAAAATTATAGGTTTTGGATTTGCTCTTTTTGTTATATTAGTTGGAATATTTGTTCCTGATGAACAGCGACATGCATATTCAAAATACATAAATTTTTCTGGAATTATTATATTGCTTATAATATCTGAAAGAGCTAAAAAAGCAAAAAAAAATATTTTAGAACAAAAAATAATAATAGAACAACAAAAACATTTAGTTGAAGAAAAGAATAGAGAAATTCTTGATAGTATTGAATATGCATTGCGAATTCAAACTGCTATACTTCCACCACAAAAAATAGTAAAACACTATTTAGAAAATTCCTTTATACTTTATAAACCAAAAGACATTGTAGCTGGCGATTTTTATTGGATGGAAACATTTGAAGACTTAATTTTATTTGCCGCTTGCGATTGCACAGGTCACGGAGTTCCAGGCGCAATGGTATCAGTAGTTTGCCACAATGCCATTAATAGAGCAGTGAGGGAATTTGGGTTAAAACAACCTTCTAAAATTCTTGATAAAACTGCGGAAATAGTTATAGAAAGTTTTTCTAAAAGCGAAGAAGAAATTAAAGATGGAATGGATATTTCGCTCTGTGCCTATAATATCAAAACAAAACAATTGGAATGGTCGGGAGCTAATAATCCGCTATGGCTTTTGCAAAACGGAGAATTGATAGAAACCAAAGCTGACAAACAACCCATTGGAATGAATGAAAATTGGAAACCATTTACAAACCATCAATTTACTTTAAACAGTGGAGATGTTATTTATCTTTTTACCGATGGTTATGCAGATCAGTTTGGTGGAGAAGCAGGAAAAAAGAAATTGACAAAAAAACGTTTTAAAGAACAAGTATTATCTATTCAAAATTTATCAATGCAAGAACAAGGCATTACTCTAGATAAATTTATTGTTGACTATAGAAAAGAAATAGAACAAATAGATGACATACTTGTGATGGGTGTTAAAGTGTAATTTATTTTTTTTTTAATCAAAAACAATACAAGTTCATAAACGCATTTCAATAATTAGCAAGATAATCTTAATTGAAATTTAAAAATACTAAAGCCTGTTTACGAAAGTACACAGGCTTTATTAATGATGTAAATTTGTTACATTTATGAAACAAAAATGGCATACTGCATTAATATATCTATTTTGGGGCATGAGATGTAAGAGTAATTTGAAAATAAATAGATTAGAGCTGAAAGAATTTTTAGATGAGAAGGTAAATAAATATAACACTGTTGATTTTATTGCTGATGATCCGATTAGTATTCCGCACCGTTATTCATTAAAGGAAGATATTGAAATATCGGGATTTTTAGCAGCAACTATTGCTTGGGGTAACCGAAAAATCATCGTAAAAAATGGTCATAGAATGTTAGATTTGCTTGGTGAATCACCCTATGATTTCGTTACGTCTCATGATGATCGTCAATTAAAAAAACTTGAGGGATTTGTTCATCGTACTTTTAATGGCAATGATTTAATTTACTTTATTAAATCATTGCAACACATCTATCAAAAAAAAGGGGGGTTAGAAAAAGTTATTAGTTCTAATATAACCAAGCATTCAGTTCAACCAGCAATACATCATTTTAAAAATGCCTTCTTTGAAATTTCTCATCCTGCAAGAATAACAAAACATGTTAGCGATCCTCTAAATGGTTCGGCTGCAAAAAAAATAAATATGTATTTAAGGTGGATGGTAAGAAAGGATAAACGCGGTGTTGATTTTGGATTATGGAAATCAATAAAGCCCTCGCAATTATCTTGTCCGCTAGATGTTCATTCTGGCAATATTGCTAGAAAACTTGGATTATTGAATAGAACACAAAATGATGCACGAGCCGTTGAAGAACTTGATGAAAACCTTAGAACTTTAGATAAGCTCGATCCAGTGAAGTATGATTTCGCTCTGTTCGGTCTCGGAATATTTGAAAAATTTTAGATTATTTAATTTTGTAATTATTTATAGTTATTATTTTTTTAATTTTTTTGCTTAAAAAAATGTACTCTTAAAAAAGTTGATCCGTAATTTTATAAATAGTTGCTTTTTAAGTAAAATGTTTGACCCAGGTTTGACCCATCAAAAAAATAAAGTAAACAAAAAAGCCTTTCATCTCTGAAAGGCTTGATTTTGTTGGTACCCCAGACGGGACTTGAACCCGTACGTCCGCGAAGACACAGGATTTTAAGTCCTGCGTGTCTACCAATTCCACCACCGGGGCATTTTTGGTTTAAAAACAAACTCGAGAGTCAGTTTTTGAGCGAAAGACGGGTCTCGAACCCGCGACCTTAACCTTGGCAAGGTTACGCTCTACCAACTGAGCTACTTTCGCTTATAATTATATTAAAAAGAACATTCGATTTAATTAATCGGGGATGCAAAGATAATTGTTTTTTTGCTTTGACAAAATTTTTTTTATACTATTTTAAGCTCCAAGCATTCGTTTGATATCATTGAGTTTCATTAATGCCTCAACTGGTGTCAAGGTATTAATATCCACTTTTAAAAGTTCCTCTTTTACCGATTCTAAAACTGGATCGTTTAACTGAAAAAAACTTAATTGATAGTCACTTTTACTATTCAAAGCTTTTGGATTTTTAGTTCCATTGCTTTTTTCACTTTTTTCAGAGTTTTGGTTAAGCTCCAATTCAGAAAGTTCCAATTCATGATCTTTTTCTAATTTTTTTAAAATATCATTAGCCCTGTCCACTACCTGTTTTGGCATTCCGGCCATTCGAGCTACATGAATACCAAAACTATGTTCGCTGCCACCTTCTTGTAGTTTACGCAGGAAAATGATTTTATTATTTAACTCTTTTACCGATACATTAAAATTCTTAATTCTCGGAAAATAAGTGGTCATTTCATTTAATTCGTGGTAATGGGTAGCAAATAACGTTTTTGCTCTGCTTTTTGGCTGAGAATGCAAGTATTCTGCAATTGCCCATGCTATAGATATACCATCATAGGTAGAAGTTCCTCGTCCAATTTCATCTAATAAAATTAAACTTCGGTTGCTCAAATTATTTAAAATACTGGCAGTTTCATTCATCTCCACCATAAAGGTTGATTCTCCAGAAGAAATATTATCACTTGCTCCAACTCTTGTAAATATTTTATCGACTATGCCAATTTCAGCATTTTTTGCAGGAACATAACACCCAATTTGAGCCATCAACGTAATTAATGCTACCTGCCTCAATAAAGCAGATTTACCGCTCATATTTGGACCCGTTATCATCATTATTTGCTGGGTTTCGTTATCTAAATAAACTGAGTTACTCACATAATCCGATCCTAATGGTAATTGCTTTTCAATAACGGGATGACGACCATCAATAATATGAATTGCAAATTCATTAGTGAGAATAGGTCGGACGTAATTATTGTCTCTAGCTAACTTAGCAAAAGACAACAAGCAATCTAATCGTGAAATTAATGAGGCGTTTAACTGAATAGGAATTATATAATCAATTAAATCTCTTACTAAAGCTTCATATAAGGTTTGTTCTAATACGGCTATTTTATCTTCGGCACCTAATATTTTTTCTTCATAAATTTTTAATTCTGGCGTAATATATCGCTCTGCAGTTGTGAGCGTTTGTTTTCTAATCCAATCTTGCGGCACTTTATCTTTATGCACATTGGTTACTTCTAAATAGTAACCAAATACATTATTGTAAGATACTTTTAAGGAAGAAATCCCCGTGCGCTCTACTTCGCGTTTTTGTATTTGCAATAAGTAATCTTTTCCTGTAAAAGATATGGCACGTAATTCATCTAATTCTTCATTCACTCCTTTATTAATAACGTTGCCTTTGTTTAATAATACTGGAGAGTCTTCGTTTAATTCATTTTGCAGACGGTCGCGCATTAAAATGCAAGGATTTAATTGTTCAGCAATTTTTTGAAGTGAAAAATTATCACACGCACAAGTGGACGCTTTAATAGATTCAATTAAATTTAAAGCACGCTTTAATTGCACCAACTCACGAGGATTAATTTTTCCTGCTGCTACCTTTGAAATTAAACGTTCTAAATCGCCTATCTCTTTAAATTGGGCAATTAAATCAGTTTGTAAATTGCTATGTACACCAAAATATTCAACAACATCTAAGCGTTCATTAATTAGTTCTAATTGCTTTAATGGTAAGGCTAACCAACGCTTTAATAATCGAGAGCCCATAGGTGTTACTGTTGCATCAATAATATCAACTAGACATTTACCATTATCATGGCTACTTCCAAATAATTCTAAATTTCTTACCGTAAATCTATCTAACCAAACATATTGATCCTCTTCAATTCTGCTTACAGCAGTAATGTGTTGTAATTTATCATGTTTTGTTTCGCCTAAGTAATGCAAAATAGCGCCACAACTTTTTATAGCCAAGTTCAAATGTTCAATGCCAAATCCTTTTAAACTATTGGTGCCAAATTGTTTGGTAAGTGCTTCGTATCCAAAATCCTGAGTAAACGCCCAGTCCTCTAAACCAAAAATATAAAACCTATCGCCAATTAAATTTAGTAAAGACTGTCGTTTATTTTTTTCAAATAAAATTTCGTTTGGCTTAAAACTTTGAATCAGTTTTTCAATATACGTTAACGAACCTTCGGCAACTAAAAATTCGCCAGTAGATACATCTAAAAAAGATACACCAGCATTTTCTTTATCAAGGTGAATACTCGCTAAAAAATTATTGGTTTTATGTTCTAAAACTTTATCATTAAAAGTAACACCTGGTGTTACTAATTCGGTAACACCTCGTTTTACAATACTTTTAGTAAGCTTAGGATCTTCTAATTGGTCGCAAATTGCTACACGGTATCCGGCACGCACTAGCTTTGGTAAATAGGTATCAACACTATGATGCGGGAAGCCAGCTAACTCAATATGCGACGCCGAACCATTTGCTCTTTTAGTTAAGGTAATGCCTAAAATTCGAGATGCTTTAATGGCATCTTCACCAAAGGTTTCATAAAAATCGCCCACGCGAAATAATAAGATAGCATCAGGATATTTTCCTTTTACTTCGTTATATTGTTTCATTAAAGGCGTTTCTTTTACTTCCGTTTTCTTTGCCATAGAGGGTTAAAGATACAATATCCTTGTGCTAGCAGGTCATTTAATTTTTAACAGAATTTCGTGAATTGTTGATATAATTTGAATGTTTGGGTGTGTCCCCGCAAAAAGGCAGCGGGGTCGGGCTGTCCCGCTGCAATCTTTTTGCGAAGAGTCAGCAAAAAGTATCCATGTAATTAATGAAGAAGCCTTAGTTAAGAGTAAGTAGTCATAAATGCTACAATAAAAATTTAATTTTATACTCAAAAACTAAGGCCATGACAAAAATACATCAAATTGCTGATTTTTCCGGACAA
>JAIOZA010000023.1 GCA_021740825.1 Bacteroidia bacterium | reverse complement strand
GTAGCTGTCTTTGAGCAACCGTTTGCATCAGTTCCAGTTACGGTATAAGTTGTATTAGTTGTTGGAATAAAACTAATTGCATCTGTAACACCATTTGACCAAACATAAGTTGAAGCGCCACCACCTGAAAGCGTGACATTATTTCCTTCACAAACTGCCGTTGCAGAACTTGCTGCTGTAACAACTGGTAATGCATTTACTACTACATTTGTTGTAGCTGTCTTTGAACAACCGTTTGCATCAGTTCCAGTTACGGTATAAGTTGTATTAGTTGTTGGAATAAAACTAATTGCATCTGTAACACCATTTGACCAAAGATAAGTTGAAGCGCCACTACCTGAAAGCGTGACATTATTCCCTTCACAAACTGCCGTTGCAGAACTTGCGGCGTTAACAACTGGCAAAGCATTAAATGTTAATGAAATAGTATTTGACGGGATTGTACAACCAACGTTATTTAACTTAACAGAATAGTTTCCAGAAACTGTAGCGCTATACGCTGCAGATGTTGCACCTCCGATTAGCGTTGTTCCATTATACCATGCATAACTAGCCCCAGAAATTGTACTTGTGTTAATTGTTAGAGTGTTGCCAGCGCATGCAGTGGTTGATGAAACGGCCGATAAAGTAGCTGATGCAGCTGGACAAGCAATTTCGTATACAGAAACAGAACTACTTATCTCGTTACCTAAAACCACTAATGCTTTTCCATTTGGACTATCTTGCTGCTTAACATAAATAATTCCTTCCGGGCCTCTATCTCCTGTTAAACCTGTTAATCCTCTATTGTTTACATATTGAACAAATTGTGGTGCAGCAGGGTTGCTCACATTAAAAACCATTAAACCGCCAACTCGTTCCATACTTACAAATACATAAGGTATCCCCGCAATCGTTGCAACAGCAACACCTTCAGGCTCTGGACCTTTATCGTCACTTCTGTCTTTTTTTGTAATATTAGTATTACTGGAATTAAACATCGCTCCATACGTTGGGTCATTAGCAGTAATTTGTTCTAAATCATCTCCGCTATCATAAACTAACGTTCCTGTTGTTGCGTTCCATATTGAAAACGAACGAGCACCAAATGTATAAATTTCATCAAAATCACCATCGTTATCAGTATCACCCAAACGATTTGTACATTTTAATCTTCCTAAATTAGCGTTTGATTTCATGGCTGATGCATAAGGAAAAGCAATTGGATCTAAAGAGTATGTAGCTGCTCCAATAGTAGTTTCTTCGTTATTTGCCGCGCCATAATCTGCTCTTGCATCTCCTTCGTTAGCTGTTATCAAATATTCAACTCCTCCAACATTAAAATGTGTCATGCCGTCTGGTAAGTACATACCTTTAATTGGCCAATTGGCAATATTTACATTTGTCCCATTATTAGTTGCATCTAATCCTTTACCAAAAACACTATGATCTTTAAATCCTAAAGGTTTAATATCAGTAATTGTGTTCGTGGTTAAATTAACATAAGCAAAAGCATTGTTCTCTTGAAGCACTACATATGCTGTTAAATCGTCCTCTGAAATAGTAATGTATTCCGGTTCCATGTCTTGCGCAACTGTTGAGCCTGTTCCGTAAATTCTTACGCCACTTGCTTTTAATGCAGCTGCTTGACTATTAAAAGTAGTAAATAAGGCCGTTGTAACATTAGTTTGAGTTAATGTTGCTATACCTCCAGAAATATCAACAATACTAACAGAGCCTTCTGGATCGATTGTATAGCCTACATTTGGCTGACCTTCGTTTGCTGTTAGTACTCTTGTGCCAGCATTATTAAATGTTATCATATCTGGCAGTGCGCCAACCGTAACTTGGTTTTGAAATACACCGTTTGTATTAAAAAATACTACAAATCCATCTTGTTCTGGAACCGTATTTTCAATAGCACAAGCTACAATTCCGTTTTTAACCGCTACACTATTGATGTTTCCATATGTCGAAATATCAATTGAAGTTATGATGCTCATTGCCGCAGGGTTTGAAAAATCAATAATGTCTAATTTTTTACCAATAGAATTTGCTACAAATAAGCGTTGAGAGATTGGGTCGTGTGCAACAATTTCTGCTGAATTTGTCGCAGAAACACCATTTGTATAACTAGATACAAATGACATTGATACTTCATTATTACCAATAGGAGTAATATTCTCATTATCTTTAATAAAGATAGTTTGCTGTGTAATATTAGGAAGTATTGCATTAACTGGATTTTGAAGTTTAATTACAAAATACTCAGATTCCTCACCTATAGCATCATCATTAATTGTAATCGATAAGGTTTTTGTTCCGGTTGCATTAGCAGCGAAAGTAACCGTTTGCGTTGTGTAAGCTAAATCAGAACTAATTGAAGCTGTGCCAAATGGGATAACAACCACTTCAACTGAAGACGCATCTGTATTGGCAGAGGAAATAGAAATGCTCGCAGTTACTGTTCCAACTGATTCTAATACTGTTTGATTATCAATCGTAAAAGCTAAGTTAGCAGGTGGCAAAACGTTAGATAGAATCACCGAAGAAGTATTATTTGTTAATGCTGCTATGTTCCAGGTTCTTGCTGCAATATAGGCATTAGTAATCGTATCAAAAACACCATTAGCTACTAAATTTAATGCGCCTGGATCTGCTCCTATAAAACTATTAGATTGTATTTTGCCACCAGTATATAAATCATTTATTGGCAACTCATATCCTCCTATTGCTGCTGTGGCAGTACCAACAGTAGTACCATAAAATAAAGCATCGATAGGAACCGTTGAATTTGTTAGTGTTGCAATATCTTGATTAAAAACAGCTATACCATCGGCGCTTGTTCCACCATTTCCAAAAACACCACCTGTATTTAAATTACCAAATCCATCTCCAGCGGTTGTTCCTGTATTTATTACTCTTAACTTAACACCTGTTGGCGCCATCGAAGTGCCACCAACATAAACAACATCACCGGGATTAACTGTTCCGGTATTGATGCTAAATCCATATGATAAAGCACCTCCAGCAATCCAACCTGCAGATGTGGCTGTACCATTATTACAAAGCACAACGCTGTAAGGTGTAGTCGCAAAGTTGATAAACTTGGTTGCTCTAAATTCAGCGTATTCAAACGGAGAATCTGTTCCAGATGGGTTAACGTGTAATTCGCTAATAATTAATCCTGGCCTTTGGGCTACAGATTTTAATGCGAAAATTGCACAAATACATAATGTAAGTGAGATTTTTTGAAGTAGGTTTTGTTTCATTTGTTTGTTATTTTTTTTGTCAAATTTCTTGTTTAAATCTCACAAGTGTTTTAACTTAAAATGAATAAACCGTTAAAGGAGATAGCTTTGGTGTTAGCTACTAGTTAAATTTTAGGGGAATTTTTGTTAGGTACTATTTAAATTAAATTAACATTCAAATCACAAAACATAAATACTAAAGTATAGTAGTGTAATTTAGTTGCAGCTTGCTGCTAGGTTGCGCCAGATGAATGCAATAATTTATTCAAGCATAATTATTACACTTGAATAATTCCATTTATAAGTAAATTGATAGTCCAAGCAGTTAGTCACCCTGCACTTGATTCAGGGTCTCTGAGATGCTGAAGCAAGTTCAGCATGACCACCATAATTGGACCATGTCATAAATATATTTAGTATAAGTTCATGAATAAAAAAACTTTAAAAAAAATATACTATTTGAATTGATTATTTATTCAAATATGCATGTCTCCGAAAAATTATTAAAGTTGTTTGGTTTATTTAAAGCAAAATAGTTTTCAACCTTGCTATAACAAATCTCTATTAATTGAGTAGCCAATACCTTTACTCGTTTTTATGATATCCTGACCTAAGGTGCGGCGAATATTCCGGATGTGAATATCAATAGTTCTACTATTGGCAACATCGGCAGAGTTCCAAATTAAATTTGCAAAATCTGTTCGTGTAAATGTTTTGTGCGTATTGCGATACATGAGGTTTACCATTTCAAATTCCTTGCGTGGCAAACTTATTTTTCCTTGAGGTGTGATAATTAAATATTGTTCTTTGTCTACAAAAAAGTTTGGATGTAAATCCGCTTCGTTAACTTCAGTTGTTTTATTTAGTACGCGTTTTTTAAGAGTTGAAATACGCGCTTCTAATAAAATAGGTTTAATGGGCGAAACAATAAAGTCGTCAGCGCCAGCATTAAATGCTGTAATTTGAATGTAATCATCTTGTTTATTTGAAAAAATAATGATGTAAGGTTGTTCAATATCTTTTAAATTTTTAATGTCCGATGTTAAAGTGATCCCATCTTTATGTTTAAAATCTAATTCAATGATTACTAAATTAACTATTGTTTCTTTTAGTATTGATAATAATTCTCCTTCTGATTTAGCAAAAGTAACATAGTACTTTTTTTCTTCTAAAAACTCAATTGTTTTTTTTACGGAGGATTCGGAATTTGAGCAGAAAACGATATGAAAGGATTTTTCCATGTATAAAAAAAGGCACGAACAATAAGTTCGTGCCTTATCAACTTATAATTATTAGTTATTGATAATTAATTTTTTTGTTTCTTTTGCTCCATTAACATCTAATGAAATATAGTAGATTCCGCTAGATAAGTTTGAAGTATTTATGATGATTGTATTATTACCTTTTTCAAAATCATTGCTTTGAGATAAAGTAGAAACAACATTTCCTAACACATCATAAACATTAGTTGTTACTTTGTTTTTTTCAATAATATTGAAAGAAATAGATGTACTTTGATTAGCAGGATTAGGGTAAATAACGAATGATTTTAAATTTTCATTTACTATTGATTTAACTCCAGTAACTTGTCCTGAAAATTGAGGGCCAGAAAAACTTGCGCCATTTGAAGCAGTTGAATTGGCAGTTAAACGAAAATCACTTGGATCGTACAATTCAGTTGGGAACGCGTTTACAAAAGCAATTTGAGCAACCGATTTAGTAGTATCGATAGAGTTTATACCCGCGTAAGCATTGTACCAAGTAGCGTTTGCACCACCAGCATCATGAACAAATTTAGGGAATAAGTTACTAGCAATAATAGTATTTTGAACTAAACCTAACGAATCCAAATTTGTATTAGCGTTATAATTATCAAAAGCTGGAGTACCAGATACATGCCATCCTTTTTCCCAACCTACCATAATAGAGTTATGAATTGAAATTGCAGTATTTCTTCTTGTAAATATTGCTCTTTCAAATTTTTCACCTACTGGTAAAGCAACTGTTCCATCTCTTTTTGGACCAATACAAGTTATGTTTGAGAAAATAGTTTTTGTAACAGGTAATCTATTTAATCCAGTTCCCCCAGAGTTATCAGATTCAAATCCATTAGAATCTCCAGCAACATCAGAAATATCCTTATCTCTAACAATTAAACCAAATTGAACACGACCAGCATGACCATAATCTGTGTCAAAATCATCATCTAGTGTTCTAAATGAAATTAAGTATTTTGCATCAACTGCACCACCAAACCATTCAAATCCATCATCTCCACCAAAAGAAACTTGTATATGATCAATTTTAGTTCCTGAACCAACACCGCCCATGGTTAAACTATTTAACTCAGAGTTTGCAGTTGTAGATAAAGCTACACCTGCAAATTCAATACGGCAGTACGACATTGTACCAGAACTTTCTGCATTATTATTTCCACCATATGCAATTTCAGGAAATACAGTTGCGAAACCTTCAATATTGTTTGTGTTTGGGTTTGTAGGACATGTAGAACATGCTGTATTTACAATACCGTTACCTAGCAATACTACACCGCCCCAATCTGCTGGGTTTCTACTAGTTTCGTTTGATGTAAATACAATTGGACTTGTTACAGTACCCTGTGCGTTTATTTGTGCACCTTTGGTTATAATTAAACATGCTTTACTGTTTTTATCACCTCTGATAACTGTACCAGGTAAAATTGTTAGCGTGTTTCCAGATGCAACCGCAACTGTTCCTGTTAACAAATATGTGTTACTTGGACTCCAGGTTTGTGATGTAATCGAACCAGAGATTGTTTGCGTTGTAGCAGGGTAAACAGTAATTTGTGGATCAAAATTTGCCCAACCAGCTGTCCAGTCATTAGATGTTGTTCCTGTTATACCATCTGTAATTGGGAATGCTCCTTTGTAAGAAGTTGATGTCCAAAATGGACTTTGAGCAACAGCAGTTACGCTTAATAGTGCTGCAGCTGCTAATGTGTAGATTTTTTTCATTTTGTTTTATTTAATTGTTTAAGTATTTTTATTTTTGTGATGCAAATTAACGAACATAACCTTAGCTTTAGATTAACGTGAGTTTACGATATACTTACTTATACCTTAAGTTTATGTAAAGTAATTTTAGGTTTACTTAACGTATAATTAATATTGAAAGGCAGGTAATATTGAATGCAAAAAACGCTCGTTGGTTAACGAGCGTTTTGCTATTTTATTTTATAACTAAAAGATATACTAATAGTAGGTGCCAAACGTGTATTTAAAATAATATTATCTGAAGTAGAGGGATGTTGAAAATCTTGATTATCGGTTAATGATATTTTATCAAATTTTCCATTTTTATTAATGTCTTGATAAAAAATTAAATTTTGTGCCAAAGCGTCGCGCACATTTAATTTCAGTTCAATTTTTTCTTTAAACGTTTTTGATAATTGTAAATCTAATACATGACGTGGATTTTCCCATATATTTTGTTCGTCTTCGTTACCAACAATAATAATTCTTTTACCCACGTAATTATAGGAAATGCTTAAACCAAAATCATATTTACTATCTAAATATTGTATACCTCCATTTATAATAATAGGACTTTGACCTTGAAGTGGTCTAGCTTCTACACCGTTTAATTTTGATACATCTACATCTGATTTAATGTATGATACATTTGTAAATAATGTAGTTCCATTTAAAAATCTTGACGAATCATTTCTGAAAATTGTTGCTAATAGAACTCTATACTCTAATTCTAAACCCATATTGGTAGCTTTAGCTACATTTGAATAATTTATTGATCTTACTTGCCCATTACCAGCAATTTGTTCAATAGCATCAGTTAAGTCTTTGTAAAATGCAGATACCGATATAATTTGCCCTGGTCTTTTAGGGTAATATTCAAAACGTAAGTCGTAATTGTTTATAGTGGCGCGTTTTAAGGAATCGTTACCTGATGTTGTGTAGTTAGTTACAAAATCGTAAAAATTAAATGGCGCAAGTTCTCTAAATTCTGGTCTGTTTACAGTTCTGTAATATGCAGCTCTAATATTTGTTCTTTCAGTAACTGACCATACAGCGTTTAATGATGGAAGAAAATCAATAACGGATGTGTCTCTTGTATTTTTATTGTAATTTGGATCAAATGTATTGATACTTTGCATATAATACTCAGCTCTCAAGCCATATATAAATCTTAGCTTATCTGAAAAGCGAGAATCTAATTGTAAATATCCTGCATTAAGCACTGATGATGCGCTGTAGGAATCGATAAATGATGTTGATTCAGATAGTTTAAAGCCACCATCATATTTGCCAGGTCCATCAACGCCTCCCATGTTTTGTAATGCAAATATTTGTGATTCATCTAACAACAATAAATCATTATTGAACAAAGTATCTTTTGGGTTTGTAGCAGTACGAGGATTTTTATATTTTGTGTATCCTAATAAACGAGCGGCAAAGTCTCTGCTTCGGTGCTGATTAAAGCCACCAATTTTAATTTCATGTTTTGTGTTTTTTATTTCAATGGATTTAGAGGCGTCATATTTAATACTATAAATCCTTTCTTTAGTTTTAGAAAAAAACATCGCTCCCGAACTTGTTGGTGTTACTGCTTCTTCACCAATTTGTGCTGCGTATTTTACAGAGTCGTTTGCTGAAGCACTATTTTTTTGATATACCATTTTTCGTAAGTTTGGAATATCACGCGTTATGTCACTAAATCCACCAATCCATTTTAATTTTATTTTTCCTTTTGGTATTAAATGATCTCCGTTTAATTGGCCCGAATAAATATTATTTTGCGTAAAGAATCGCACATTTGATTTTTCCCAACCTGGAGCTGTAACATCTTCACCATCATAAATTCCTTGTCTTACTAATACTCTATCGTCCGAATTTATCGAGTATAAATTTTTTAATCCAATTTGATTATTGTCATTTAATTTGTACGATAAATTCCATAATAAGCTTGTTAAAATATTATTACTATAAGTTGTGTCGTAATAATCTGTAATTTTTTTAACTGTTTCGCCTTGTTCAATAAAATCCCGTCTATCGGATATTGTTGTGTTATTTGAATTATTGTAAGTTAGCGCAACAATGCTTCCAAAATCTTTTTTAAATAATTTAAATACATTAGCTTGGGTTAAAAATAAATTTAAGTTTGGTAACGCTGTTTTATTTTGTAATGTCCAATCATAATTTAGTTTTCTTGCTTGCTCAACTCTTTGTTGATTTGTTGTTAATTCTGAAAATCCTTTAGTACTTGGTATTGAACTTGGTAATTGTCGGGAGCCATCATCAATTCCTAGCCAATCTGTTTTACCACTTTTATAGGTTTTAAAATCTTTAAATGTTGTTAATGAATTATAACCTCCAGAAATAGAAATACTCGTACTATTTTTTTCGGGAATATTTTTTGTATTAATTAAAATAATACCACCTGCAAAGTCCCCTGGTAATTCGGGAGTAGCTGTTTTTAAAATCACTAAGTTATCTAAAATTCCAGAAGGGAAAATATCAAAGGCAAAAGCTCTTCTATCACTCTCTGAACTTGGCAAAGGCGATCCGTTTAAATACGCTGCATTATAACGGTCGCTCATACCTCTAATTATAGCAAATTTATTGTCTTGAATACTAGCACCACTTACACGTTTTAAAACATCACTCGTGCTTCTATCGGGTGTTTTTTTAATACTTTCAGAAGAAATACCATCGCTTACACTCGCATTATTTTTTTGCATCACAAATAGTGTATTCGTATTTTCTTTATTCATTTCGGCTTGTACTACAACCTCTCCTAATGTTTGCGAACTAGATTGATCGAGTGCAATGTTAAAATCAGTAACATCATTTGCTTTAACAATAACATCTACAAATTTCTTGTTATCATAAGTAATATAACTTGCTATTAAGTTATATTTTCCGGGTTGAAGCCCACCTAACGTAAAATTACCATCAAAATCGCTTGATGCTCCTTTGGTTGTGCCTTCTATTAGTACAGTAGCTCCTGGTAATGTTTCTCCTGTTTTACCATCTATTATTTTACCAACTATTTTTCCGCTTTGAGCTTGAGAAATTAAAACCGTGAATATAAATAAGGTAGTTATTTTTATTTTTTTGAACATAATTTTGTTAAATTTTACGCTACAAAAAAACAAAGTGCAAATAAGGTAAATGTCAATTTTATATTACCTTAATATTAAATCAAATGATTTTTTTGTTAAAATAATTAATAATACCTTAACATTAAATTTAAATTATAGGATAAAATATTTGCTAGCAAGATTGTGTTTTGAAATTTTCACAATCCTTCAACAAAAGTTAAAATGGAGGGTAAGTTACTTTAATTAGGTATTTTAAATGACCTAATCAACTTTATTGTTTTTAATTTTTACTAAACTAGTATTTAGTATGATGATGCAATTTATTCCCAATTGAGCAGTTTCGGCAATTTTTTTCTCCGGAAATTGATATTTAAGTTCTTTTCCAATAATCTTATATAATTCAATAAACAAATCTATGTCCTTAATTACTTTTTTTGAAATTTTTGATTTAAGTGCAGGATTAGAAATTAACTCTTTTTTAATATGGGTTATTAAATTAGATGTTTTTATTTTGTGATCAAAAATCTCTTGCTTAAGCTCATCTTTTACTATTTGCTTTAGAGCTTTATTTAAAAGAATGTATGACAAGTTAATCGATTCAATATAGTATTTATTATCAAATGCTGTTTTGTTATTATCTATCAGTTGCTTAATAGTGATGGCCATATTTAGTTTATTTAGGTTGGATTTACACAATGCATTTTTAAATTATAATTCAAATCATTATGTTTTGCTTTTACTTTCTTTAATATTTCGTTTAATCCTCAAATTTACAAATTGGCATATTAACAAAATATTAAGCTAAATAAAAAAAAACCTTTATTTCTTAATATTTATTTAACTTTAAAATCGTGGTTTAAAAGTACCTTTGTAACTAATTATAACCTTATGAGTACAGAAAATAGTTTTTATAACATTTTGCTTGTTGACGATGAACAAGATATTTTAGATTTTTTAAGTTATAATTTAAAAAAAGAAGGTTTTCAAGTATATACGGCCTTAAATGGCAGAGATGCTATAAATATCGCCAAAAAAGTCATTCCTCACTTAATTGTTTTAGACGTAATGATGCCTGAAATGGATGGTATTGATACCTGTCGAGAAATAAGAGATGTGGCAACTTTAAAAGATGTGATGATTGCGTTTTTAAGTGCTCGAAACGAAGATTATTCTCAAATTGCAGGTTTTGAAGTTGGTGCCGATGATTATATTACAAAACCAATTAAGCCAAGAGTTTTTATTAGTAGAATAAAAGCTTTATTAAGAAGATATACTCCTGAACAACAAAAAACGGCCCAAGTAGATTTAGGTGGAATTAGAATTGATCAGGAGCGTTATAGCGTGTATAAAGATGATGTTGAAATTGCATTTCCTAAAAAGGAATTTAGATTATTGTCGTTGTTAGCCAGTAAACCTGGTAAGGTATTTACACGTGAGTTTATTTTAGAGCAAGTATGGGGCGATGAAGTAGTTGTTGGTGATAGAACTATTGATGTTCATATCAGAAAACTAAGAGAGAAGTTAGGAGACGATTATATTAAAACCATCAAAGGAATAGGGTATAAATTTGAATTTTAAAAATAAGCGATATGTAATTATCGCTTATTTTTTTTGCTCATTATATGCTTTTATATAATCTGCCCAATTCGTTGTTTTAAATTTATCTTCAGCATAATATTTTAAAATGGGGAGTAAAGCTTTAGGACTTAAAAAAACATTTAAGGCATCTAAGGTATTTTGTTTTTCATCTAAAACAGCAATGGTTGGAAATTGCAGTCTGTTATTAGTAGCTTTTAATGCAAATGTATTTAACGGATAGCCCGTTTGTAAGTTTTTAAAACACTTTTCGCCTCTAAAATAAATAGTATCATTGCTTTCTGCATCAAAATTAATGACATAAAAATGTTTATTAATATAATTAGAAATACTTGTATCCTTTAATGTTGTTGCATTTTGAACTTTACAAGAGTTACAAAAACTTGCAAAAATATTCACTAATACTTTTTTAGGATTCTTTTTTTGCAGTTTTTCTATTTCGCTTAGTGTACGAAATTTCACAGTACCTTTTGTAAATACAGTGTCATAAAAAGTATGTTCAAATTGAGTCCTAAAATCATCAAAAGAAGTGCTTTTATAAATATTTTCAACAGTAAAAATTAGCAGTGGTTCAATTTTCTTTTCTTCTAAAAATCCTTGCGATAATAAATTGAATTCAAAATTATTAGTAACAAAAATAGTGGAAGGATAACTTAAACTATTTCCTAAAAATTTAATAGCAAGTTCGTGCGGTGTTTTGGGCGCTGCTGAGGTTGGTTTGTAAATTTTACCATTGTATTCAATTGTATCTTTGGTTTCTGCATTAAATTTAACAGGATAATAAAATTGATTAATGTAACCCGCTATATTGGGATTAGAGTATGTTGTTTTCATCATATGTTTGCACCATCCACACCAATCTGTATAGATATCAACTAAAAATGGTTTCGGTTGCTTTTTATTAAGTTCCTGAGCTTCTTTGATAGTAAGCCATTTCACTAAACCTTCCTCCGATTGAGAAAATGAAAATTTACTAATGAAAACAAAAATGAAAACAAAATATAAAAATCGCATAAGTTAAGTGTTATAAAAATTGAATATAAATATATACTTATTACTTGAAATTTATGAGTTAAAGTGCCTCCTTGAATTGTGAAAAAATATTAATTTTTTCTTGTATTAAAATTATTTAGAAAGCACGTCCCAGGTATGATCTGCTAACATTTTAACTGTGCCAACATATTGCAAAGTGCTGGGTAGTTTTCCCCAATCATCCGGACCAATTAATAATAATTTAAAAGTTTCCCCTTTAATATATAAATGATACGTGTGACCAATTAGGGGTTCAAAACTTAAATCTGCTAAATAAATTTTTTCTGATATTTCAATGCGTTCTTTCAATTCATTTGCCTGCTGAGCCAATAACTCAACTTGCTTTTGAATTTGGTTCATCTGAATATTAGTTTGCTCGCGCATGGCCGTTAATGCCCGCGATTTTATTTTACCATTATCTTCTGGTTTTATTACAATTCCGCCAACATGGTGTGGGTAGGGCAGTAGTCCCGGATTTTCGGCAACTTTATCTTTATCTATCGGGTTTTGAAATTCCATTAGCTATCTTTACTTTTTATTTGAAACTAATTTATAAGTTATAACATAAATATGCAATGCTTGTTTAGTTTTGTTGGAGGATTTTTATGAAAAAAATGTATTTTAGAACGTATACTATTTAAAATTTGACTAAACAACAAGACATATTCTTTTATTTAAAAAAGCATTGGGGATACGATTCGTTTCGCCCATTGCAACAAGATATCATTGAGTCTGTTCTTAGTAGCAAAGATACTTTGGCGTTATTGCCAACTGGTGGCGGTAAATCCATTTGCTTTCAAATTCCAGGTTTGGTTATTGGTGGCACTTGCTTGGTCATTTCTCCTTTAATTGCATTAATGAATGATCAAGTTCAAAATTTAAAGAGTAAGGGAATTAGTGCTGTTGCAATAACTTCATCCATGAACGCTAAAGAAATTGATATTGCACTAAATAATGCAGCTTTTGGTCACGTTCAGTTTTTGTACGTCTCTCCTGAACGAGTTGAAAATGAAACATTCAGACAACGTTTATCTTATTTACCAATTGGCTTAATAGCAATTGATGAAGCCCATTGTATTTCGCAATGGGGGTATGATTTTAGACCAAGTTATATAAAAATTGCGGAGTTGCGAGAATACTTTCCAAATGTGAATGTGATTGCTGTAACTGCCAGTGCCACTAAGGAAGTTGTAGAGGATATTCAATTAAAATTAAATTTTAAAAATCAATCCGTTTTTAGGCAATCCTTTGAACGAAAAAATATTAGATACGTTGTTCAGCTAGAAGAAAATAAATATGAACGTCTGCTAAAAGTGGTTCATAATATTGGTGGTTCAGGAATTATTTATGTCCGCAATCGAAAAAAAACAGAAGAGATTTGTAAGTGGTTGATTCAAAATAAAATTTCTGCGTCATTTTATCATGCCGGCATTAATGCAAATGATAGAGCTTTGGTTCAGCAAAATTGGATAGATAATAAATCGCAAGTGATGGTTGCTACTAACGCCTTTGGAATGGGCATTGACAAACCAGATGTACGTTTTGTGGTGCATTTAGATTTGCCTGAAAGTTTAGAAGCCTATTTTCAGGAAGCAGGAAGGGGAGGCAGAGATGAAAAGACAGCCTATGCAGTGCTATTGTGCAATAATAATGATGTTGTAAATTTAAAAGAACAGTACGAAAAAAAGACACCTACTGTTGAGGAAATAAAGCAATGTTATCAAGCTATTTTTAATTTTTATCAAGTTCCTGTAGAAAGCGGTGAAGGATTATCTGTAAGTTTTGATATGGATGAAGTTGCGCGAAACTATAATTTAAAGCCGGTTACTTTATTTAATGCTATTAAGTGTTTAGAAAAAGAAGGGTATTTTTCTTTTTTAGATAGTGGCTTCGAACCACCTAAAGTTATGATGGTCATGAAAAAAGATGACTTATATAATTTTCAGATAAAGTTTCCAAAATATGAGCCATTACTAAAAGTATTGCTGAGAAGCTATGGTGGATTATACGAGCAATATAGTATTATAAAAGAAAAAGATGTGGCTTTTAGGGCTAAAATATCTGAACATGAATTAAATAGCCAATTAGATATTTTAAATAAGCAAGGCGTTATTTCTTTTTTACCGCAAACAAGCTTGCCTAAATTAATTTTCTTGCAAAATCGTATTAATCTAAAATTTGAAAGTATCAGGTTGATTAATTATCCTATTTTAAAGGAGAAAGCACTAACACGGATAAATAGTGTGGTTAATTACGTAACAGAAAAAAATATCTGTAGAAGTCGTTTATTGCTGTCCTATTTTAATGAAACAGATTTTAATGATTGTCAGTTTTGTGATGTGTGTATTGAAAAATATAAAAGAAATTTAGAAACAGATGAAGGCTTAATTGAAAACATAAAAATAGAGTTAACTCATCAATCGTTATCTTTACAAGAGTTAATTAGTAAATTTCAATCCGTAAATAGTAAACGATTAAATAATTTGATTAATAAACTCATTGATGATGATGTTCTATTAATTGATTCAAACAAAAATATTCAAATAAAATAAAATGCAAGCACACGGAACGTTATATTTATTGCCGGTTGGATTAGGAGAGTGTAATTTAGAAGATGTACTTCCAAAAAGGAATTTAGAATTAATAAAAACACTCACTTATTTTATTGCAGAAAACGCTAAGGAAGCTCGTGCTTTTTTAAAGCAATGTGCTTATCCGGAAATTAGCAGAGCCCAATTATCATTAATAAATCAGCATACAAAGTTAGATGAATTAAATACTTTTTTAGCACCACTTTTACAAGGCCATCATATGGGATTAATGAGTGATGCCGGTTGCCCTGGAATTGCGGATCCTGGTGCAGATATTATTAAGTTAGCTCATCACAAAGGAATAAAAGTTGTGCCATTAGTAGGGCCAAGTTCAATTGTTTTATCCATAATGGCAAGTGGTTTTAACGGACAAAATTTTGCCTTTAATGGGTATCTTCCTATTGAGAAAGTAGAGCGCTGCAAACGTATAAAGGAGCTAGAGCAATTTTGCACGAAATTTAAACAAGCACAATATTTTATTGAAACTCCCTATCGAAATGGGAATTTTTTTGAAGATATATTGAAAACCTTGAATGGAAATACACATTTATTAGTGGCTACAAACATTACTTTAAGTGATGAATGTATTCAAGTAAAACCTGTTTCTGCATGGAAAAAAATTAATACTCCAGATTTTTACAAAAAGCCTACAGTATTTGGCATCTATGTTTAACCTCTAAAAGTCGCGTTAAGACAGGCGTTTTAGTGTTTGGGCGGTACAATGTATTTTTTTGTCGCAATTGTTTTTTTTTAACAAATAATTTTACTTCCTTTAACTTTAGCTAAACAAATTTATCATATAATACGGCAATGATTTCAATAAAGTAAAACCTATTAAACTTGCTGTATTATATGACAATTAAAAACAAATAATATCTATTTATGAAAAAAACATTACTAACTATTTTTGCAGCTATTTTTTCTTCAGTTGCAATGTTGGGCCAAGCACCACCTCAAAGAAATTGTGGAACCATGCAACATCATCAGTATTTGCAACAAACACGACCAAATTATTCAAATGAATTAAATCAATATAATCAGATGATTGATCAGTATTTAGCTGATAAAGCAACTGGTAAAATTAATTCACCATCTGTTATTATTACAATTCCAGTTGTTGTGCATGTGGTGTATAATACAGCAACACCTGCAAGTAGTATAACAATTGCTCGTGCAGCTTCTCAAGTGCAAGTGTTAAACGATGATTTTGCAAAATTAAATGCAGATGCCATTAAAGTAACGCAGCCAACATTTTCAACTGTAGCATCTGGAGCACAAATTCGTTTTTGTTTAGCTCAGCGAGATCCTAATGGAAATGCCACCACTGGTGTTGATTATAAGTCAACAACCGTGGCATCTTTCTCAACAAATGATGCCGTAAAATCAGCTACAACAGGTGGTGCCAATGCATGGGATGTGACTAAATATGTTAATATTTGGGTTTGTGATTTAGGTACTCAATTATTAGGTTACGGAGAATTCCCTACAGGTAACTTAAGTAATACTTGGGGATTAGTGCTTCATTATAAATATACAGGTACTGGTGCTGGTGCTGTTGCACCATACAATTTAGGTAGAACTGGTACCCATGAATTTGGCCACTGTTTCAATTTATTACACATTTGGGGTGATGATGGTACAGCTTGTTCAGGTTCTGACCAATGTGCAGATACTCCAAACCAAGCAGGAGAGCATTATGGCTGTTTTACAGCAGGTTCTATTCAAACGGATGCTTGTTCACCAAACAGTCCAGGAACAATGTGGATGAATTACATGGATTACACCGATGATGCTTGTATGTATATGTTTACTGCAAATCAAGTAGCGCGTATGGAAGCTGTTGTAAACACAGCACCATGGAATGTACTTGCAAACTCCTTAGGATGCACACCCGTATCTGCTTTAGATGCTGGTATTAGCAGTGTTATTGATCCTGTAAATGGTTCATCAACTTGTAATAATAGTATTACTCCAAAAATCACTTTAAGTAATACAGGCTCTACAACTATTACTACAGCTAAAGTTTTATATAAAATGGATGCCTTGGCAACTCAAACATTAAATTGGTCTGGTTCATTGGCGGCAGGTGCATCAACGGTTTTAACTTTAAATGTTTATGCTGGTTTAACAAATGCAGCTCATACATTTTCTGCATCAGTTACTGCTCCAAATGCAGGTATTGATGGTAATTCATTAAACAACAGTTTGTCTTCAACCTTTACTGTAATCAGCGCTCCTGTTGGATCTGCCTTGCCATTTACCGAAAGATTTGATGCCGTTACTTTTCCTCCAACAGGATGGGTTAAAACATCTGCAAATGTGACTGATGCCACTGCCACTTGGACAAGATTGGCAAACACCACAGGAATTCCAGTTGTGCCAACAACAACAGCTTGTGCGAAAATGAATAATTTTGCAGGAAATATTGATATTACAGGTCAAAAGGATGCTTTACGAACTCCTGCTTTAAATTTATCTGGATCAAATAGTACCTTGAGGGTTGTTTTTGATAGATCACATAGAATTTACAGTACAGCCGATATTGATACATTAAATATATACATATCAACTGATTGTGGTGGCACTTGGACAAGATTATACACAAAAGGTGGCGCTCAATTAGCTACTGTAACTGGTACTTTAAGCACGGCATACACTCCTACTTCAAATGCTCAGTGGGTGAGAGATAGTGTTAGTTTAACTAGTTATGTTGGTCAAGCAAGTGTGTATTTAAAATTTGAATCACGCAGCGGTTGGGGTAATAATTTATATTTAGATAACATTAATGTTAAATATACTGCAGCAGCGGCGCCGCCTGTTGCTGGTTTTACAACTTCTGCAACAAAATGTGTTGGAAGTTCAGTAACTGTTTCTGATGCATCTACTAATTTACCAACAAGTTGGACTTGGACGTTCCCTGGTGGAACACCAGCAACCTCAACTGCCCAAAATCCTACTGTTACTTACACTGCAGCTGGAACCTATACAATAACTCATACTGCCGCAAATGCTTCGGGAACTAGTACGCCTATTTCATCAACTATTTCAATTAGTGCGAACCCAACCGTAGCAGTTAGCAGTGCAACAGTATGCAGAGGAACAGCAGCTAGTCTTATTGCATCAGGTGCTACAACTTATAGTTGGAATACGGGAGCAAGTACAGCTTCAATTTCAGTTACGCCTACCATTACAACTAATTATACAGTATCAGGTACAAATGCTGCGGGTTGCGCTAATACTAAAACACTGAGTGTAACTGTAAATGCAACGCCAACGGTTGTTGCTAACAGCACAACAGTTTGTGCTGGAAGTGCTGCAAATATTACAGCAACAGGAGCAACAACCTACAGCTGGAATACCGGAGCAACCACGTCTTCAATTTCTGTAACTCCAGCAACTGCAACAAATTATACTGTAATAGGTACTACAAACGGGTGTACAAATACAAAAATCGTTAGTGTTACTGTAAGTGCTGCCCCTTCTATTTTAGTTAACTCGCAATCTATTTGTGCTGGTGCAAGCGCAACCTTAACAGCAAGTGGTGCAACAACGTACACGTGGAATACAAATTCCAACAGCGCAAGTATTGTTGTAAGTCCAGCTGCCACAACCAATTATACAGTAGCCGGTAACTTGGCAGGATGTACAATTGGGGCTGTGCAAACTGCAACAGTGACCGTAACTCCATTACCAAATGTTACGTTAGGAGCAATATCTGGACCTTTATGTGTTACAAATGCGCCTGTAGTATTAAGTGGAAGTCCTGCTGGTGGAGTATTCTCAGGAGTAGGGGTGAGCGGTTCATCTTTTGATCCTGCAGTTTCAGGCGCTGGTACTTTTGTAATTTCATATAATTATACGGATGCAAATTTATGTTCTGCTACAGCTACACAAACAGTAAGTGTTAGTTTATGCACAGGTATTATAGAATTAAATAGTACATCTGTTTCTGTTTATCCTAATCCAGCTGAAAATAGTATTAATGTTTTGATGGATGCTTCATTAGTAAATAATGCTAGTATTGAATTATATGACGCTATAGGTAAATTGATAATAACAGAAAAGGTGCTGAATACTAATACAGCTATTTTTATTAATCATTTATCAAAAGGTATTTACACATTAAGAGTTGTATCTAATGGAAATCAAACTGCAAAGCGAATAATAAAAGAATAATTTTTAGAAATTAAATTTATAATCTAACCCCCTTGAGTTATCTCTTGGGGGTTTCTTTTTTTAGAACGCCACAAAAAATTAATTGGACGGTTGATACTGTAGCTTGAATGATGCGAAAAAAATAGTAGAGAGTAATTGCTATCACAATTCAAGGCATATATCAAAAGTTGGTGTTTTATTTTTTAGGCTCGTTTTGCTGTATTAGTTCCTTTATGTCCTCTATGGTTAAAGCAATTTTTTGTTTATGAATTATTGAGTGGCAATTTGGACAAACAGGTCGAAGATCTTTAACGGGATCAATTTCATATAAATTTCCAATTGTTGCAATTTGATTTAAATGGTGGACGTGAATAGTCATCTTTCAGAATTCTGTCACTTCGAGTAGAAAATTATGCAACTTAAAATTTTCGTATTGAGAATTATACAAATGTTAACTTCTCGCTATTTTTTTGCAAGAGGCATGCAAAAATACTCGAAGTGACTGCATGAAAAACGAAATATAAAAATGGTATAATAAATAACCTACCAATTTGCCCGAATTTTTTCAAAGTTAAGGTCAACTTGATTAATATCTGGTTCAATAGTTGACCAACTCCACTTTTTTGGATTCCATAAAAAAAGATAAGTGCTCATTATTTGTTTCCCTTGGCTTTACACTTAATTATTTTTCTAAACTTAGTATTATTAAATTTATTCGAGTAGCCTCATTTGTAAAATTTATTGAACTGTATACAGTAAACAAGAAATAACTAATAAGATGATTAAAAATTAAGATTAATCAATACTAATATCCAAAGACATCATTTAATGTTAAATACTTCACAGTACCATATTTTTCTATTGTTTTAATATCTAATAGTTCTTTTTTTCCTAAAATCAAAATGGATGCAGGCTTGTTTTTAATTTTAGAGTCCTGAAATTTTTTCACGTCATCGTAAGTCATTGTTGAAACTTGCGAGTAAACATCTTTTCTAATATCAGCCTTTAACCCAAATTTTTCGGCATCTAAATAATTAAATAATATATCTGCTTTGTTGATACGTTCGGTTTTAATACCTTGCAAAATTGACTCTTTTGCAGCACCAAATGCAATATCAGATTTAGGAACGTCATTTAATAAATTCATCATGCCTGCCATTGCTTCTGGCAATTTATCGGCTTGAGAACCTATGTACGAAAAATTATAAAATGGCACTTTAGGATCTCTTGGCGCCCTGTAAGTTGAATAACACGAATAAGCTAATGCCTTAGACTCTCTTAAATCTTGAAAAACAACTGAACTCATTCCGCCCCCAAAATATTCATTATACATATTTATTAAAGGAATATTTTTTGCATCATATTTATCACCTTCCGTTAAGATAACAATCTCCGCTTGTTTCATATCATAATCAACAACATAAACAGTATTATTAAAAACCTGATTTACAAAATTGGCTTCAGCTGGAACTGGCTTTAAGCCTGTTTGCGGAATTATATGAATGGCGTTTAAACCATCTTTAATATCTCCAACCAACTTTGGTCCATAATATAAAATTTTATGTTGGTACGACATTAATGATTTTATTAATTCAGCTATTTGCTCAGGTTGAAGTTTATTTAATTCTTCTTCTGATAGCATATTGGTTGCAGGATTGGAAGCTCCAAATTTTGCATAGTTTACCATCATCTTTTGCAAAATAGTTCGTTTATCTTGTTTAGCATCGCTTCTTTTTTTTATGATATCTGATACTAAATTTTTTAGAGTTTCATTATCAATTTTTGGATCAACAAATAAACTTTCAAATAAACGGGTTGCCTTTTCAAAATTCTCATTTAGTCCGGTTAAGCTTACCCAAGTTTGATTTTCTGCATAAAACACATTAAAGGAACAACCTAATTTGTATAACTCTTGTTGCACTTCGGCAGGAGTAAGTTTACTGGTTCCTAAGTAAGGAATATAATCAATAGCAACTGGTAACATCTTGTTATTATTGGTACCCATATCAAAAGCATAATACAAATCAAACAATTGATTTTCGGTATTCTGACTATAAAGCAATGGTATGTTTGCGTTAAGTTCAGCTTTCATTACATCCTTTTCATAATCAATAAATTTTGGTTGCATTTCCGCTGTTTTTGCAGCTAAAATATTTTTCACAAACGGCGACTGGTCATTTCTATTAACTTCTACAGGAGTAATTTGTGGTTTTTCTACTTTTTGAATATTTTGATCCTCACCAACTCGTTTATAGGCAACTACATAATTATTATTACTATAATTTGCTTTAACAAAATCAATTACCTGTTGCTTTGTAATTTTAGATAAACGATCGATTGAATTAATAGCGTATTGCCATTTTGTATCATTTACAAAAGCATCAACAAAGGCCATTGCGCGAGATTGATTGTTTTCTAACTCTTTTGTTTTTTGCAATTTCATATCTGTGATAACTGCATTCATTAACCAATCTGGAAATTCTCCTTTTTTTAATACTTCTAATTGCCCTAACAACAAAGCTTCTGATTCTTCTAATGTTTGACCTTCTTTAGGCTCTGCAAATAGGATGTGCATGGAATAATCTTTTAATACATAAGAGTAACTTCCGCTACTTAATACTTTTTGCTGTTGATTTAAATTTAAATCTAGCAATCCTGCTCTGCCATTACTTAAAAGTAAATTAATTAAGGTAATCATATCCGCATCTTTACTATCAGCTCCCGAAAATCTCCAGGCCATTGCTAAATTGGCGGCATCTGGTCCAATAATTTCTTTAACTACTTTTTTTGCAATAGGTTCTTCTTTTTCGAACTTATAAGGAGCTACTGGTTTTGATTTCATAGACCCAAAATTCTTTTCAATTAATTTAATGGTAGCATCTGGATCAAAATCTCCACTTAAACAAATAGCCATATTATTAGGAACATAGTTTGCATTAAAGTATTTCATAATTTCCCTCATGGAAGGATTTTTTAAATGATCAATTGTTCCGATAGTTGTTTGTGTGCCGTATGTATGCTTTTTAAATAGACCTTCAAACACGGCTTCCCATAACTTATTATTATCATTATCTAAGCCTCTGTTTTTTTCTTCATAAACGGCTTCTAGTTCAGTGTGAAATAATCGTAATACAGGCTTGCGGTAACGTTCTGCTTCTATGGCCAACCAATTTTCTAATTGATTAGAAGGAATATCATTCACGTAAACCGTTTGATCAAATGAAGTAAATGCATTTGTTCCTTGTCCACCAATTCCTGCAAGCATTTTATCATACTCGTTGGCAATGGCATATTTTGCAGCAACACCCGAAATACTATCAATGCGATGATAAATGTTTTTTCGCTTTGATGGATCCTTAGTTTGGCGATATACTTCATATAACATCTGTATTTTTGCTACTTCAACAGATTCTTTAGCATAATCAAGCGTTCCAAATTTGTCGGTCCCTTTAAAAACCATATGCTCCAGGTAATGAGCTAAACCCGTTGCTGTTGCCGGATCATTTTTGCTTCCTGCTTTTACAGCAACATATGTTTGAATCCTAGGTGCATTTTTGTATACAGTCATGTACACTTTTAAGCCATTTTTTAGTGTGTAAATTCTTGCCTTGAACGGATCATTTAAAGCGTATTCAAAATTAAGTGATGGAACAGTTGAACCATCTTGAATGGCTGCCGAAGGTTTTGTATTACTTGGCTTAGTTTGAGCTAATGCTGAAATTGCCAACAAGGCAAATGAAAAATGTAATAAATTTTTTAGTGAAATCATTTTTTTGAAGTTTAGACCTCTAAGTTAGATAAAATAAACTATTTAGAATTATGGATAACTAAATAATTATAGTAAACTCAAAATAGTTGTGATTTTAACAAATAGTAGTATTTTTAACTCAAAATAATAATATGGAAAATACATCTTTTAAAAAACTCCTTAAATTTAACGGAGATCATGGTCAGTTAATTGGCTTAAGAATTTTAAATAATATCTTGACAGCTTTAACCTTAGGGATTTATTATCCTTGGGCAAGAGCGGCCTATTTAAAATATGTATATGGCGAAACAGAATATTTAGGAACTCGTTTTGTATTTCATGGCACTGGTAAGGAGATGTTTATAGGATTTATTAAAGCTGTTGGTGTTATTATTGGCTTGTATGTTTTTGCAATATTATGCGCACTTTCTAAAGTTGCTGTTTTGGCAATAGTAGGAGTATTAATTTTTTATATTGCAATTTTCATTTTGATTCCTATTGCTATTCATGGTTCAAATAAGTACCGTTTATCAAGAACTTCGTGGAGAGGAATCCACTTTGGTTATAGAGGCGATTTAAAAGAGTTTATTAAATTGTATGTAGTTCAGGTACTATTAACAATTATTACTTTAGGAATTTACGGATCATGGATGCAAGTAAAAGTGACAAAATATATCATGCAACATACTCGCTTTGGTAATATTGAATTTAATTTTGTTGGAGAGGGCGCTAATTTATTTGTAATTAAATTAAAAGGTGTTTTTTTAATGATACTTACGTTAGGAATTTATTCGTTTTGGTATTACAAAGAGTTACTAGCTTTTGAAGTTGACAACACAAAAGTGATCCAAAATGGTAAAGAAATCAATATCCGTTCAACTATGAGTGCGGGGCAAATATTTGGACTGATTTTTACTAATTATTTAATTATTGTATTTACGTTAGGTATTGGAACTGGTATTGCAATCAATAGAGCTTTAAGAACAATGATAGAAAATATTGAATTTGATTCGGAAATTGACGCTAATACATTAGAACAAACTGAAGCCGAATATAAAAATGCTGCAGGTGATGATTTAGCTGGCATGCTAGACATTTCTGTTATTTAGTGTTTGCTTTTCCGAGAAACTAATAAAGGCAGTACATGGAAAGTTGTTTGTATTTTGATGGGAAAACGGCGCAAGGTTACCCCTGTACTATTGATATTGCTGATGAATGTGTGTACATTTATTTTTTAGAGGATAAGAAAAAATTAATTATTTGGAATAAATTAGACATTAAGGACTTTGACATTAATGGAAATAACTTAATCATCAAGTATGGAGAGTATCCTCATCAAACAATTGAATACATAGGAGAAAATTCGTCGCAATTTTTTGAAAAATTAAGTCAAAATAATTTATCTAAACAATCAAAAAGTTTTTGGTTAAAAAACAAGGTAACAATTGCCATTACATTATGTGTGGCATTTGTTATCATTGGTTTAAGTAGCTATTTTATATTTTTACCATGGGTTGCCGAAAAGGCAGTAGTTTTAATTCCACAAAGTGCTGAAATTGAATTAGGGAATGCAATTTCTGAATCGATTTTACAAACTTCTACCGAAGAAGATTCTGCTACTTATTACGCAAACCAATTCGTGTCAAATTTAAAAACTACTAGCGCATATTCTATTCAAATAAATGTAGTTGAATCCAACGATGTAAATGCATTTGCCTTACCTGGCGGAAAAATTTTCGTGTATTCTGAACTCATTAAAAAAATAGAAAGTTATGAAGAATTTGCAGCGTTGCTTGGACATGAAATATCACATGTAACGTATCAGCATTCATTAAAAAGTATTTGTAGAACTACCGCTTCTAGTATTTTTATTGCTAGTTTATTTGGAGATGTTACAGGTATTTCATCTGGTATTATTGAGCAGGCAGATGCATTTAAGCAATTGCATTATTCGCGAGAGTTAGAAACTCAAGCTGATGAAAAAGGTCTTGCTTTTATGATTGAAAACAATGTTTCACCAAAGGGAATGGTTGGTTTGTTAACTATTTTAAAAAATGAATCTGAGCAAATGCCAGATTATATGAAATATATCAGCACTCATCCTGAAACAGAAGAACGCCTGAAAAATATTAATTCAAAAAAGGAATCCAAATTAGTTTTTACTGACAATGTTCAGTTAAAACTAGCATTCGAAAAAATGAAATCTCACTTGGATTAATTAACTATTACGTTTGGTTAATAGAATTTAAGTAATTAATTTTTTTCTATAAATATTTAGTTAAAAAATTGCTTCTGTAATTTTATTTTAATAAATTAGTGTTATTATTAAACACTTAATTTATTAATCTTATGTACTGTACTAAAATTATCACACTTCTATTTGCTTTTATTATTTCAACGTCCTATTCTCAGTCCTCGCAAGATGGTTTGTGGAGCTTAATTCCTAACAAGGAAATTTCAGAACAAAAGGTGCGAAGAAGTTCATTTCCTTCCGACTATTATTTATTTCATTTGAATTTAAAAGCATTGAAATCTCAATTGGTAAATGCACCTGTATTATTTGCAAATACAAATCAAACTCCTTTAATTATAGAATTCCCAAACTCTGAAGGTAATTTCGAAAAATTCAAAGTATATGAGTCTTCTATTATGGATCCAGTTTTAGAGGCAAAATTTCCGATGATTAAAACTTACGCTGCTCAAGGTATTGATGATCCTACGGCAACGATGCGTTTTAGTGTAACACAATTTGGTTTGCATACCATGTCTTTATCAGGAATGAAAAGTACAGTATTTATTGACCCATATACTACTGATTTAGCAACATATATAGTTTATAACAAAGTAAGTTTAGGCGCAGATCCTCAAGGATTTGAATGTTTAACTAATGATCAGGTAACATTACCATCTTTGCAAAATAAAACAGCAGGCGAATTATCTGTTCAAAATATAAATGATCAAAAATTAAGAACCTATCGTTTAGCACAATCTTGTACTGCTGAGTATGGAAATATTTTCGCAGGAACTGGAACTGCAGTTCAACAAAAAGCAAATATTCAAGCTCAGATGGCTATTACGATGAATCGTGTAAATGGTGTTTACGAAAGAGATTTAGCTATAAAAATGGTTTTCATTGCAAACAATGATTTAGTAATATATTTAGGTGCTACTGGCTCTGATCCTTGGACAAATGAATGGAATTTGAAAACTGCTCAAACAATTGATGCTGCTATTGGCGTTGCTAATTATGATATTGGCCATAACTTTAACACAACTGGTGGAGGTAATGCGGGATGCTTATCTTGTGTTTGTTTAAGCACTAACCAAAATTCAACTCACAAAGGAAGGGGCTATACGGGTCGCGCAAATCCAACTGGCGACGCTTTTGATATTGATTATGTAGCTCATGAAATGGGACATCAATTTGGAGGATACCACGTAATGAATACTTGTAGCAGAAGTGGAAATGGTACAACTGAAGTAGAACCTGCTAGTGGAAGTTCTATTATGGGTTATGCTGGAATTTGTACTTCAAATGTTCAAGCTAATAGTCATGATGATTTTAATTATGTGAATGTTCGTGATATTAGTACTAATATTAAAACTGGTAATAGTAGTTCTTGTGCTGCAATTACTACATTAACTAATTCACCTCCTACTGCAAATGCAGGTTTAGATTATACGGTGCCAATTTCAACTGCCTATATTTTGGAGGGCACGGCCACAGATGCTAACGGTTTAGCATCATTAACTTATAATTGGAGTCAAAATGATCCAACACAGTCGCCAGGAAATGCAGCTCCTTTATCAACATATAGTGTTGGTCCTTTATATAGGTCATTTTCTCCTTCTACATCACCTAATAGATATATGCCTGCTTTAGCAACTGTTTTATCTAATACACTAAATTCAACGTGGGAAAGGACTCCATCAGTAGCTAGAACAATGAATTTTTCTTTTATTGTTAGAGATAATAATGTTGGAGCTGGTCAAACAGCGTCAGATTTAATGAAAGTAACTGTAAACGCAGCAGCGGGACCTTTTTCTGTAACATCTCAGAATGCAGCCACAACTTGGACAGCAGGTACAGCACAAACAATTACATGGAATGTTGCAAATACAAACACAGGAGCTGTAAACACTCCTAGCGTAAATATCTTTTTATCTACAAATGGAGGTTTATTATATCCAATTACTCTTGCTACTAATGTTCCAAATAACGGTTCAGCAACCATTACTGTTCCGTCAGTAACCACAACTACAGGACGTATAATGGTGCGTGGTGCAGGTAATATTTTTTATGATTTAAATAATGCGGCTTTAACAATTGTAAATGGTGTAGCTGCTGCTCCGGTGGCTAATTTTAATGTAGCCTCCACAAATATTTGTACTGCATCAAGTATTCAATTAACGGATCAATCATTAAATGCTCCAACCTCATGGACTTGGACAGCCACGTCTGGAACTGGTGTTACGTTTTCAAATATAAATGCACAAAATCCAACAGTAACATTTGCAAATGCAGGTACTTATACAATTTCATTAATTGCAAAAAATGTAACGGGCCAAAATACAAGTACCAAAACCGTAACCGTTAACACAACTCCAATTGTTTCAGTTACAAGTTCAACTATTTGTTCAGGAACTGCTGCAATATTAACAGCAAGCGGAGCTGCAACTTATAACTGGAATAATTCTGCAACAACTTCAAGTATTTCTGTTTCTCCAACTGTAACTACTTCTTATACGGTTACTGGTTTATCAAATGGTTGTTCAAATGCAAATGTAGCCACTGTAACAGTTAAAGCAACGCCAGTAATTGCTGTCAATAATGCTACAATTTGTTCAGGCAACTCTGCATTATTAAATGCTAGTGGAGCAACAACTTATAGTTGGAGTTCAGGAGCTACAACATCTAGTATTTCTGTTTCACCTTTAGCTAATACAATTTATACTATTGCAGGAATAACAAACGGATGTACTGGAATTAAAACTGTAACCGTTACTGTTAAAACAACACCGACAGTTTCAGTAAATAGTCAAACAATTTGTAGCGGAAATTCGGCACAATTAAGCGCAAGTGGCGCAACAACTTATAGTTGGAGTTCAGGTGCAACTACTTCAAGTGTTTCTGTTTCACCGACAGCCAATACAACCTATACAGTGCAAGGAATAACAAACGGATGTACAGATATTAAAACCGTAACCATTACTGTTAAAACAACACCGACGGTTTCAGTAAATAGTCAAACAATTTGTTCAGGTAATTCTGCAATATTAAATGCCAGTGGAGCAACATCATATAGTTGGAGTTCAGGTGCAACTACTTCAAGTGTTTCTGTTTCACCTTCAGCTAATACAACTTATACTGTTACAGGCTTAACTAACGGTTGTACAAATTCTACTTCTGCTTTTGTTTCAGTTAATCAGCTACCAACTGTTTCGTTTGCATTAACAACTACTTTAGTGTGCGTTACTGATGCTATTCTTAATTTAAATGGAACGCCAGCAGGTGGTACTTTTGTAGGAACTGGAATAACTGGAAATAGCTTTGACCCCGCTTTAGCTGGCGCAGGAACGCACATAATTACATATAATTATTCTGATGTAAATGCTTGTTCTAATTCAGATGCAAAAACAATTGTTGTAGATTTATGTACAGGAATTAATGAATTAAATAACAGTTCTTTTGTGGCATATCCAAATCCAACTACTGGTAGCTTTACGATTGATTTCCAAAATATAAATAAAAATAAAATTGAAGTTGAGGTGTATGATGCTATTGGCAAATTAGTGTTGGCGCAAACTACGTCAAACAATCGCACTATTATATCGTTAGAGCAGTTTGCAAAAGGTATTTATAATGTAAGATTAAAGGAGGGCGGCAACTATTCAATAATTAGAATAATAAAAGAATAATTACCAAAAAAGTAGAATTAAAAAAGCCTCATCTGCCAACTGGCTGATGAGGCTTTTAATTAATACTACAAACTATTATTTTTTAGCTGCAGCATATAGCTCGCTAACTTTTTCCCAGTTAATGACATTAAAAAATGCAGCCATATAATCAGGACGACGATTTTGATAATGTAAATAATAGGCATGCTCCCAAACATCCATTCCTAAAATTGGCGTTCCTTTGCAATCTGCAATATCCATTAATGGATTATCTTGATTTGGTGTAGAGCAAACGCAAAGCTTTCCTTCTTTAACACAAAGCCAAGCCCAACCTGAACCAAAGCGTGTTGCGCCAGCAGCAGTAAAATCAGTTTTAAATTTCTCGAAACCACCTAAGTCTGTTTCAATCGCTTTAGCTAAATCACCAGTTGGCATGCCACCCGCGTTTGGTGCCATAATTTGCCAAAATAAGGAGTGATTGTAATGTCCGCCGCCATTATTACGAACTGCCATTGGGAATTTTGAAATGTTTTTGCAAATATCTTCAATGCTCATTTTTTCGGCATCTGTGCCTGCAATGGCATTATTTAAATTTGTTACATAAGCTTGGTGGTGTTTGCTATGGTGAATTTCCATAGTTTTTGCATCAATGTGCGGTTCTAATGCCGTGTAGGCATAATCTAATTTAGGTAATTCAAATGACATATTGTTTTATTTTTAGGGTTTATATTTGTTTTAATTGAGTAATTGTTTGCAAGGGATTATTACTTCCAAAAACAGTGTTGCCAGCGACTAAAACATCGGCACCGGCTGCTAATAATTTTTTGTAGTTATTTAAATCTACGCCCCCATCAATTTCAATTAAAGCGTTTGAGTTTTTTTCGATAATTAATTTTTTAAGGGCAGAAACTTTTGAATAGGTGTTTTCAATAAATTTTTGTCCACCAAAGCCCGGATTTACACTCATCAAGCATATCAAATCAACATCCGCTATAATATCTTCCAACAAGTGAATGGAAGTATGAGGATTAAGAGCAACTCCTGCTTTCATGCCGAGCGCCTTAATATTTTGAATACTTCGGTGTAAATGAGCACAGGCTTCAATATGAACAGTTAAAACGTCCGCTCCCGCATCTTTAAATAACTGTGTATAACGATCTGGATCTACAATCATTAAATGAACATCCAATGGTTTTTTAGCATATTTTTGAATTGATTTTAAAACCGGAAATCCAAAAGAAATATTTGGAACAAATGCACCATCCATAATATCAATATGAAACCAATCTGCATCAGAACTATTAATCAGTTCTATGTCTCGTTGTAAATTTCCGAAATCGGCTGATAAAACTGAAGGAGCTATTAAATGTGACATTTACTAAATTTGAAAACTCAAAAATATAAAAATATAAAGGTTTTTACATGAATTTGTTTTTAACAAAAAGCCAATTTTATTTAAAACAAAACGTTCGACTTTTTTTGGAAGGTCAAGCGTAAATAAAAAAAGGAGGCCAAACACAAGCCTCCTTCTTCGCTTTTAACCAACACACACTAAACTATCCTAAATAACCCATTAAAAACTTACTGCGTGACGCATGTTTTAATCGGCGTACTGCTTTTTCTTTAATTTGACGAACTCTTTCTCTGGTTAGTTCAAACTTTTCTCCAATTTCTTCTAACGAATGGGAATGGGTGCCACTTAATCCGTAATATAATCTAACTACATCTGCTTCACGAGTAGTTAATGCAGTTAATGCTCTATTAATTTCACTTCTTAAACTTTCTATAATTAGGTCGTTATCTGGCGCAGCTTCATGCTTATTTTCTAATAATTCATACATGCTTCCGCCATCTTCTAAATTTCCTAAGGGCGCGTCCATGCTCATATGCCTCACCTGATTACGCATAATATCACGAATATCTGCTGGTAAAATATCCAATATTTCAGAAATTTCTTCTGCAATTGGTTCACGCTCCAATTCTTGTTCTAGCTTTGCAAAAGTTTTATTTATTTTATTGATAGCACCAATTTTATTCAAAGGTAAACGCACAATTCGAGATTGCTCGGCTAATGCTTGCAAAATACTTTGTCTAATCCACCAAACAGCATAAGAAATAAATTTAAAACCACGAGTCTCGTCAAAGCGCTGAGCTGCTTTAATCAAACCCATGTTACCTTCGTTAATTAAATCGGGTAAACTTAATCCTTGATTTTGATATTGCTTTGAAACGGATACAACGAAACGAAGATTAGCTTTTACTAATTTATCTAATGCTAGCTGATCTCCTTGTTTTATTTTTTGCGCTAAAACTACTTCTTCATCTGCTGTAATTAATTCAACACGACCAATATCTTGCAAATACATATCAAGAGAGGCGGTTTCGCGATTGGTAATTTGTTTGGTAATTTTTAATTGTCTCATGGCTCAGTACTTAAATTTTTTGTCTTTAAATGCTTGTAAACTAGTCGTTTCAATAAGTATTACGCTATAAAATTAATTTTGTTACACGCTTTTGAGTGAACAACCATTTTAAATGATTGAATGGTTACTCTTATTTAGGGGTTATTTTAAATAAAAATTAAATGTTGAAAAAAGGCATTGCTTTCTGTGAAAAATAAACAAGTATACTATATTTAATTTCCGATATTTAACCAAGATATGTTACAACATTTACGTATACAAAATTTTGCTCTCATAGAACAAACCGAAGTCCATTTAAACAATGGCTTAACGGTTATTACTGGAGAAACGGGTGCAGGGAAATCGATATTATTGGGAGCGCTTGGCTTAACACTAGGTAATAGAGCAGATATAAGCTCACTTCACGACAAAGCGAAGAAGTGCATTATTGAGGCGCAATTCAGTATTGCAGAATATCAATTAAAATCTTTTTTTGAAACGCATGAATTGGATTTCGAAGAATTAACCACAATCAGAAGAGAAATTACTCCTGAAGGAAAATCGCGTGCATTTGTAAATGATACCCCTGTAACAATAGCTGTATTAAAAGAATTAGGAGATCAGTTAATTGACATTCACTCGCAGCATGAAACTTTATTATTAAAAGAAACTAATTTTCAGTTTGAATTAGTAGATGCCTTTGCTCAAACAACTTTATTGTTTATTGAGTACAAAAAACAATTTAACGCCTTACAAAAACTGAAAAAGCAATTTGAAGAATTAGTTGTTCAAGAAATTCAATCAAAAAAAGAATTGGATTATTTTCAATTTCAATTTAGTGAATTAGACGAGGCCAATATTAAAGTTGGAGAACAACATCAGCTTGAAGAAGAATCCGAAACTTTAGAAAATGCCGAATTTATTAAAGGAAATTTAGTAAAGTCATCAATAGCGATTTCTGGTGGAGATGAAAATGTAGTATCCGGTTTAGCTATTGTAAAACAACAATTACAAAGTGTTGCTAAGTTTGGTAAACATTTTAATGAACTATATGAACGCATAAATTCGGTAACTATCGAATTAAAAGAATTGTCAAAAGATATTGATGCGTGCGAAGAAGATGTGGTTTATGATAATGCGCGACTTGAAGAAGTGAATGCTCAATTAGATAAACTCAATCGCCTATTAAAAAAACATGGTGTTAAGTCTGAAGATGAATTATTAGTAATAAAGGATGATATTGAAAAGAAACTAAAGCAGTTTTCATCTTTAGAATTAAGTATTGAAAAAACTCAAAAAGAAATCATTTTATTAGAAAAGCAATGTAACGCGGTAGCCAAAGAATTATCCGAAAAGCGACAAAAATCAACAGTTGGAATTGAACAAAATATAAAAGCAATGCTCGCTAGTTTATCGATGGCAAATGCACAGTTTAAAATAGAATTAAAGCAACAAGATAAACTAACAGTAAATGGTTTGGACGCCATTTCATTTTTATTTACAGCAAACAAGGGCGCAGATTTTAAAGAATTACATAAAACAGCATCGGGCGGAGAATTATCTCGTTTGATGTTATGTTTAAAAGCACTATTAGCAGAACGCACTGCACTTCCCACAATTATTTTTGACGAAATTGATACCGGAGTGAGCGGAGATGTAGCAGACAAAATTGGAAACATTTTGTTAGCCATGGGTAAAACCATGCAGGTAATTACGATTACTCATTTACCGCAAATGGCAAGTAAAGGCAGTAATCATTTATTTGTTTATAAATCAGACACAAAAGATAAAACCACTTCCAGTATTAAATCACTTACTAAAGATGAGCGAGTAGCTGAAATAGCAAAAATGCTAAGTACTGGGATGCCCACTGAAACAGCCATTAAGAACGCTAAAGAGCTATTGAATGCTTAATTAAATCATAATTTGTATATTTACCCAACTAAAAAAACACATCATATGGCTTACAACTTATTAAAAGGAAAACGCGGAATTATTACCGGTGCATTAGATGAAAATTCAATTGCTTGGAAGGTAGCTCAAAAATGCCACGAAGAAGGCGCCACTTTTACTTTGACGAATGCTCCTATTGCAATGCGTTTAGGAGAAATTAATAAATTAGCAGAAGAAACGGGCGCTAAAATTATTCCAGCAGATGCAACTAGCATGGAAGATATCACGAAATTATATACCGAATCAATGGATGTATTAGGTGGTAAAATTGATTTTGTTTTACATTCGATTGGTATGAGCGTAAATATTCGTAAAAATATTCCTTATACTGAATTAAACTATGACTTTTTTCAAAAGGGAATTGACGTTTCTGCATTATCATTTCATAAAATGTTAGCAGTTGCTCATAAATTAGATGCTTTAAACGAAAACGCTTCAGTTGTTGCTTTGTCATATATTGGAGCTCAACGCACATATCCATTTTATACTGACATGGCAGACATTAAAGCAATGTTAGAAAGTATTGCTCGTACATTTGGATACCACTATGGTAAACAAAAGAAAGTTCGTATTAATACTATTTCTCAATCGCCTACTAAAACATCTGCAGGAAATGGCATTAAAGGATTCTCTGATTTTTATGACTTTGCAGATTTGCAGTCTCCTTTAGGTAATGCTAGTGCTGACGATTGTGCAAACTATACGGTAAGTTTATTTTCAGATTTAACGCGCATGGTAACTATGCAAAATTTATATCACGATGGCGGATATAGCTCAACGGGAATAAGTGCTGAGTTATTAGAAAAAACTCAAGGATAAAAAATTAAAATACCATTAAATGCTCTTCAGCTTAAACTAATTTGGCAACATACAATTTAGATATTACTGCTGAAGAGCATTTTGATTTTGATGTATTCTCTATTACCAGTACAGAAAGCATTTACAGAGTTGTACATGAATTAAATCAAGCATTAAACATTGATTTACAATTAGTTGATTTACTTGATTTTACTCATAAACAAGGCGATGATTTTTATTTCCCACTGTACGGTTTTGTGCATGAGGAATTGAGCATTGAATTTAATTTATTACCAAACCAAACTTCTTTTCAACCAAAAGTTCAAGGTACTTCAAAGTCAGAATTTGATTTATTTGCAGGTGACATCGAACAAACTACAAAGTTGCTCCCTGAATTAGAAAATTCAGATTATTTTTTAATTGTTAAAGGAGATAATAGGTACATGCATAATCACATTATTTTTGATGCAATTAAGTTAAATCCAGCATTCATTATTGTTCACGAAATTTTTTTAGAAGAATTGAAAGATAAAAAATCAAAAAGTAATTTATTATTTTAATTCCTTAATTTTTTTACTAGTCCTTAATTGTATTCTTAATTATCTTTTTTAAAAAATTCATAAACTAAATTAGCTTTAGAATTGCCTATAATGGTAACAAGTTCAGCCAAAGTTGCTTCTTTAATTCCTTTAACCGATTTGAGTTCAGTTAATAATTTTTGAGCCGTTTTATCACTAATGCCTTTAATTTCGGATAACTCTGTTTTAAAGGTTTCACGACTTCGTTTATTACGATGATGTGTTATTCCAAAACGATGAGCCTCATCACGAATATGTTGTATGATTTTTAAAGTTTCGGAGCGTTTATCCAAATACATAGGAACCGGATCTCCTGGAAAATAAATTTCTTCAAGTCGCTTAGCAATTCCAATAACGGTTACTTTGCCCATTAAATCTAATTTTCGTAAACTTATAATAGCCGCGCCTAATTGTCCTTTGCCGCCATCAATAACAATGAGTTGAGGCATTGGCAAACCTTCTTCAATAACGCGCGTGTATCGTCTTAAAACAACTTCTTCCATGGTGGCAAAATCATCCGGACCAATAACTGTTTTTACATTGTAATGACGGTATTCTTTTTTAGCGGGTTTCCCATCAATAAAAACGGGCATCGCACTAACAGCATAATCACCTTGTATGTTAGAATTATCAAACCCTTCAATACGGCGAGGTTCAACCTTCATGCGTAAATCTTTCATCATTTGCTGCATCACACGGTCCGTATGCCTTTCGGGGTCAATGATGGCTAATTGCTTTTCGCGCTCTCGTTTATAGGCTTCTGCATTTTTAAAACATAAATCCATTAAATGTTTTTTATCGCCAATTTTTGGAACTACATATTTTGCATTATCAAATATGAGTTCGGGTTCAAAGGGAACAAAAATTTCTTTGCTTAATGAGTTGTAACGTATTCTTATTTCGTTGATGGCAAATACCAACATTTCTTCATCGGTTTCATCTAATTTCTTTTTTAATTCTAAAGTTTGCGCTTGAATAATGGTACCATTCATAACTTTAAAATAATTAACGTAAGCTACTTTATCATCACTTATAATAGCAAAGACATCTGTATCTGTAATAGAAGGATGAACAATGGTAGATTTACTTTGATATTTTTCCAGTAATTCAATTTTCTTTTTAATGATTGCGGCATGCTCAAATTCTAATTTTTCAGCATGTTCATGCATTAAATGTTTCAAATCTTTAATAGCAAAATTAATATCTCCTTTTACAATTTCCCTGATATGTGTAATTCCTCTTTCATAATCTTGTAGACTTTGATTGCCAATACATGGCGCTTTACATTTGCCAATTTGAAATTCCAAACATGCTTTAAATTTTTTACTGTCAATATTTTCCTCACTTAAGTCTAAAGTACAAGTTCGCAGTGGATATAATTGTTTTATTAAATCCAACAAAATAAACATGGTTGTTACCGATGGATAAGGTCCAAAATAATCTGCCCCATCTTTTTTTAATTGTCGTGTATGGTAAATTCTTGGAAAACGTTCTTTAGTGATAACAATCCATGGATAGGTTTTGTCGTCACGCAACATAATGTTGTATTTGGGTGTGAGACTTTTAATTAAATTGTTTTCTAAAATTAGCGCATCCATTTCCGTATCAACAATAATGGTTTTGATATCCACTATTTTTTTTACCATAATACGCAAACGATACGTATCATGTTCTTTTGTAAAATAAGAGGTAACGCGTTTTTTTAAATTTTTTGCTTTTCCAACATATAATAAATTATTATCTACATCATAATAACGGTATACTCCCGGATTGTCGGGCAGTGTTTTTAAGATACTTTGTATATGTTCTGAAAATATTTCCAATGCTTCACAAAGTTAAGTTTAATCGCCAATTTTTTTACTTAATTTGTAACATCTTTAAAAACAAAACTATATTTATTTCGCCTCTCGATTGGGGACTTGGTCACGCTACTAGGTGTGTTCCAATAATTAAAAAATTAATTAAAGATAATGTGGTGATTTTGGGGGTTACAAAAACAACAGTATTAATTTTTAACGAGGAATTTCCGACTTTTAAAAAAATAGATATTGAACCCTATAATATTTCTTATTCTCAAGCATTTCCATTAAGTATTAAATTGTTGTTTGAGGCACCAAGAATTTTAGGAGTCATTAAAAAAGAACAACAACAGTTAGCGAAAATAATTAAAGAACATCAAATTGATGTAGTGATTAGCGATAATCGTTTTGGATTAAGTAATAAAAATGTTGAGTGTATTTACATGACTCATCAATTAAATATAGAAGCAGGCGTTTTTTCGTTTATTGCCAATAAAATACATCACTATTTTATTAAACAATTTAATTCAGTTTGGATTCCTGATTATGAAGATGAGGAAAACTGTTTGGCTGGCAAATTATCAGCGAACACTTCTCTTAAAAATGTTACTTACCTTGGTCCATTAAGCCGACTCCAGAAGGTTGGTGAAACAAAAGTTGAATATGATTATTTGTGTTTACTATCAGGACCAGAACCTTTGCGGACAGAATTAGAAATAATTTTGATAGTTAAAGCAAATCAATCAGATAAAAAAATTTGTATTGTGCGAGGAACTAATTTAGAACACAAAAGTTTCGTAAATAAAAATTTGACAATTGTTGATTTACCAAGTGCAAAAGAGTTGAGCCAATTTATTTGTAATTCAAAAACAATTGTTTGCAGAAGTGGTTATAGCACTTTGATGGATTTACATCATTTGCAAAACACGAATTGTATTTTAATTCCAACTCCAGGGCAACATGAGCAAGTTTACTTAGCCAATTATTGGGAGCAAAAGTTTGGAGCAAAAGTTATAGACCAAAAAGATTTGGCCTCGTTCTCATTGTTTAATTGAATATAAATAAATTAGTTCTTTACCTCCGATTATTGAAAATCAAATCGAGTAAAATCATAATTATCTTAATAATCAGTGTCATCTGCGTTCTATAAATTTTGATTAATCAATTCACAATTACGGTTTCATAACTCTAGATTTTAGGATTGATTGAGACTATCAAATTCTATTACATTAGTTGTAGTGTTTATACTAAAAAAAATAGGTTTTTATTTATTTATTGCTGCGTCAATAGCCGTAGCTATTTGGGGTTATTTTCGTTTAAAAGAAAGTAAAGAACCAGCAGGCTCGGTATTAGAACACATTCCTGGTAACGCCATGTGTGTTATTGAAACCGAAAATTGCAGTGAATTAATTTCTCAGTTAACGCGTCAAAATTTAATATGGAATTCTTTATTAAGTAACGCTTCTATAACTGTTGCTCAAAATGGAATTAGTTATTTAGATTCTCTAGTAAATTCATCGCCTGATATTGCAGAAATTATTTCGGGAAACTCAATCTATTGGACTTTTATTAAGCAGGAAAAAAACACAGAACATCTTATTTTATTTAAATTAAAAGAAAAAAATAATGAAGGCGTATTTGTTGATTTTTTTAAAAAATCATTTGCAAAGGATCCTTCGGTGTCATCATTTGATGCGTATTATTTTATCAATAATAAACAAAAGTGGTTGGTTTCCTGCAAGGATGGCTTAGTGTATTTAAGTTCGGATTTATCTTTATTACAAAAGTGTTTGGAGTTAAATAAAAACGAATCACTAGCAAATAATTTAACCTATAATGATTTGTTAAAAATTAATGGTGAACAAAAGACGCAGGTTTATTTAAATCATAACTTAACGAATTTGTTTTCTAAAAATTTATTTACTCAACAGTCGTTATTTGGGGTTGAGGTTCAGTTAAATGAAATTACTTTAACCGGCTATTCAAATACGGATAGTTTGTCGTTATTTAACTGCATTAAAAATCAGAATTCGGAAAGTAGTAGCGGGTTTGAGCATCTTCCAAATAATCCTGCGACCTTGCAAGGTTTCAATTTAAGTGACGCCGATCTTTTTTATAAAATAATTGAACAACAACATTCAAAAGAGGTTAATGAGCATAATAAAATAGCTTGGAATACGTTAAATGACAGCGCTTTATACAATATAAAAAAAGAAAGTTTAGAAAATATAGATAATGAATTGCTTTTGGCAACCTATGTTGTAAATGATGTGAATAGTCAAATAGTAAGTATAAAAATGAAAGATTTACAAAAAGGCGAACAACTTACCAAGTTTATCAGTGATAGTATTTTGAATTATTCGGATTTAAAAGTTTACAAATTGAATAAAATATTTTCAGATTTATTTTCGGTTACAAAATCTGATTTCAAAAATGAATATGCTTGTTTACATGAAAATCATCTTTTATTTTTTTCAAATAAATTGGTTTTAAATTATTTTCAGCAATCGCTTGTAAATAGTCAGTTGTTAGGTAAAAATGTGCCGTTTATGAATTACGCTACTGATAATTTATTAGTAGAATGTAATTATTTTTATTACGAAAACTCAGAATTAATAATGACTCATAATTTAAAATCAATTATAAATTCAAACGAATTATTACTTGCCGAAAATGCAACTACTCAACTATCGTTAACTGCTAAAAATTTTAAAAACGTAGTTCAAGTGCGCGTTAATGCAAGTCATGCAAAAACCAAAACAGATAGTAATAATAATTCGGTAATTTCTTTATGGTCGTTTGCTGCAGATTCTATTATTGAGACAGGGGCTCAGGTTTTTACAAATCATTTAACTCAAGAAAACGAATTATGTTTTCAAGATCATAGAAAAACACTTTACTTAGTTAATTCAACCGGTAACTTAATTTGGAAAAAGAAAATCACTGAAGCTATTAAATCTGAAATTTATACAGTTGACGTTTTTAAAAATGGAAAATTACAATTGCTTTTTAATACAGATAATTATCTACATTTAATTGATAGAAATGGAAACTACGTTCAGGGTTATCCTATTAAGTTGCCTGCTAAGGTCACTTCTAATGTAACGGTATTAGACTATGAAGGGAATAAGGATTATCGTTTGTTTTTAGCGTGTGCCGATAAACGCATTTATAATTTCACTTTATATGGAGTAAAAACGGAAGGCTTTGTTCCAGTAAAAACCGAAGCTGAAGTAAAGTTGCCTATTAGTTTTGTGCACATTGGAGCAAGTGATTATTTAATTACTGTAGATGTTTCTGGAAAAATATATGCATTTAGCAGAAAGGGTGAAGGTAGAATTGATTTTAAAAATAACACAATTGCCAACTTAACTAACATGTATGTTTTAGCAGGAAATAATTTAGATAATACTAAGTTGATTTACCTAGATGACAAAAATAATTTACTGAATAAAATTACGTTGTCAGATAAAAAAGAATCTTTAAAGTTAGGGGATGAATTAAGTGGATTTAAAACATCTTTTAATTTAGTGAACGATGATTCGCAATCAGATATTTTAGCTTATGGTAACGGTGCTTTATATGCGTATGATTTATTTTCAAGTAAATTAGTAGAGTACTTTAATGAATTAGCGGTTTATGATGATGCACAATTTGTAGAAACTAGCGAGAATAATTGGATTATAGCATTTGATAAAATAGGTCAAAAAACGGATGTAATAACTGCTGATGGAAAATTAGTTAAATCTTTGCCAAATGTCACCAAGAAACCACTGATGTGTAATTTATACAAAAATGGAAAAATGTATGCTCTATTAGTAAATGGAAACAAATTGAGTTGTCAGGAATTACAGTAGCGTTAGGGATTGTCGTGGAAATCCTTTTTGTGCCTCCTTTTCAAAAAGATTGGAACAGAAAGCCCGACCGCCTTTTCGCGGAAACGCCCAAACTAATACTCAAACTTCCCAAACTCCGATTCAATAGTAACTTTTTTACCATCAAATCTTTCTACACGTCCAATAAGTTGCGCATCCACATTAAATGATTTTGAAATCGCAATTACTTCTTGAGCTAATTCTAAAGGCAAGTATACTTCTAAACGGTGACCCATATTAAAAACTTTATACATTTCCTTATAATCCGTTTGGCTTTGCTCGTGAATTATTTTGAATAATGGCGGTAAGGGAAATAAATTATTTTTAATAATATGAACTCCTTCAACAAAATGCAATACTTTAGTTTGTGCGCCGCCACTGCAATGCACTATGCCGCTTATTTTTGTGCCTAATGTAGACAATAATTTTTTTACGATTGGGGCATAAGTTCTGGTTGGCGATAACACTAATTTACCAGCTGTTATTTGTTCTTTAACTTCAGTTCCATTAATGTCAGTATAACTCACGTCAATTTTATCAGTTAAGTTCAATTGTCCGCAATAGGTTACTTCGTTTGGTAAAGCATTGTCGTAAGATTCAGGATATTTTTCGGCAACGGTATAGTTAAATACATCGTGGCGAGCGCTGGTTAAACCATTGCTTCCCATACCGCCATTATATTCAGTTTCGTAGGTGGCTTTACCTGATGATGATAAGCCAACAATTACATCACCTGCTTTTATATTATGATTTGAAATAACATCGGATTGTTTCATTCTGCAAACAACCGTACTATCCACAATTAATGTTCGTACTAAATCGCCCACATCCGCGGTTTCGCCCCCTGTTGAGCGAATATCTATGCCGTTGTCGCGTAAGTTTTGTAATACTTCTTCAGTTCCATTTATGATTGCCGAAATAACTTCGCCTGGTATTAATCCTTTATTGCGCCCAATTGTAGACGATAATAAAATATTGTTAGTGGCGCCAACACAAATTAAATCATCAATATTCATAATGACTGCATCTTGTGCAATACCTTTCCATACGCTTAAATCACCGGTTTCTTTCCAATACACATAAGCTAAGGATGATTTTGTGCCAGCTCCATCAGCATGCATAATAATGCAATGTTCATTGCTGCCTGTTAAATAGTCGGGTACAATTTTACAAAATGCCTGAGGAAATAATCCTTTATCAATATTGGAAATAGCATTATGAACATCTTCTTTAGATGCAGAAACACCGCGTAAATTATATTTTAAGTCTGACATTATTTTGGTTTAAAACACTTCCTTCGCCACTCTTTTTGTACTATCTGATGTCCCCATTGTGTAGTAGTGTAAGCAAGGAACATTTGCTTTTTTTAGTTCTTTACTTTGTTCAATACACCATTTAATTCCAATTTCTTTAACGGCTTTATCGTCTTTGCATTTTTCTAATTCCACAAATAAATCTTGTGGTAAATCAATATGAAAAATTTTAGGTAATGCAATTAATTGCGAACGAGAACTTAATATTTTTAATCCAGGAATAATTGGAACGTTAATATCGTTTTTACGGCATAAATCCACAAATTCAAAATATTTTTTATTGTCAAAAAACATTTGCGTTACAATATAATCTGCGCCAGCATCTACTTTAGCTTTTAACCATTTCATATCGCTATATAAATTTGGGGCTTCAAAATGTTTTTCAGGATAACCGGCAATTCCCATACAAAAATTAGTTGGCGAGGCATCTTTCATTTCGTCATCCAAGTATAAACCCGAATTCATGTCGCGCACTTGTTTAACTAAATCAATAGCATAGTTGTGACCTCCTGGCTCTGGTATAAATTGAGATTCTGTTTTAATACTATCACCTCGCAAAACCAACACATTATCTACACCCAAAAATTGTAAATCTATTAAAGCATTTTCTGTTTCTTCGCGGGTAAAACCGCCACAAATAATATGCGGAACTGCTTCCACATTATATTTATTCATAATGGCAGCGCAAATACCTACTGTGCCGGGGCGTTTACGAATGCTTACTTTTTCTAAGTAACCACCATCTCGTTTTTTGTAAATGTATTCTTCTCTGTGATAGGTAACATCAACAAAGGCCGGCTTAAATTCCATCAAAGGATCAATGCCATCAAAAATAGAGTGAATACTTTTTCCTTTTAAAGGTGGAAGTATTTCGATAGAAAATAAAGTGTCTTTCGCAGATTTAAGATGTTCGGTAATTTTCATGTAATGTTTATATAGACTACAAATGTAAGGATAGTATAACAACTTAAAAAATTCTAATTAATAAAGAATTTAAAATAAATTTTAGTGTCTAATTAGCTTACAATTTCTAAAACAATTATTTGTAGAGCCGCATAATATTTATAAATTTGGGCAACTTTTTAAAATCCAATTTCAATATAATATTATGAGTAAAATTAAAGTAGCTAACCCGGTAGTAGAATTAGATGGTGATGAAATGACTCGCATCATTTGGAAGTTTATTAAAGATAAATTAATTGTTCCTTATTTGGACGTAGATATTAAATACTACGATTTAGGAATGGAGTACCGTGATGAAACAAATGACCAAGTAACTATTGATGCAGCTGAGGCCATCAAAAAATATGGTGTTGGCATCAAATGTGCTACTATTACTCCTGATGAAGCTCGTGTTAAAGAATTTAACTTAAAACAAATGTGGAAGTCTCCTAACGGAACTATCCGTAATATATTAGATGGGACTGTTTTTCGTGAGCCTATCGTTTGTAAAAATGTACCTCGTTTAGTTACTAACTGGACAGCTCCAATTATTGTTGGTCGTCATGCTTTTGGTGATCAATACAAAGCAACTGATTTCGTAGTACCTGGAAAAGGAAAATTAACCATGAAGTTTGAAGGCGAAGATGGAAAAGTTATTGAACACGAAATTTTTCAATTTAAAGGACCGGGTGTTGCAATGGGAATGTATAATGTTGAAGAGTCTATTCGTGGATTTGCTCATTCTTGTTTTAACGTAGCCTTAAATAAAAAATGGCCTTTATACTTATCTACTAAAAACACCATCTTAAAAAAATACGATGGCCGTTTTAAAGATATTTTTGAAGAAATTTACCAAGCAGATTATAAAGCAAAATACGAAGCTGCAGGAATTGTTTATGAGCACCGTTTAATTGATGACATGGTTGCTTCCGCTTTAAAATGGAATGGTAATTTTGTATGGGCTTGTAAAAATTATGATGGAGATGTTCAATCAGATTCAGTAGCGCAAGGCTTTGGTTCACTAGGTTTAATGACTTCTGTATTAATTACACCAGATGGCACCATTATGGAAGCAGAAGCAGCACATGGCACTGTAACCCGTCATTTCCGTGATCACCAAAATGGTAAACCAACTTCTACAAATCCAATTGCTAGTATTTTTGCTTGGACACGCGGTTTAGAGTTTCGTGGAAAATTAGATAATAACCAAGAGTTAATTAATTTTTGTCAAGCTTTAGAACAAGTTTGTGTTGAAACTGTTGAAAGTGGCAAAATGACTAAAGATTTAGCAGTTTGTACCCACGGAAACAAAGTTAATCACGGCGAACATTATTTATATACTGAGGAATTTTTAGATGCCATTGATCAAAATTTAAAAAAGAAACTTGGGAAATAGTTTAGAAAGTTGGAAAGTTGAAGGTTTAGAAAGTTATATGCTGTTTTAAATCAAGTAACTTTATAACTTTCATAACTGACTAACTTTATAACTAAAATATGTACCAAGAATTATTTGATAGAGTAGAGAATGCCTTAAAAACGATTCGCCCTTATTTAGAGGCGGATGGTGGAGATGTTGAATTACTTGAAGTAGTTGATGGACACACAGCAATGCTTGAATTAAAAGGAGCTTGCAGTACTTGCAGTATGAGTCATATGACAATGAAAGCTGGTATCGAAGAAACCATTATGAAGGCTGTTCCAGAAATAAAATCAGTACAAGCAACTAGAGTTTAGTTTGTAAGGGAATTAAATTCCTTACGCAAATTATTGAGATGTTAGTGAATGCAGACCTTTTAGATCCTATAATTTCATTTTAATGCGTGGCAATTTGAAAGAATAGATATAAACTTGTTCATCATATTATTGCAAATTTTTCATACGTTGGTAAAAGTGCGATGGCTTTTGGCGAAAGAGAGCGAACTGCAATTTTTTCGGCGGCACTGCGAAGATTTTTTGCGGGAGAAAAGAATTGGAGTTGGTCTTTCGTCTTGAATTTTTGGTTCTTTTTGTTCAAGAAAAAAGAACAGTAAAATCAAATCTACTTTTTGAGTGAAACCTAATTAAATTCCTTACGCAATCTTGGTTGATTTTTTATCTTTTAATAATTGTACTACTTCGCTATAAATTTGTTCAGCAGAAAAACCACATTCTTGGTATAATTCACTTGGTTCTCCGTGTTCAATAAATTTATCGGGAATACCTAAACGTTTTACTTGAGCGCTGTAATTATTTTCTGCCATAAATTCCAAAATAGCACTACCAACACCACCTACAATTGTACCATCTTCTACAGTAATTATTTTCTTGAATTGCGCAAATACTTCGTGCAACATACCTTCATCTAATGGCTTTGCGAAACGTAAATCATAGTGAGCAGCAAAAATGCCTTCAGCTTCTAACTTTTCAATGGCTTTTGTTGCAAAATTTCCTGGGTGACCTAAGGATAAAATTGCTACTTCTTTTCCGTCTTTTAGCTTACGACCTTTTCCAATTTCTAGCTTTTTGAAGGGCGTTTTCCAGTTTACCATTACCCCATTTCCACGCGGATAGCGGATGCTAAATGGAGCAGCAACTTCCTCTAATTGTGCGGTGTACATGAGGTTGCGCAATTCCTCTTCATTCATTGGAGCGCTCACAATCATATTAGGAATGCAACGGAAATAAGCGATATCAAATGCGCCATGATGCGTTGGTCCATCAGCTCCAGCAATTCCTCCTCTATCTAAACAAAACACTACTTTTAAATTTTGCAACGCTACATCATGCACTACTTGATCATAAGCGCGTTGCATAAATGAGGAATAAATATTACAAAACGGAACCATGCCTTGTGTTGCTAAACCTGCACTAAATGTAACTGCGTGCTGTTCTGCAATGCCAACATCAAAAGCTCGGTCGGGCATAGCTTTCATCATAATGTTTAAAGAGCAGCCAGATGGCATAGCTGGAGTAATACCCATTATTTTTTTATTCTGTTCAGCTAATTCAACAATGGTGTGCCCAAACACATCTTGATACTTTGGTGGTTGAGGATCTTTAGGAACAACTTTAATAATTTCTCCAGTATCTTTATTAAATAATCCTGGCGAATGCCAAACCGTTTCGTTACCCTCTTCCGAAAATTTATAACCTTTACCTTTTTTGGTAAGTACATGTAAAATTTTTGGTCCAGGAATATCTTTTAAATCGGCTAATATTTTTGTTAAACGAACCACATCATGTCCATCAATTGGACCAAAATAGCGGAACTTTAACGATTCAAATAAATTACTTTGCTTTAGTAAAGATGTTTTTACAGCATTTTCTAATTTACTTGCAATTTCTTGAGCGTTTGGCCCAAATTTGCTAATCTTACCTAACAATTCCCAAACTTTATCCTTTGTTTTATTGTAGGTATGAGAAGTGGTAATGTCGGTTAAATAATCGCGCAAGGCACCAACATTTGGGTCAATACTCATGCAATTATCATTTAACACAACTAATAAATTACTATTAGAAATACCTGCATGATTTAAGGCCTCAAATGCCTGACCGGCAGTCATTGAACCATCTCCAATTACGGCTATGTGTTGTTTATCTTTTAATCCTAAATACTGACTTGCTACCGCCATACCTAATGCGCCACCAATAGATGTGGAAGAGTGGCCAACGCCAAAAGTATCATATTCGCTTTCTGAACGTTTTGGAAAACCGCTAATGCCTTTGTAAACTCGGTTTGTATGAAAAATATCACGGCGACCAGTAATAATTTTATGGCCGTATGCTTGGTGACCAACATCCCAAACCAACTGATCGTGTGGGGTATTAAATACATAATGCAATGCTGCAGTAAGTTCAACAACACCTAACGAGGCCCCAAAATGCCCACCTTTTACAGACACAATATCAATAATGAATTGTCGCAACTCGGCGCAAAATTGCTCAAGTTCCTCCTCTTTTAATTTTTTTAAGTCGGCAGGGCAATTAACCTTTGCCAACAATTCACCGGGTATTACTCCCGAACCTTTAATAATTTCCATTTTAACAAAGATAAGTTATTTTATCAATTCTAAAAGCGTCATTTTATGCATTTTAGTATTTACACTTTATAAAACAAATGTTAAATAAATTAGTTTAAAATGAATTGTAATGTGTTCACTCAACTTATTTTATTTCAAACTTAAATAACTGCTCAAGAGTTATATCAAGTGCTTTTGCAATGGCATAAGCCGTAGAAATAGTTGTATTAATTTTACCCGTCTCAATTTTAGAAATTTGTGTGTAATTTACATCTGCAAGGTCAGCAAGGTACCTCATGGAGTAATCTCGTTCCTCCCTCAATTTTCTTATATGCTTGCCAAAGCTTAAAATCAGCTTCTTGTTTTTGAGATTTATCACAAAAGCCAAATTCCTAATAATATTCATTACGATTGATTGCATATATGCTATCAATTTAATACTTTTGATTAAACAACAAAAAATTAAACCATGAAAAAACTTATCCTATCAGCAATAGCTTGCTTTGTAATTGTGTTATCAAGTTGTAATCAAAATTCACCAACTCCTTCACCGGCAACACCTTCACCGGCAACACCCACTCCAACTTCAACCATGACGGCTACTGAATCTGCATTGGTAGGCGATTGGATTTGGGATGAAACTCAAATTTGGAATAATGGAATTAAATCTATAACGTACACACCAATATCTCAGATTGATGCTAATGGAGCTGTAACTACAAATACTATGTATTCTGGCACGCACATGGTATTAAAATCAAGTATACATCCTCTTACAACACAGGGCTATTTGGAGTATAATGCTAATTATTATTCTTTGACATCACCAGCAGGGTCTTGGTATGTTCTTAAACTTAGTAATGGTATTGATAATATGCTCTTTTTGAATGGATCCGGTGGTACTAACCAATTTGGCAGTGGTTATATTATTACACTAAATGCAACCACCCTAATTTGTCAAATGTGGACACCTAACACAACACCAAGTGGTCGGATATCATATTATCATAAATAATTTTATTATGCCCCAAGGCATTTATTTCTAAAAAAGTGAACCTTATTTTACAATAGGTCTATAAAATTATATAAGGGCAATTTTATAGTTAACCGTCACTTTTTATAAAAACAGATGTTATACTAACACAAATCTGTTTAAAACATCGCTTATGATTTAATTTACTCGCGTTTTTCTAAGGTAACTTCGTGTAATTAAAAAATAAGCTATATGATGTCATTCATTCTTCAAATAACCAATACGGTTGCGGCTGCAGTTGCAGATTCTGGAATTATTCAACCAGCAGTAACAGGTATACAAACAGCTACTGAGCTTCCTCCAAACGAAATGTCGTTATTTAGCATGGTGGCTAGAGGTGGAGTTATCATGATTCCTTTAGCCATTTTATTGCTTATGTCAATATACGTAATGGTTGAACGCTTTCTTACTATTACTAAAGCTTCTAAAAAAAATGCCACCTTATTAGCTAGTATTAAGGACATGATAAATAACGGCAATTTAGCAAATGCCCGCAGTATGTGTAAAAGTGTTAATACACCTGAAGCAATTATGTTAGAGCAAGGTATTTCTCGTATTGGGCAAAGTATGCAAGAAATTAGAGAGGCCATGGATAAAGCTGGTTCATCAGAATTATCTCGTTTAGAAAAAAACATGAGTATTTTAAATATTACGGGCCGTATTGCACCTATGTTTGGTTTTATTGGAACAATCATTGGCGTTATTAAAATATTTTATGATATATCAATTGCTAAAACTGTTGAAATTGAAGTGATTTCCTCAGGTTTATATCAAAAAATGATTACCTCTGGTGGAGGTTTGGTAGTGGGTGTTATTGCATTTATTGGGTATCATATTTTAAATGCGCGTATCGATAAATTGTCTCACCGCATGGAGGAAACTCAAATTGCGTTTTTGGATATGTTAAACGAACCATCGAAATAAATTAAAAGTCAGATTTTAGAAGTTAGAATTCTTAAATCACTAAATCTTAACTCTTAAATAATCATGGGATTACGCAAAAAAGCACATAGAGACGCTGAGGTAAGCACGGAGTCATTAAACGACATTATGTTTTTCTTGTTGTTATTTTTCTTGATACTATCAACAATGGTAAGTCCAAATGCGATCAAGGTAAACTTACCAAGCTCCAAGCCTACAAAGCCCGTAGAGAATAATAAAAAGCCTATTCATTTAGATGTTTCCAATACGCGTCATTATTTTGTGGAAGGAAAAGAAGTGGATTACTCCGTATTGGAATCTGTTTTAATAGCTGAAATTAATGGTAATCCGGAGCCAACAGTTGTATTGCAGATGGATAAAGATTTGAGTATACAAGATGCTGTTGATGTAATGATTGTGGTTGATAAACTAAAATGTAAAATGGTTTGGGCAACTAAACCATCAAACGGAAAATAGTCATGATTTTATCGCAAGCCGAAGAAAATAAAAACAGAATGATATCATTAGGAATTTCCTTATTGATATTTACACTCTTGTTACTATTTTTAATTTTCTACGTGATTGTTACTCCAAATCCTCCTTTTCCAGTTGCGCCAGGTGGTGGCGGGGGTATTGAATTTAATATTGGTAATTTAATTGAGGGTACCGGAAATGTGGAGAGTGATGGCATAGGAGATGCTGTTCAAGTTGTAGAAAGTACAGAAGTAACTCCGCCAACAACTGAAAATAGTTCACAAGATGTTGTTACTTCAGATAATGGAGAAGATGTAAATATTACAAAATCTGAAACTAATAACACAAGCACAAGCCAAACAGTTGTTATTCCTGTAAAACCAAAAGTAAAAACAGCTGCTGAGTTGTTAGCCGAAAAATTTAATAAAAATAAAGGCAACAATGGCGGTGGAGATGGAAATAGCGGACATGCTGGTAATGACGGACGCCCAGATGGAAATCCAAATACAAATGGTAATGGTGGAACTGGTGGTGGTGATGGAGGAGGAGACGGCCCTGGTAAAGGTCCAGGAAAAGGACCAGGTAACGGAGGTTACGGTTTTAGTTTAGCAGGTAGAAGTGTAATGACACCGCCAACTTTATCAAAAGATACTAAAGAAGAAGGGAAAGTTGTGGTAGAGATTACCGTAGATAAAAATGGAAAGGTAATTAAAGCAGACCCTAACGGTAGGGGAACTAATACTCAAAGCGCCATGTTAAAAGCTAAAGCAAGACAGGCTGCCTTGGCAACAACTTTTAATGTGAGTGGAGAATTTGAAGAACAAAAAGGTACCATAACTATTATTTTTAGTTTTTAAAAAAGTTGTTTGAAAATGAGTTGTTGGTTAATTGAGAAAAGTTGACATTTAAAATTTACAACTAAAAACTAATAGCAAAACAACAACATTTTTTTAAATGACTTATCCGAAAACTCTTGATTATTTATTTTCAAAGCTTCCCATGTATCAGCGCATTGGCGCTGCTGCGTATAAGGCAGATTTAAATAATACACTTGCTATTTGTAAAGAGTTAGGGAATCCTGAAAAGAAAATTAAATTTGTACATGTAGCTGGAACTAACGGAAAAGGTTCTTCCTCGCACATGTTAGCAGCCATTTTGCAACAAGCAGGTTATAAAACTGGTTTGTATACCTCGCCGCATTTAGTTGATTTTAGAGAGCGGATTAAGATCAATGGAAAAATGATTCCTAAAACAGAGGTTGTAAAATTTGTAGAAGATTTTAAAACTATTTTTGAGAAAATTGAACCCTCCTTTTTTGAATGGACAGTTGGATTAGCGTTTCATTATTTTGCTCAACAACAAGTAGATGTTGTTGTTTTAGAAGTTGGCTTAGGTGGCAGATTAGATTCTACTAATGTTATAACACCAGTTGCTTGCCTTATTACAAATATAGGCTATGATCACATGAATTTATTAGGAGATACATTACCGAAAATTGCTGCTGAAAAAGCTGGCATTATTAAAACAAAAATTCCAGTAGTTATTAGTCAAACACAATTAGACGTTATATCTGTTTTTAATGAAACAGCAAAACAATTAAAAGCACCCATTGAATTTGCAGATAAAAATTACAAACTTATTTCATCTTCATACAACAAAGCGTTTTTATCAACTACACTACTCCATAAAAAAACAAACACAACACATCTATACAATTTAGATTTACAAGGCAGCTATCAAATAAAAAATGTGATGGGTGTTTTAAACGCAACAGAAATTTTAAAACAAAAAGGATTTATCATTGAAGATACAGATATTAAAATTGCTTTAGCGCAAGTTCAAAAATTAACCGGATTACATGGGCGATGGCAAATACTGCAACAAAAGCCTTTAGTAATTGCTGATACGGGGCATAACGAAGATGGTATAAAAGAAGTTTTAGATAATTTAAAACGCTATACATACAAAACCCTACATTTTGTTTTGGGTGTTGTTAATGATAAAGACATTTCTAAAATATTAAAATTATTGCCAAAAGATGCCACCTATTATTTTTGCAAAGCATCTATTCCGAGAGCGTTAGATGAAAATGAATTAGCAACTCTTGCTAAAAAAAATGGACTAAATGGTAGTACATTTAAAACAGTGCCAGAAGCTTTGAAAAAAGCCATCAAACAAGCAAAAGTTAACGACTTAGTTTTTGTTGGTGGAAGTACTTTTACGGTTGCGGATATTCTATAAAATAAATAATTTTCTGAAAGCTAAGCCCAAACTTTTGTTCCTTCGCTGCAGTTTTTGCAAATATCAATTTCTTGTCTGGATTTTAAGATTGACTGTCTGAAGTTTTGATATTTTTCAGAATTCCATAACTCTTTAAATGATTGCTGTTTTAAATCCCCTAATTGATGCTTCGCATCTTTATCAAAGCAGCATGGCACAACAACACCATCCCAAGTTGCAACGCAACTGCTCCACATGCGCCAACATTGATTTAGTAATTTATTTTTTATAGAATAAGTTCCGTCACTGTTTTTTTTATAGCGACTGTATTTTATGTTATCTGGAATTAATGAATTTCCATTTTCAAAATTATAAACTTGCGCCGTTTTAAAAACGACTTCATCAACTCCTAATTTCTTTGCTAATAGCTGAACGTCGTTTAATTGATGTTCATTTGGTTTTACAACTAAAAACTGAAATACAATGTGAGGTGTTTTACTTTTTAATCTTTTTTTTGCAGCAATAATATGTTTAGTGCCATCAATTACTTTCTGCAAACTTCCTCCAATTCTATATTGCTCATAAGTTTCTTGAGTGGTGCCATCAATAGATATTATTAATCTATCTAATTTACTTTCGACTGTTTTTGCAGATTGTTCTTCATTTAAATAATGTGCATTGGTAGAGGTGGAAGTATATATTCCTTTTTCAGAAGCATATTTAACCATCTCTAAAAAGTTTGGATTTAAATAGGGTTCTCCTTGAAAGTAAAATGTTAAGTAAATTAATTCTTTATAAACAGCATCTATGGTTGATTTAAAAAAAGTAGGTTCTAACATTCCAATTGGCCTGGTAAACTGACGTAAACCACTGGGGCATTCGGGGCAACGTAAATTACAACTGGTAGTTGGTTCAATTGCCATACTGATTGGAAACCCGAGGCTAACAGATTTTTTTTTGGCTTTTGAAACATGATAACTCATCCACACTTTATAAGCATTAATGAGTTTTCGAACTGAAAGTTTTTTAATTAATTGTATGTTATTAGATAATGACACTAATTCAAAGATAAAGATTATAATTTATAGTGTTGTATTAGAATAATAGTGGCTTTATTTATTCAATTTTATGGGCGTGCCCGCCAGCTGGCGGGCCGGGCTTTCGGCACTCGCTTTTTTATTTGTCCTGCGGAACAAATAAAAAGAGCTCAAACAATGCCTTTATCCCTCGTATGTTTGTAATTCATTAAATTTATAATAGGATAGTGAAGAGAACGGGTGACAAGTTCCATCCCTGGGTAATCATAGATATACCGTGCGTGAGAAATAATGCTCCGTTCTCTTTGCTTTGTTAAAACTGAA
>JAIOZA010000022.1 GCA_021740825.1 Bacteroidia bacterium | reverse complement strand
TTCTATACGGTAGGAAATAATAATAGTGTACTAAATGATTTTGATTATTCAGGTAAATATACTAGCAATAAACTAAGCAATATATTTGGTTTAAATATTATTGGCTGTCTTCCTACAAATACAAGATTTTCTATTCATCCCGGTTATTTTACATTAAACTATAAAAGGAAAATTACCCATAAAACACTTACTGATTATTATACCACATTAACTGAAAAAGTTAATTATCTGAATATTCCTTTAGAAGTAAATCAACATTTTAAATATAACAAATTCACTTATTATTTAGGAATAGGCTATAACTATTCTCTGCTCAATAAAGCCAGTGCCGAAATATCTGCCAATTATCCTAATTTGAGTCAGGATACTACCAATGAAGTTAATTTAGTTGTTGGACAAGGTAATTATTATAACGAATCTTCTAATTTGGATTTAAAGGAATACAGGGGTAACGTTAGCTCATTAAAAGGAAATATCGGAGTTACGTATAACTTGAAAAATTTTATCATTGATTTCAAATATTCTTATTGTCAAGCTTTAAGTTTATCAAATTCAGAAAACTATTATTTACCTGATAAAATTATTATGAGAACAAATTACATTGATAACAGTTTTTTTTATAAATATTCAAGTTTCAATCTATCTATCAATTATGTGATTTTTCATAAGATTAAAAAAATAAATAAATGAAAAAAATATTAAATTTTGTAGGAATCTTTTTATCACTACTATTCTTTACTACTTGTAAAAAATTGGAACCTGTTGCTCCTTCTGAAAAGAACGGGATTAAAATTTTTAATTTTTTTACTGATTATAATCAGATTTATGATAATGAGGTGAATTGGATAAGAAAACCAAGTGATGAAGTTTGGACTTGGTCGCCTAAAGGATTTTATAAAGCTTTTGATTCTGAGCAAAATTTGCGTGATTTTAATATTCCTTATGCTACTCTATCGCCCGGCTATAGTCCTCTACCAAATAATAATAACTACAATTTGAATACTCAAAATATTTTTTGTTTAAACTTCAATGGAAATATTGAGCATGCGTATTTAGATACAATTAATGATCTTTCTGGCACTAGTCCCACAAAATTATATTTATGCAAAAATGAAATTAATCAAAATGGTAATATAATTAATCAAGACTCTGTGTTTGTTAATTTTATTTATGCTCCATTTTATTTGAATTCATTTAAATTTACTAAAACAAGCAATAATTATTACTTTGCTTTTGAATCCTATTTTAACAATTACAATGAGGATACTTTATACCTTCTAAAAACAGATTTAAATCTTCATATACAATCAAGGTACAAAAAAACGCGAAGTTATACTAGTTCTTATTATTTTGATCCAAGAGTCATGGATATTCAGGCTAATGGAAATACCGTTTGTATGACGTATGAAGTTGAAAATGCCTATAATTATTATAAACGAACTGCATTCGATATCTTTGATTCTAATTTGAATTTTATCAAAAAAGTTAGGGCAGATTCTATTATCACTATGCCTGCTAGTGCTAGAGACGACGCGTTTAAAAAGGTACTTATCCGAAATAATAAAGTTTTTGTTTTTGGTGAGATGGAACCAGATTATTACTCATCCTTAGGGAAGAAAATTTATATGAGTGTTTTTGATTTAAACGGCAATCTTTTAGTGTCTAAAGCTTTAAATACAAAGCGGACTTATCCTTATCTCCGCGGAATAGAACCAACTAACGATGGTAAATTTATTATTTATTACGACGAATCTGATGGTGGCAGTTTTGATAAAATTGGAATTTGTAAGATGGATGAATTTGGTAACGTAGATTATAGTATCATGTTTCCTGAAACGGATGATTCATCTTATAATTCTTTAATTGTTTACGAGGGAAGTGATGGCAAAATAAATGTTTATGGTTATAGGTATTTTAACAATTTTATTGGCCTACAAACTTTTTTTGCTAAAATTAATAAAGACGGTAAAATTCAATAATTAAATGATATTATTTTAATGGCAACAAACTATAAAATATTTTTCAGTAATGTGAAAGAAGAAGCTTTACAAGAAGCAAAAAAGCTTCCTATAACTTTAGATAGAGCTGGTTTTATTTTTGAAGATGATACTAATGGTGAAAAAATAGAAAACACAGTTTGTGCTGTTCAGATTATTGGCAAGAAATATGCAAGCACTAATTCAGGTTTATCCGTTAGCGAGGAACATTTTAATTTGGTAAAAAATAATGTAAATAAAAATAATCAATATAAAAGTTTTATTTGGTTACCTGCTGCTGTTGATTATTCGGATTCTGATAAAAAACAATTAGAATTTATAAACAGACTTGAAAATTATTTAACCAATAATATGATACTTTCTAGAGCTGAATCTGCTGTTCAGTTTGTAGAAGATATTCGTTTATTATTGACACAAGAACCAAAGAAGAAATTTGATACACTTCCAACAGATGTGTTTATAATTTCGAATCAGGTTGATGAAGAAGATGTGACTAAAATTCAGAAGATGCTTTCGGATATTATAAAAATGGTAAAGTTGACGATTGTTCAAGATAGCGATGTTGATTATGAGGAATATGCATCGCAACAAATGAACGTGAGTAAGCTTTCGGTCATATATTACAAAAAGGGATTTAATTGGGCCCTACCATTTGCGCAGCAAATATGGAAGAAAACTGGTGGAGCTTCTTCTAGTACAACTATATTATTAATTGGAGATTTAAATAATCCTGACAATGAAGGTAAGTGTTTTAACGCTCCTAAAGTTATTTCCGCATCCGTTCCTTACGATTTAATTCCTCTTGAAATTAAAGTGCAATTTGATAATTTAAATGAAAATAATTAAAAGCATTGTTTATGACAACTGAAGAATTACAAATTGAAAAAAATAAGTTAGAAGAACTCAAAATAGAGTTTGAGCAAAAAAATAAACAAATGTGGGCAATGTCTGAGGCTGTTTATAAGGAAAAGAAAAGAATTGAAGAGCAATTAAAGCAAATGCTTAGTCATAAAGAAGAACTTGAGATTCAAAAAAAAGAAAACGAGGAAAAGGTAAAAATGCTCTGGGTTCAAAGTACAGCTATACATAAAGAGAAAGAAAGGATAAATAAACTTAAAGAGGAAGTTGAAGAAAAACATCAAGAGATTTTAGATAGCGTTAATTATGCCAAGCGCATACAAAGTTCTTTATTAGCAAATCAACATTTTCTTAATAATAATTTGCCTGAACATTTTATTTTATTTCAACCAAAAGATATTGTTAGTGGCGATTTTTATTGGGCAAGTAAATTAAGTAATGGTTATTTTGCAATTGTGGTAGCAGATAGCACTGGTCATGGTGTTCCAGGAGCTATTATGAGCATTTTAAATATTTCGTGTTTAAGTGAAGCTGTAAATGCTCAACAATTGCTATTGCCAAGTCAAATTTTAGATTATACTCGCCAACGAATTATGGAACATATGGCAAATGATGGAAGCGCAGAAGGTGGTAAGGATGGAATGGATGCGGTTATTTGTAATTTTGATTTTAATGAAAATAAAGTTCAGTTTGCAGCAGCGAATAATCCCTTATGGCTTATTCGCAATAATGAATTAATAGAGTTTAAACCTGATAAAATGCCAGTAGGAAAACCAATGGGCGACGTTAAACCTTTTGCATTGCAAGAAATACAATTACAAAAAGACGATTTGATTATTATGTTAACAGATGGTTTTGCTGATCAGTTTGGTGGAGAAAAAGGAAAAAAATTCATGTACAAACCATTAAAAGAATTGCTAATAAGTATTAATGATTTACCGTTATTAGAAATTAAGAATCAATTAGTTAAAACTTTAGAAATCTGGAAGGGTGATGTAGAGCAAGTTGATGATATTTTGATATTTGGTGTGAGGATATAGCACTTGCATATCACTTATTCTTTAAAGCGTTTAAATCAAAAAAATTGCGAAGATTATTTACGTGAAATAACTTTTTTGGCAGCATCAATTATATTGATTGTGTCTAATCCGTATTTGGTCATTAATTCATCAGGCGTTCCGCTTTCGCCAAAACTATCATTAACGGCAACAAACTCTTGCGGAGTAGGTGTGTGGCGTGATAATAATTGAGCGACGCTATCTCCTAAACCTCCGTTCATTTGATGTTCTTCGGCCGTCACGACACATTTAGTTTTAGCTATCGATTTTAAAATTGCTTCGTTATCTAACGGTTTAATGGTATGTATATTTATAATTTCTGCAGAGATCCCCATTTCTGCTAATTTTTCACCAGCTTCAATTGCTTTCCATGTCATGTGACCTGTTGCTATAATTGTAACATCCGTTCCTTCGTTTAACATGACAGCTTTACCGATTTCAAATTTTTGATCGGCAGGTGTAAAGTTAGGAACTGTTGGGCGTCCAAAACGTAAATATACAGGGCCTTCATAATCCGCAATAGCAATAGTTGCTGCTTTTGTTTGATTATAATCGCAAGGATTTATAACGCACATGTGCGGAAGCATTTTCATCAAGCCAATATCCTCTAAAATTTGGTGAGTTGCACCATCTTCTCCTAAAGTTAAACCGGCATGTGATGCGCATATTTTTACATTTTTACCAGAGTAAGCAACACTTTGGCGAATTTGATCATATACTCGGCCAGTGCTAAAGTTTGCAAAGGTTCCAGTAAAAGGAATTTTACCACCAATGGTTAAACCAGCAGCAATACCAATCATGTTAGCTTCTGCTATACCCACTTGAAAAAAACGTTCAGGATTTTCTGCTTTAAAAGCATCCATTTTTAACGAACCAATTAAATCAGCACAAAGTGCCACAACGTTAGGATTCGTTTTTCCAAGTTCTGATAAACCTGCTCCAAATCCGGAACGCGTGTCTTTTTTTTCTGTATAGGTATATTTTTTCATATTCTTTTTTTTAATTCAATTTAATATTTGTAGTTAATGCTGAGGTTACAATGAATTTTTTTTCAATTGTATTTATTGTTTGTTTAGTATTTTCGTATCTAAATTCTAATTTATAATTTCCAGGTTGAAGATAAATGATTTCATTTTGTAAGCTATTGTTTAGGTTACAAACCCAAGTTACTTTTTTTCCATCATCCAAAAAAATACTGCCATAACCCGTCCCTGCTTTTGTGATATAAACATTTCCTGAGGTTGGCACCTTAATAGTATTAGTTGTACTTTGCTGTATTTCAACATCCTCTAGTTTTATTCTTGGAAGTGTTAAAATTTCAATATCATATTTACCAACTATATACTTTTCAGTTTTTCCAAAATCTTGAATGTTCAAAGTATTCATATCGTCTTTTTTTCTTATAACACTTGTTGGATAGTATTTGCTGATAGGGCCATCTAATTCTAATTTCAAGTATCCTTGTGGCGCGTCAACAGGAATTACATTATGTTTACCTTGTTGAATAGTAATGTTTTTTTTCTCTATTGGAGGAATTGTATGAACCATTAAATCGTAAGTAATATTTGGACTTAATACTAAAGTATCAGGATTGCCTCTGTGATTTAATGTATGCAAATAGTTATATTTAATTTGTTTGGTATTCGAATCATAAAATGTCATGTTTACATCTGTCTCTGTAGGTTTTTTAGTAATATCTAATAAATCTACTTGCACAGTTGTTTGAGAAATTGCTTCCGTTAAAACTAAATTTAGTACGTCTTTAAAATTAGCTTCATTACTTACATCATAAAATTTACCCATGCAGCCAAACACATCGGCAAATTTTACATCTAAGCCAACACCAATAACAAAAGGACGAAGAAAAATTCCTTTCTTCTGCAATTCAGCTGATAATTGACAAGGTACACCACCACATTCTTCAATACCATCTGTAATTAATATAATGATATTACGGCAATTACTACAAGGTGTAAAATCAGCAGCACTTTCTCCCAAGGAGTAGGCGATGGGAGTTGTGCCAAGTGGCTCTAATTTTTGAATGCGTTGTTTAATAAGTGCTGCCGATTTTGCAGCAGGAGCAAAAGGAATTTCTAATTTTGTGTCTTTACAATTTCTAGTTGGTTTTATAAAAGTTTGATGTCCGTAGCAACGTAATGCTAATTCTAAATTTGGAATTGTTTTTAGACTATCTAAAAACTCTCCCATAATTTTTTTAGCTACTTCAATTTTGATATTGCTATTCCAGGGAGCATACATACTATAGGAATCATCAAAAATAAAGAGGATGCGATTGGTAGGCTGAGATTTAAGATTTAAGAAGGCAGAGTTTAAAAGTATTAGAAGTAAAATATTTCTAAAATTCTTTTTTAGTTTTCTCAAATCTGAAATCTCAGTTCTCAAATCTTAAATATTAATAATCTCCTAAAGTTTCTTTTAATTGACCTAAAGCTTTCGCTAATTGTTCATCATTAGGAGCAGAGCCATGCCATTTGTGCGTTCCCATCATAAAATCAACCCCAGCTCCCATTTCAGTTTTCATGATGTTCATGATTGGCTTTCCTTTTCCAATAAAAGATTTTGCTTTTTCTAAACCTTCTATAACAGCTTTCATATCGTTACCCTTTTCGGTTTCAACAACCTGCCAACCAAATGCTTCAAATTTTGCTTTTAGGTTTCCTAGTGATAAAACATTCTCAACGTCACCATCAATTTGACGACCATTATAATCAATTGTTGCAATATAGTTATCTACTTTATTTGCAGAAGCATATAAGGCTGCTTCCCAAATTTGTCCTTCTTGTAATTCACCATCTCCATGTAAACTGTAGATGATCGAGTTATCTTTATTTAATTTTTTTGCTAAAGCAGCACCAATAGCTACACTCATACCTTGTCCTAATGAACCGCTAGCAATACGCACACCCGGTAAATGATCGTGAGTAGTTGGATGCCCTTGTAAACGTGAGTTTAATTTACGAAAAGTTTTTAATTCTTCAACCGGAAAATAACCGCAACGTGCTAATACACTGTAGTATACAGGAGAAATATGTCCGTTACTTAAAAAGAATAAATCTTCATTTTTACCGTCCATGGTAAAGTTTTTCGAGTTATGAGCCAAAACGCCGTTATATAAAGCCACTAAAAAATCGGTACAGCCCAATGAACCGCCCGGATGACCCGAACTTACTGCATGAACCATACGAACAATATCGCGGCGTACTTGAGTTGCTAATGTTTGAAGTTGTATAATATCTGCCATAAGTATTGATTTTGCTGCAAAAGTAGCATTTGAATAAAGGAAAAAACAAACTTGTTAATAATCAATAACACTATGTTAAAAAATAAAAAGTAAAGCTTGTTATCCACACATAAAAAACTTAATTGTTAAAAACTGCCCAACAATGCTACTATTTATAGCAAAGCTTGATAATTGATTTTAATATATTTGCAAATTAAATTAAATTAAAAACGGTTAGAAATTGGATAGCTTTCCAAATTTATAACTTTCAATCAAATAAAATATGGCTTTAAAATGTGGAATTGTTGGCTTACCAAATGTTGGAAAATCGACCTTGTTTAATTGTTTAAGTAATGCTAAAGCGCAAGCAGCAAATTTTCCTTTTTGTACAATTGAACCAAATGTGGGTGTGATAACGGTTCCGGATGAACGTTTAAATAAGTTAGCCGAATTGGTTAAGCCTCAAGCATTACAGCCAACAACGGTTGAGATTGTTGATATTGCTGGTTTAGTAAAAGGCGCGAGTAAAGGAGAAGGTTTAGGAAATAAATTTTTAGCTAATATTCGCGAGTGTAATGCCATTCTGCATGTGCTACGTTGCTTTGATGATGATAATATCATCCATGTGGATGGCAATGTAAATCCAGTTCGTGATAAAGAAATTATTGATACCGAATTACAATTAAAAGATTTAGAAGCTGTTGAAGCTAAATTAAAAAAGTTTGAAAAAGCTGGTAAGTTAGGTAATGATAAAGAGGCTGTAAAAACATATTCGGCTTGCTCTAAATTAAAAGAAACTTTAGAAAGCGGAAAATCAGCTCGTTCTTGCAATCTAGAGGAAAGTGAATTACCTTTTATTCAAGATTTACATTTGTTAACCATTAAGCCAGTAATGTATGTGTGTAATGTTGATGAGGCATCTGCCAAATCGGGAAATAATTATGTGGATGCTGTTAGAGAATCTGTTAAAGGCGAAGGAGCTGAAATATTAGTAATAACAGCAGCAATGGAAAGCGAAATCTCTTCTTTAGAAACGTATGAAGAAAAACAAATGTTTCTAGCTGAAATGGGATTAGATGAGCCAGGTGTAAATAAATTAATTAAACAAGCTTATAGTTTATTAAAACTACAAACCTATTTTACAGCAGGTGTAAAAGAAGTTCGCGCTTGGACTATCGAAAAAGGAATGACTGCTCCTCAAGCAGCTGGTGTAATTCATACAGATTTCGAAAAAGGATTTATACGTGCTGAGGTAATAGGTTATAACGATTATGTGACCTATGGTTCAGAAAATGCTTGTAAAGAAGTTGGTAAATTAAGAGTAGAAGGAAAAGAATATGTAGTGGCTGATGGAGATGTAATGCACTTTAGATTTAACGTGTAATAAAAATCTTGTCAGTTCGAGCGTAGTCGAGAACAAAAGATTTTTATCACGCTTCTCGACTACGCTCGAAGTGACAGCAAAAAATAAATAACAAGAAAACAGAAATACAATGAACAACCACGAAATCGATTTTAAATTATTTGGAGAAGAAATGCAATGTGTGGAGATTGAATTAGATCCACAAGAGGCGGTTATTGCTGAGCCAGGAAGTTTTATGATGATGACCGATGGGATTCAGATGCAAACTTTGTTTGGTGACGGAACTAACACCGGGTTTATGAATAAATTATTTACTGCTGGTAAGCGTTTGTTAACTGGCGAAAATTTATTTATGACGGTTTACACAAATAATTCTAATCAAAAACGTCAGGTAACTTTTGCTGCGCCATATGCCGGTAAAATTATACCAATGAATTTAGCGCAATTAGGCAATAAAGTTATTTGTCAAAAAAATAGTTTTTTATGCGCCGCAAATGGTGTTTCAATAGGAATTGAATTTCAAAAAAAATTAGGAACTGGTTTGTTTGGAGGCGAAGGTTTCATTATGCAAAAATTAGAAGGTGATGGTATGGCATTTGTGCATAGTGGAGGTCACGTTATTGAAAAACAATTACAATCAGGCGAAATATTAAAAGTAGATACCGGTTGTATTGTTGCATTTACAAGTGATGTAAATTATGATATACAATTTGTTGGAGGAATTAAAAATACCTTATTTGGTGGCGAAGGTGTTTTTTATGCTTCATTAAGAGGACCAGGAAAAGTTTGGATTCAAACATTACCAATTAGCCGATTAGCAGGTAGAATTTTACAATACGGAACAGGTTCAAGAAAAGAAGAAGGAAGTATTTTGGGTGGCTTGGGTAATTTATTGGATGGAGATTAATAAATAGTTTTGAATGTTTAGTTATTAGTTTTTAATGCTATCTAAACAATAAAAAAAGAGTAAAATATTTTTTTAGTATGATTTAAAATATTAATCATTAAACACTAAAAATTAAAAACTGACTAAAGATGGCAAAAGAAATAGCAAGTTATAACGAAGACAGCATTAAATCCCTTGATTGGAAAGAGCATATACGTATGCGTCCTGGGATGTATATCGGAAAATTAGGAGATGGAACTGCTTTTGATGATGGTATTTACGTGCTAATCAAAGAGGTGATGGATAACTCTATTGATGAGTTTATGATGGGTGCCGGTAAAAAAATTGAGGTTGCCGTAAAAGATGGAGTTGTTTCTATAAGAGATTATGGCCGTGGTATTCCATTAGGAAAAGTTGTTGAGGTTGTTTCTAAAATAAATACGGGTGGTAAATATGATAGCGATGCCTTCAAAAAATCGATTGGTTTAAATGGAGTTGGTACAAAAGCAGTTAACGCATTATCTATTAATTTTAGAGTAACTGCTTTCCGTGATGGTCAATCCAAAACAGCTGATTTTTCTTGTGGTAATTTAGTTAAAGAATCGAAGCTCGAAAAAACAACCGAAGCAAATGGTACTTACGTTGAGTTTAGACCAGATGATACCATTTTTAAAAAATACCATTACGTTCATGAGTACATTGATAAAATGTTGTGGAATTATGCCTTCTTAAATACAGGTTTAACTTTATATTTTAACGGACAAGTTTATAAATCAGATAATGGTTTAAAAGATTTATTAGAAAAAAATATTACAGGCGAAATTATTTATCCAATTATCCATTTAAAAGGAGATGATATTGAATTAGCCATGACACATAGTAACGAACATTATTCGGAAGAATATTATAGTTATGTTAATGGTCAATACACAACGCAAGGTGGCACACATCAAGCAGCATTTAGAGAAGCCGTTGTAAAAACCATTCGTGAGTTTTATAAAAAAGATTTTGATCCAGCTGATGTCCGTAAATCTATTGTTGCTGCTATTTCTGTTCGTGTACAAGAGCCAGTGTTTGAATCTCAAACAAAAACAAAATTAGGTTCACAAGAAGTTGCCCCCGGCGGACAAAGTATGCGATCGTTTGTGGGAGATTTTATTAAACAACAATTAGATAATTATCTTCACAAAAATTCGGAAACTGCTAAAGCAATTGAAGCAAAAATTGTTGCTAATGAGCGTGAACGGAAAGAGTTGTCAGGAATTCAAAAACTAGCTCGCGAACGTGCTAAAAAATCTAACTTACATAATAAAAAATTACGCGATTGCAGAGTACATTTAGATGATGCAAAAAATCCTCGTGCTCACGAAACAACATTATTTATTTGCGAGGGCGATTCGGCAAGTGGTTCTATTACCAAAACGCGCGACGTAAACACCCAAGCTGTATTTAGCTTAAAAGGAAAGCCATTAAATTCTTTTGGATTAGGTAAAAAAATAGTTTACGAAAATGAAGAGTTTAACCTACTTCAAGCTGCTTTAAATATTGAAGATAATTTAGAAGACTTAAGATATAATAATGTGGTTGTGGCAACTGATGCTGATGTAGATGGTATGCACATTCGCTTGCTTTTACTGACTTTCTTTTTGCAATTTTTTCCTGATTTAGTAAAAAACGGACATGTGTATATTTTGCAAACACCTTTATTTAGGGTGCGTAATAAAAAAGAAACAGCCTATTGTTATAATGATGAGGAACGCAAAGCTGCTATCGCAAAATTAGGACCTAAACCAGAAATTACCCGATTTAAGGGACTTGGTGAAATTTCTCCAGATGAATTTAAACACTTTATTGGAAAAGATATTCGCTTAGAACCGGTGTTGCTCGATCAACAGGCATCCATACAACAATTGCTAAGTTATTATATGGGAAAAAATACACAAGATAGACAAGAGTTTATTATTGATAATTTGCGAATTGAAGTAGACGCAGAGGAAGAATTATTAAAATAAGTTAAAATTGCTATATTTAAAACTTCGGAATGGTATTTGAAATGACCTAACGCATCAAACAATAAATAATTTAACTAAAAACCAAAAAATCAAATGAAAACAATTAAAATTTTAGCAATACCTGCAATAGCACTAGTATTAGCAGCAGGATGTAAATCAAAAAAACCGGTAACAGTTGCCAAGCAAGAAGGACTAATTGAAATCACTACTCCTTTTGATTCAAAAGAGTATAGAAGCGATGAAGAGAATTTTCGTTCTAAGCAATCTGGAAAATCTCCTGATTTAGCAACCGCAAAAAAAATCGCATACCAAAATGCACGAGCTGAAATGGCTGCAAACATAAACGCTACGGTAAAAAGAGTAACAGATCAATATACAAACCAAAGAACTGTAGGTAATACTCAAGAATTTGAAAATAAATTCGAAGAATTATCAAGAGAGGTGGTAAATTTAGAAATGAGTAATGTTAAAGAACTTGGTCAAAAAACTTTTCAAGATCCATCAGACAAAGCGTATATCGTTTGGATAGCATTGGAAGCAAATAAAAAAGGTGTTTTTGATAAAATAGATGCAAAAATTTCAAGTGATGCGAAATTAAAATTGGATTACGATAAACAAAAGTTTCAACAAATTTTTGATGCTGAAATGAAAAAAATGAGCGAAGAAGGTCGCTAATTATAAAATATCCTCAAAATCAAGAGCATCTGAAAAGATGCTCTTTAATTTTTTTAATCAAATGACTTGTCACCTCAAAAAAATAGTTGCGGTTATTTTTATCGTATTGATCACATCTTGTTCTGGCTCTAAGAAATATTTTAAAGCAGCTGAAAAACTTGAAAAACAAGGATTGGTAGGCGAAGCTGCTGAATATTATTATGTTTCGTTAGACCGAAAGCGAAACAATGTAGAGGCAAGGTTAAAATTAAAAGAAGTTGGCCAAAAACATGTTTATAATCTTTCTTCTAGTTTTTTTAGAGAATACAATACTCAACAATACGAAAAATCGATAGAAACATTTGATAAACTAAAGGAATTTACTTCAAAATCATCATTTTTAAGTGTAGAATTGAGTTATCCTTCGGCCTATCAAGATGACTATAACAAATCTTTAGATTATTATCTTAATAAAAACTATAACGAAGCAACAAACTATGTTAATCAAAATAATTTTGATTTAGCACTTCGGAGTATTTCTAAAATAAATAAATACGATTCAAACTTTAAAAAAACCAAGGAGTTAGAATTAATTGCAACTTGTGAGCCATTGTATTTATTAGCTATAAAGGATTTAGATGCGAAAAATTATGCGAATGCCAATTTAAATTTAAATTCAATAAATGTAATTACAGCATCTTATAAGGACGCAAAAGAATTACTTGACTTAACGAATGATTTATTAAAAAAGAGTTTTATTATTTTTCAACCTCAAAAATCAATCGAAAAAGATATTGAAGAAAATTTATATAATAGTTTTATTGAATTTTCTTATTTGCATCATAAAAAAATAAAATTAATTAATAATTCTCCATTTTTATATATGCCTGGCGCTGCTGATATTACCAATGCAGGAAACATTGATTTGCTTCAAGCAATTAGAAAAGCAACAGGAGCAGATTTTTTTTATGTGTATGATGTTACAAATAAAAATGAAATAGAAACGCCTCAAACCAAAGCCAATTCTATCTGTTACGAAAAAACTATTTTTAAAAAAGACACCATTTTTATTACTGAATTTAAACCAATTACATACAGCCAAGTAAAAGCAAGGCGCAGTTATTCTTATGATTATAAGTATAAATTAATAGATGCTTTGTCAAATCAAATTGTAAATTCTAGAAACGAAAATTGTATTTCTGCTGATAATATTGATTTTAACGAATTTGTAAAATCGACAAGAGTTCCAGCGGGAGCTTTTGTTCCAACGTATAACCTTAATATTATTTTTCCATATAATCCAGCATTAACAAACCCTGTAAATCAATTTAATCCAATAAATTGGCGAAATGGTTTTAGCAATCGCAAGGAGTTAAAACCTTTTTCTTCTTTAAAAGAGGACGCTAATAAAAAAGCAATCGATTTATTCTCTAATACCTTACTTTCTGTTCTATCTAAATGATACAAAGAATTACATATTTATTTTTGAACTTGATTTTTGCATTTAATGCGATTATATCTCAAATTGTTGAACCAGTGCTAGCTCCAAATTGGGTAAACAAAAGACCTGTAAATAGTTTTAAGTTTATTGGAATTGGTGTAGCAGATAAAACTTCTGGTAATGGCTATCAAAATGAAGCAAAAAAAAATGCATTATTTGATTTGTCTTCTGAAATAAAAGTTGATATTTCTTCAAATTCAATTTTATATACTGCACAAAACAACAATCAATTTAGCGAAAATTTTAATTCTTTAATTAAATTGACCAATACTGATAATATTGAAGGTTATAAATTAGTAGATACTTATGAAAACGACAAGCAATATTGGCTTTATTACGAGTTAGATAAGCAAGAATATGAAAATCAAAAAGCTAAGAAAAAGCAACTTATTGTAGCAAAAGCAGTCAATTTAATTAATGTTTCTTTTACTGATGAAAAAGAGGGAAATTTTACTGGAAGTTTAAAAAAACGGATTCAAGCTTTTGGAATTTTAAGCCCTTATTTAAATGAAGAATTAGCTTTTGAAACATCCAATAATGTCAAAAATATTTTCGAATTATCTAATACTATTCAAAAGCAATTGCATAGTATTACACTTGCAGATACCAAGGTAAATAAAGTAATAAAACCATATCAGCCAAATTATAAGCCAATATCCTATAAGTTAGTGATAAAAAATAAAACTAATTTGGTGGATTTTCCTTTTATAGTAAAATCTGATAATGAAAATATTAGAGTAAACGAATCAGCATCCAGCAATACTAATGGTGAAATTGAAATTAGTATTAAGCATGTAAAACCTTTAAATCAGGAGATATATTTTACTTTAAATCCTGATATTGAAAAATTGATGACCGGAGACAGTATCAGCAAATCGTCAATCGTGTTACTTAAGCAGTTTATTGAAACTGCGCAATTAAAAGCTTTTGCAAGAGTATCAGCTATTTCAGTATTTATAAATTGTATCGAAAAGAAAGGTCAGCAAGAAAATGATCAAAAAATTATTGAGCCATTAATTGCCAGTAAATTTGTAAGCGATGAAATTAAAATAGTGGAGGCAAAAGAACTTGCGGATTTTATTATTGATGCAGAAGCCGTTACATTCAAAGATATAAGTTCAGATATTTTATTTACTAATTATAATATTCAACTAGCACAATTAAAAATAAAATTAAGTTTAAGAAATGCGAGTACTAAAGAATTAATTTATAATGCTGAGGTTTCTGATATTTATGGCTACGGCAACTCTCAAGAAACAGCTGCTTTAAATGCTTTTCAAAGTGATAAATTAAAAATAAAATTAAATGAGAGTTTATTTTTTTTAAAACGCAAACTCATTGTATATTAAATTGGTTTTAGGGATTTTTTTAGTTTTTTTTAAAAAACTGAACTTAAAATCGATTAATAATTTGGAATAATAAATTAAAGAATAATATAGTAAGGTAGATAAAAATGGAAGAAAATAATAATGATAATCATAACGAATTAGGTAAAGTTAAGCATGTTTCAGGAATGTTTAAAACCTGGTTTATTGATTATGCATCTTATGTTATTTTAGAGCGTGCGGTTCCAGCTATGGAAGATGGTTTAAAGCCAGTACAACGCCGTATTTTACATAGTATGTGGGAATTAGAAGATGGGCGCTATAACAAAGTGGCTAACTTAATTGGGAATACGATGAAGTATCACCCACATGGAGATGCCAGTATTGGCGATGCATTAGTGGCAATTGGTCAGAAAGATTTACTGATTGATATGCAGGGAAATTGGGGAAATATTTTAACAGGTGATAGTGCTGCTGCTCCACGTTATATTGAAGCTCGTTTATCAAAATTTGGACAAGAAGTTATTTTTAATCCAAAAACTACCAATTGGGGATTAAGTTATGATGGCCGGAATAAAGAGCCAATTACTTTGCCAGTTAAATTCCCATTAGTTTTAGCGCATGGTGTAGAAGGTATTGCGGTTGGTTTGGCTACTAAAATACTGCCACACAATTTTTGCGAATTAATTGATGCATCTATTCAAATTTTACGTGGACGAAAAGCAGTTATATTTCCCGATTTTATTACAGGTGGTATAGCAGATTTCAGTGATTACAAAGATGGATTGCGTGGCGGTAAAGTAAAAATTAGAGCACGGGTTAAAGAGTTAAATCCCAAAACATTAATCATTACTGAAATTCCTTTTGGAACAACAACTGGTTCTTTAATCGATTCGATTTTAGCAGCTAACGATAAAGGTAAAATTAAAGTGAAAAAAGTAGAAGATAATACTTCTGAAAATGTGGAAATTTTAATTCACTTGCAACCCGGAATTTCTCCAGATAAAACCATTGATGCCTTGTATGCGTTTACAAATTGTGAAGTAAGTATTTCGCCAAACGCTTGTATTATTGAAAATGAAAAACCTCGATTTTTAGGTGTTAGTGAAATATTAAAAATTTCAACTCAGCAAACACTAGCGTTATTAAAAAGAGAGCTAGAGATTGAGCAAAGTGAATTAGAAGAGAAATGGCATTTTTCATCCTTAGAAAAAATATTTATTAAAGAAGAAATGTATATTGAATTTAAACAATATGCAAATAAAGAAACCTTATTCGAATATTTATATGAGTGCTTTAAACCTCATAAAAAGAAATTAATTAGAGAAATAACAGATGAAGATTTAAATCGTTTGACTCAAATTCCAATGATTCGTATTACTCGTTTTGATAGTATCAAAGCTGAAGAACATATGAAGGAATTGGATAATAAAATTGCCATTGTAAAAAATCATTTATTAAACTTAGTCGATTATGCGGTTGAGTATTTTAAAAATTTAAAAAAGAAATACGGTGCAGGTAAGGAACGTAAAACTGAAACGAAGGAACTTGAAACCATAGTTGCTACAGAAGTAATTATGGCCAACGAAAAACTTTATGTAAATCGTGCTGAAGGTTTTGCTGGAAAAAGCTTAAAGAAAGATGAATTCGTTTGCGATTGCTCTGATTTAGATGACTTTATTGCATTTACAAAAGATGGTAAAATGAAAGTTTTTAAAGTTTCTGACAAAGTATTTATAGGTAAAGATATCATCTACATTGCTATATTTAAAAAGAATGACGAGCGGACTACCTATAATATGATTTATAGCGACGGACCAAAAGGTATTACGTTTATTAAACGGTTTAATGTAACTGGTATTACCCGAGAAAAAGAATATGATTTAACTAAGGGAACGCCAAATTCTTTTGTTCATTGGTTCACAATCAATCCAAATGGCGAAGCCGAAAAAGTGCAGGTTATTTTGAAACCGGTAAGTGGTTTGCGTAAAATGGAATTGGATGTAGACTTTGCAGATATACCTGTAAAAGGTAGAACCTCAACTGGAAATATTGTAACAAAGTATGCTATTAAAAAAGTGTTATTAAAAACAAAAGGCGCTTCTACTTTAGCTGCTGAAGATTATTGGTTTAACGATGCCGTGCACCGCCTGAATAAAGAAAGTAAAGGAACGTATTTAGGAAAGTTTGCTGGTGAGGATAAGATATTAACAGTAACTAGTAATGGGTTTTATAAATTATATACGTACGATGTTTTAAATCATTTTGATGATGATATTATATTAATAGAAAAGTACTATCCTGCCCAAGTTCTGTCTTGTATTTATTTTGATGGAGAAAGTAAGTCATATATTACAAAGCGATTTACTCCTGAAAACACTAATACTAAAACGTTGATTATTACTGAAAATGAAAATTCACGAATTGAATTAATAACATCTCAAATATTGCCAATTGTAGATATTAAATTCAATAAAGAAAAAGATAAAATTATACCTGACGAAGCTATTAATTTAGTTGAGTTTGCTCCTTTAGTAAATATGAAAGCTAAAGGAAAGAAATTAACTTCTTATAAAGTAAAAGAAATTAATTTGCGAATTTCAGAGGAAATAATTTTAGATCAAGATGATTCGGATGATGAACATACTGGGGAAAACGGAATGTCACCAATGGAATTACATCGCCGTGCTATGGCAAAATTGGATAGTAATAATTTTAAAGGGAAAGACGGACAAATCAATTTTGATTTTTAATATAGATTAATGTCACATCGAGCGAAGTCGAGATGCTTCTAAATAGTTCTCGACTGAGCTCGAACTGACAAATGAATAATGTTTTTATACAATTTCGGCATACAAGCGTTTCAATTAGGATTAAAATTGGCATCGCCTTTTAATCCAAAAGCTAAATTGTGGATACAGGGAAGAAGAAATTGGGAAGAGAATTTAAAATTAAAAGTTGCCAGTTTAAATTTAGAAAATGCAGTTTGGTTTCATTGCGCTTCATTAGGTGAATTTGAGCAAGGCAGACCCGTAATTGAAAATTTAAAGAAAGAAAATCCTCATCAAAAAATAGTACTCACTTTTTTTTCGCCTTCTGGTTTTGAGATTCAAAAAAATTATCCTTATGCTGATTTAGTGACTTATTTACCTTCCGATACGCCATTTAACTCTAAATTATTTTTATCTATATTAAAACCTAAACTAGCCGTTTTTGTGAAGTACGAGTTTTGGTTAAACTATTTATTTGAATTAGATAAAAAACAAATACCAACATTTTTAATTTCAACAGTCATTAAAAAACATCAATCATTTTTTAAATGGTATGGTGGTAATTTTCGTAAAGCATTAAAAACGTATAAAACTATTTATACACAAGATGATTATTCTATTCAGCTTTTAAAAACATTAAAAATTAATAGTGGTGTTTTAGCTGGAGATACAAGGTTTGATAGGGTTTTAAAAATTTGCTCTGCACCCAAACAAATAAATGAAATTAGTAATTTCGCAAAGGATTCATTTGTAATTGTAGCAGGAAGTTCTTGGAAAGAAGACGAAGATTTTTTAATTGAAGCCTATCTTAAGTTAAAAGATAAACATTCGAACTTAAAATTGATTATTGCACCTCACGAAATTGATAAAAAAAATATTGACAGATTAAAAAACTTACTACACAAAAACAATTTACCCTTTCATTTATTTTCTGATAATTCAGCAGCTTACAACGAATCTATTTTGGTAGTAAATGCTATTGGTTTTTTATCATCTATTTATCAGTATGGCACCGTTGCCTTTATTGGTGGGGGATTTACAAATGGTATTCATAATATATTGGAACCAACTGTTTATGGCTTACCCGTTTTATTTGGACCAAATTATAAAAAGTTTAACGAAGCTTTTGAAGTTATTGAATTAAAAGTAGGTGTTTCGGTTAATAATGTAGATGAATTAACTATGCAGCTAAGTAAATGGCTAGATAATAAAAAGCAATTAGATGAAACGTCGAAAGCTGCAAAACAGTATGTGGCTAATAATTCAGGAGCGACTCAAAAAATTGCTGAGGATTTGTTAAAGTATATAAGGTAATTAATGACCAAGTTTTATCTCTAAGTATTGTCGGTTTGTTGCTAATATTTTTTTGATTAGTTTAAATTTTTTCGTTTTGTTCGTTCCTCTTAAAAATGTACTTTTACGTTAATGCACAAATTACTAGACTATTTTTGGAAGTATAATTTACCACGCTGGTCAATTTTAATTATTGACTTATTTATTTGTGCATTTTCGTTAACGTTGGCATTTTTTTTAAGATTTAATTTTAAGTCTATTCCGCAAAGCGAATTGGATAATTTTCCACTCATTTATTCGGTTCTATTAAGCGTTAGATTATTTGCTTTTATTATTTCTAAAATTTATAAAGGTGTTGTTAGGTATACAGGTGCAAGAGATGCTACAAGAATTTTTCTAATTATACTATTAAGCAGTTTTTTTCTCTTTATCATAAATATATTTACACGACAAATATTATTAGGTTACTATTTAATTCCTCATTCTGTTATTATAATTGACGCATTAGTCACTATTTTTATTATGGTGAGTTCGCGTTTAGCAATAAAAGCCATTTACTTTGAAAATAAAAATCCTGAAAAGCAAAAAACGCAAGTTATTATTTATGGCGCAGGCGAGAGTGGCATTATTACAAAGCGAACTTTAGATAGGGATGCAGCGGTTCGTTACAAAGTGGTTGGTTTTATTGATGATGACGAAAAGAAAAGGGGTAGAAGCTTGGAAGGTGTCTTTGTATATCCAACATCTAAACTCGGTGAATTAGTAAAAGATAATGATGTAGAATCTGTTATTATTAGTATTCAAAATTTACCTCCTGATAAAAAAAATACTATTATTGATGAGTGTTTACAATATGGAGTTAAAGTATTAAATGTTCCACCGGTTGCTAAATGGATTAATGGCGAATTAAGTTTTAATCAAATAAAAAGTATAAATATTGAGGAACTATTAGAACGCGAACCAATTAAGTTAGATAACGCTTTAATAAATGAACAATTAAACAATAAAACAATTTTAATTACGGGAGCAGCTGGTTCTATTGGTGCAGAGTTAGCAAGACAATGCGCTAAATTCAATCCAAGTTTGTTAGTTTTATTAGACCAAGCTGAAAGTCCGTTACACGAATTAGAATTAGAATTTAATGAAAACGGTGTTACTTGTGAACATGAAGTTGTAATTGGTGATGTTAGAAATATGGATCGCTTGCGAAACGTATTCAACACATTTAAACCGAACATTGTTTTTCATGCGGCTGCCTATAAACATGTTCCAATGATGGAAAACAATCCATCAGAATCTATTTTGACAAATATATTAGGTACTAAAACAGTAGCCGATTTAGCTGTTGAATTTAACGTAGAAAAATTTGTAATGATTTCTACTGATAAAGCTGTAAACCCAACTAATGTGATGGGTGCATCAAAACGTATTGCGGAAATTTATACTCAAAGTTTAGGTAAAACATCTACAACAAAATTTATTACAACACGTTTTGGAAATGTATTAGGTTCTAACGGTTCGGTAATTCCACGCTTTAAAAAACAAATAGAGCAGGGTGGGCCAATTACTATAACACATCCAGATATTACTCGTTTTTTTATGACCATCCCCGAAGCTTGCCAATTAGTTTTAGAAGCAGGATGCATGGGCAAAGGTGGCGAAATTTTTGTTTTTGATATGGGACAATCTGTTAAAATTGTTGATTTAGCTCGCAAAATGATTAAACTTTCTGGACTAAAAGAAGGAATTGATATTAAAATTATTTATTCGGGATTGCGTCCAGGAGAAAAATTATTTGAAGAATTATTGGCTACCTCCGAAAATACATTGCCAACTCATCACCAGCAAATTTTAGTTGGTAAAGTGCGCGAATACGAATTTGTTGAGGTTACACAATTTATAAATGAATTAATTTCGTTGTTCAATACACAAGATAATAAACGTATTGTTTCAAAAATGAAAGATATCGTTCCTGAATTTGTAAGTAATAATTCGGTGTTTCAAACTTTAGACAAATCTTAAATTTTTTTTAAAAGTAAAATGCTTTTTTACACACATATCAATTTGGGCGTTTCATTGCGCAAAAGGCAGGCGCAATGTCGGGCTTTCCGTTTCAATCTTTTTGTTCGTGCCTCACAAAAAGGATTTTCACTTCAATCCCTAACGCAAAAAATTCAATCTTAAAATAAAAAATGAAAACAATAATTGCACTTATCATTCTTACTAATTCTTTATTTGCTCAAACTAAAACAGCTGTAGTTAATGACCTTAAACAACCAAAGCTTGTCGTTGGAATTGTGGTTGATCAAATGCGCCAAGATTATATTTATCGTTATTGGAATAAATTTGGAAATGGTGGGTTTAAAAAATTAATTAACGATGGCTATTTTTATAAGAATGCACAATTTAATTATGTGCCAACTTATACAGGCCCCGGTCATGCCTCTATTTATACTGGTACAAGTCCTGCGACCCATGGTATTATTGCCAATGATTGGTTTGTAAAAGATGCCAATAAAATCACATATTGTACCGAAGACCCAAATGTAAAAACAGTAGGTTCGGAAAGTAAAGCTGGATTAATGTCACCTAAAAATTTATTGGTGACTACCATTGGTGATGAATTAAAATTAAATACCAATCAACAAGCCAAAGTTTTTGCTATTTCGTTAAAAGACAGAAGTTCTATTTTGCCAGCCGGACATAGTGCAAATGGTGCCTTTTGGTTTGATGGAAGTAATGGTAAATTTATTTCAAGTACACATTATATGAATCAATTACCAACATGGTTAAATGATTTTAATAATTTACAATTGGCAAAACAGTATTTATCAAAAGGGTGGAATACGTTATATCCAATAGCTGGTTATACCGAAAGTATTGCTGATAAAAATAATTATGAAGCAGCTCCAAATAAAAAGGATACAGCTATTTTTCCTTATGAATATGCTGCTCAGTTGAATAAAAATAATTACGAAATCATTAAGGCAACTCCTTATGGAAATACCATTACTAAAGATTTGGCATTAGCTTGTTTAAAAGCCGAGCAATTAGGTAAAGGAAAACAAACAGATATGTTGTGTATTAGTTTTTCTTCAACAGATTATGTTGGTCATTCATACGGTCCAAGAAGCGTTGAGATAGAAGATGTTTATTTGCGTTTAGATAAAGATTTAGAAGAGTTAATTAACTCCTTAAATACAACTTTAGGAAAAGATAATTATGTGGTATTTTTAACAGCAGATCATGGCGCTTGCGATGTACCAGCGCATTTAATGGATTTGAAAATTCCAGGTGGTTATGTCAATCAAGAGGAATTAAAAAGAACGGTAAAAACATTTTGTCAAAATCAGTATGGTGATAGTTTAGTGACTTCTATTAGTAACCAACAAATTTTTTTAAATGAAAGTAAAATGGTTGTCATGAAATTAAATAAATTTTCTGTTGAGCATGCATTAGCTAATTTTATGTTATCAATTAAAGGAGTAGCTGAGGCTTATCCTTCAGAAGTTTTAAAATTTGAAAATTATACTGATGGTACTTTTAAATATTTAATACAAAAAGGTTATAACCATGTACGAAGTGGAAATGTAGCTTTCTCATATAATCCTGCATGGATGGAATATCACAATAAAGGAACAACGCATGGTGCATCTTATAGTTATGATACGCATATTCCATTGCTATTTTATGGTATGGGAATACCGAAAGGAAGTTCAGTAAAAAAAGTAAACATTGTAGATATAGCTCCAACGATTTCATTGATGCTACATATGTCATTTCCAAACGGAACAACTGGTAAACCTTTAGAAGAAGTGATTGCTAAATAATTTTGTAACTTCATCAAATGTTACTTCGCTTAAATTACGATAATCCTCATCCAAAAGACATTCAATTTATTGTAGATTGTTTAAAAAATGATGGCGTCATCATATATCCAACTGATACTGTTTATTCAATGGGTTGCGATATAACGCGTCCAAAAGCTATTGAAAAATTATGTCGTTTAAAAAATATCAAACCCGAAAAAGCTAATTTTTCATTTGTTTGTAGCGATTTAAGTCAGTTATCTAATTATGCTCGCCCTATACCTAATTCATTATTTAGAATTATGAAAAAGGCTTTACCAGGACCTTATACATTTATCTTAGAAGCAAATAATAATGTCCCTAAACTTCTAAAACAAAATAAAAAAACAGTTGGGATTAGAGTTCCTGATAACACAATTTGTAGAACTATTATTACCGAATTAGGAAATCCAATTATAACCACAAGTTTGCATAATCCAAATGATGAAATCTTAGATTATTTCGCTGATCCGGAAGCTATTCATAATGAGTACCAAAAAAAAGTAGACATTGTTATTGATGGTGGTTTTGGAAATTTATATCCGTCTACTGTTATTGATTGTTCTCAAGATGAATTAGTTATTCTGCGCGAAGGTCTTGGAAGTTTAGATGTATTAAATTGATTTTTTACATTAAATCTAAAATTTGCTTCCCATGTTCCTTGGTTTTAACATCAGTAATGACATGTGAAATTATTCCTTTTTCATTTATTATGAAGGTTGTTCTTATTATTCCATCATAAATTTTCCCCATAAATTGTTTGGTTCCCCAAACATCGTATGATTTAATTATTTTCATTTCAGTATCTGCTAATAACGAAAATGGCAACTCATATTTATCAGCAAATTTTTTATGCATTTTTTCATCATCTGCACTAACACCTAAAACTGCAAAGTTCTTTTTATTTAAGTAGTTGTATTCGTCTCTTAAACTACAAGCTTCCATTGTGCAACCGGGAGTGCTATCTTTTGGATAAAAATACAACACGATATTTTTACCTTTAAAATCTGCTAAAGAAATAGTTTTTCCATGCTGGTCTTTCGCCGAAAAAGCCGGCGCTTTATTTCCAACTTTTAAAGTTGTACTATGAGCTATAAATTTTGTTTTTTCATTTATTGTATTTATAGCTTCGGCTTTTTTAGTCGCTACTTTTTTCTCTACATTTTTTTTAGCAACTGGACTAATTTTGTTTTTTGTTTCTTTTGAGGCTGATGCTTTTTTAATTACCACTTTTGGTTTACTGTTTTCTGTTTTTGCCATAATTTGATTTTTATTTGATAACGAATGAGGAGCATTTTTGTTTATTTTATTTGTCTTAAAAAAGCGACACCATTCTGTTAATGGACATACATCACATTTAGGAGATCTAGCCAAACAAGTATATCTCCCATGTAATATTAACCAATGATGAGCCGTTGCAACGTGTTGTTCAGGAATATATTTAATTAATTGTTGTTCGCTTTGTAAGGGTGTTTTTGCTTTGGTTAGCCCCAATCTATTCGAAACTCTAAAAACATGTGTGTCAACTGCCATAGCAGGTTTATCGTATATAACCGATGCAACTACATTTGCCGTTTTTCTGCCAACGCCAGGTAGTTTAACTAATTCATCAATTTCACTTGGAATTTCGCCATTAAAATCTTTTAACAACATATTAGCCATATTAACCAAATGCTTGGCTTTATTATTTGGATAACTTACACTTCGTATATACTTAAAAATGGTATCAGAACTTGCAGCAGCTAAAGATTCTGGAGTAGGATAATCTCTGAATAATTTTGGCGTAACTTGATTAATGCGTTTATCGGTGCATTGAGCAGATAGAATAACTGCTACAATTAGTTCAAATGGATTTGAATAGTTTAATTCTGTTTCGGCTGTTGGAACATTGGTTTTAAAATAATTAATTACTCCTTCGTATCTTTCTTTTAAAGTCATAATTATTTATTTTTTTAGGAAAACAAATATAAAAAAATTTTGTGTGTACATACATTCATTGAATTCTCAAATACTAGTTCAAAGGGATGGTATTATATTTATATTTTTTATTATGATTACTGGCAATAATGATTTAAAAAATAAACATAGCTAACATATTAATTTTTCTTTATCATCAAAATAGTTAATTGAATGTGACCTATTTTTTATTCCTTTATTAATTTAAGGCTTCTATTGTTTATTTTCAGAAAGTAAAAGCCTCTTCTTAAATGTGAAAAATCTTCTTGATTTATATTTTTTCCATACCAAATAAGCATCCCCATTGAATTATATAAGAAAAAGTTTTGTGAACTATTCGTGTCACTTATTTTGATTGAATTGAAAAATGGATTTGGATAGACTTTTAAAATTTCTTTATTTGCAGATTCGATATTCTCTGTTGTTAAACAATTTATAGTATAGTTTTGAAAGAATTGCCACATTAAATAAGTTGCGCTAAATTTATTACTTGTTGTAGTTGCTCCTGAGGCTAATCCGCCCGGCCATGAATGCTCTCCGTCATAACTTACATATTGTTCAATCACAGAATTGCATGAACAATTAGAAAATTTAAAGTGGTCGTATTGGCTAGTATTGTGAAATAATGTGTCTTTTAAAATACTGCAAGCATAATTGTTACTGATTATATTAAACATACTATCCTGAGGAGGAAAGTAGGTTCCGGTTGTTCCTATTGTTACTCCACCATAATATTTAACATTCTGATCCAAATAGGAATGAAAGGAAATAATCGGAATTGGTTTTACAGGATTCCATGGGTATGACATTAAATCACCCGCAACAGGAGCAATAGCTGCAAATCTGTGCGCAAGTTGATTAGCAAGTCTATAACAAAGTAAAGCACCATTCGAAAATCCAGTTGCATAAACACGAGTCGTATCAATTGGTCTATTTGCAAAAAGGTTATTTAATAATAAGTTTACAAATCCAACATCATCAATATTAAAGGTTGTGGAAGGTGCGCAACAACCGCCAGCATTCCAGGTTCTATTTCCTGCAATTTTTACGCCTTCTGGGTATACAACAATAAAACCAGATGTATCAGCTTTTTGGGAAAGTCGCGATTGATATTGAATAGACTGATATCCTAATACTCCACCACCATGAAATGCTAAGATTATAGGATAATTATTTGAATTGTTATAACCAGTTGGAAGGTGAGTTAAAAAAGTTCTCCAACGACCACCAGCAAATATACTATCATAAACATTTATTTGTCCGAATATAAAATTGTTCAGTATTAATATAAATGTGATTTCAAGGAGTTTTTTTTTCATTTTAATTTTCCCTTAAAGGTTTACATAAATTTAATTTACAATAACTGCTTTTTAAAATAATATTTTAAAGCAAAATGATATCAAATTAGGTAATTATTTTTTAAACCCAAATACTTTTTTCAAAATATCTGATACGCGAGCCATTGGGTCTTTTCTAATTTTAGCTTCTTCGTCTAATATTAATAGCATTAAGCCATTAATTGCCTTAGTACAAACATAATCATCCAAATTTGGATTTTGTTTTTTTACGCCAGGTATTTTATTGTAGGCTGTTGCTAATGGTTTCCAATAGCTTGTTACTTTAACTTTTACGACAGCTTCTTTTACAATAGGCATAAATTTTTCTTTTAATGGTGCAGTTGTTTTTTCTCGCAAATAATGTGTAGCTGCCGAATCGCTTCCATTAAGAATAGCAAAACCATCACCAATACTCATTCCTGTAACGGCATCTACAAATACTGGCGCCGCTTTTTTAGCAGCTTCTTCAGCTGCTCTATTTAGGGATGTTTCAAATTCAGTTACCTTTTTTTGCATGCCCATTTTTATAAGTTTAGCTCTCATATCTTTTGCTTCTTGTGGCCATGGTATAAAAACTTTCGGGTTTTTTAAATAACCATCCACTTTTGATGCCATACCCGATGAGTTATTGGTACCAACTGTTAATGCTTCTTTTAGTCCTTGAACTACTTCGTCGTTCGTTAACGATGGCGCACTTGGAGAACCTTTTACAATAGTATTTGCTTTATCAATAACTGTTGCAGAATTTGTTTTAGCTGCATCAATTATTGCAGTTGAATTTGACTTTACCGCATCTTTTGCTGAATTTATAAGTCCACCAAAATTTTGACCTTTAATTACTAAACTACAAGCAGTAATTGCTGTTAGTATGATTGTTTTGATTTTCATATTTTTTAGATTTTGTTTTTGCTATTGTTTTTTAGTTATCGTATGTTTTAACTTATTGAAAACATAAATAGTTAATAATATAATTTTAAATTTACGATTGGTTTTACAAATTTGAATTCAAAGATACTATGAAAAAATAAGTTTGCCTAAAGCAACATACTAACTATTGTAAAATTAAGATTAAAATTACTACTAAAAAAACGACATGAACGCTGAACTTTTAACCATTGGGAACGAAATTTTAATTGGACAAATCGTAAATACAAATTCGGTTTGGATGGCTCAACAATTAAATATGATTGGAGTGAGTATTGTTCATATGAGTTCTGTTGCTGATGATAGAGATGCTATTTTAAAAGCTTTTGATGATGCAAGTCATCGTGCAGATATTGTTTTGATTACTGGAGGATTAGGACCTACAAAAGATGATATTACAAAAAAAACCTTTTGCGATTATTTTGATACACAATTAGTAACAGATGTTAATGTGTTAGAAGATATTACCGAATTTTTTTCGAAGCGTAATAAACAAGTTTCTGATTTAAATAAAAAGCAGGCGGAGGTTCCAAAAGGATGTTTCGTTATAAGAAATAAAAATGGAACAGCGCCTGGCATGTGGATGGAAAAAAATAACACCATTTTTGTTTCAATGCCGGGTGTGCCTTATGAAATGCAAGCTATATTATTGGATGATGTTATTCCTGAAATTAAAAAACGATATACATTGCCTTTCATTTATCATAAAACTATTTTAACGCAAGGTATTGGAGAAAGTGATTTAGCAGAATTGATAAGTGATTGGGAAGATGGTTTAGCTGAATCAAAAATAGGTTTGGCTTACTTGCCATCCCCAGGTATGGTAAGATTAAGATTGAGTTGTAAGGGTTTTGATGAAATGCAGTTAAATAATTTAATTGAATGTGAAGTTGAAAAAGTAAAACCCTTGATTGAAAAATATATTTATGGTTATGAAGAATATGGCAAAGATCAGCCAAAAATAGAAGAGATTTTGGGAAATTTATTATTAGAAAAAGGGTTGAAGTTAGGCTTAGCAGAAAGTTGTACAGGAGGCTATATTTCTCATTTAATTACGAGTGTGGCAGGCAGTTCTAATTATTATAATGGTTGTATTGTTCCTTATCATAACGAATTTAAAAACACATTATTAAAAGTTGACACTTCTATTTTTGAAAAACATGGCGCCGTTAGTAAAGAGTGCGTAACAGCTATGGTTAAAGAAACCTTAATAACATTTAAAGCTAATGTTGCTATTGCTGTTTCTGGAATTGCAGGTCCGGGTGGAGGGACTGATGAAAAACCAGTGGGCACGACCTGGATTGCGGTTGCATATGAAAATAAAATTATAGCCAAGCATTTTGTGTTTGGACATAACCGGCAACGTAATATTCAAATGACGGCTACCACAGCAATGAATATGTTGAGGAAATTAATTTTAAAAATTGAAGATTAAATAAAAGTTGTTTGATTTTAGTTATTTGTTTCTGGAAATATCCAACAACAAATATCCAACAACGAAAAACTAATTTTATGAAACTAGCATACAGAGAATTTGGAGAAGGACAACCATTAATTATTTTACATGGCCTATTTGGACAAAATGATAATTGGAATACTTTAGCTAAACGTTTCGGCGAAAATGGTTTTAAAGTATACACATTAGATCAACGAAATCATGGTTTATCTCAACATAGCGATGCATGGGATTATCAATTAATGGCAGAAGATTTAAAAGAGTTTATTGAAGAACATCATTTACAAAATGTTATTTTATTAGGTCATAGCATGGGTGGTAAAACCGTCTTGTTTTTTGAGCAGATGTTTCCTCAATTAGCTAATAAATTAATAATTGTAGATATTTCACCTAGAGCTTATGAGCCACATCATGATTCTGTTTTAAAAGCATTAAATGCTGTTGACTTTACAGATATTAATACACGCAAGGAGGCAGAAGCTATTTTGGGAGAATATATTTTGGATTTTGGAACAAAACAGTTTTTATTGAAAAATATTTTTTGGAAAGAAGACGAAACAAAACAAATGGCTTGGCGTTTTAATTTAAAAACAATTACAAAGGAGTATAATAATATAGGTGTTAGTGTTCCTTTTTTTATAAGTGAGACTAAAACTATTTTTATTAGGGGAGAAAAATCAGATTATATAAAAAATGATGATGAGGAAGATATTGCTTCTCGTTTTTCAAATTATCAATTAAAAACGATTGCTAATAGTGGTCATTGGGTTCATGCGGAACAACCGGAAGCGTTTTTTAATTGTGTAATGGATTTTATTTCTCAATCTTAAATGCACCTTCAATTAGCTTGATGGTGTTTTTTAACCTGTCCTCACCAATTCCTTTGATGATTTTATAGTCAACATTTAATTTTTGCAATTCGTGTTTATTTAATTTAAATAAATGTTCACGCAAATCTTCATTTTTTCTTTGAGAATCGGCAACCCAGGGAACGTCGTTATTTGAAATTAAAGTTAAGTCATAATCATTTGATTTAATTGACTTAATTATGAAGTTTGGAACTTTATTGAATTTAATTGAAGACCATATTTTAATTGTAATTAAGGACGTATCACAAAACAAAAAACGATTTGCTTTACGTAAATATTCATATTCTAACTCAATTTGTTTTTTTGCAATTATTTCTAAATCAGAAGTACCATAATTATTAATATCATGTTTTTCGAAATAAGTTCTTGCGTATTCGGGAACATAAACTGAATTATAATGTTTTGCTAATTGCTCGCATAATACTGTTTTACCGGCACTTTCGGCGCCAACAATAACTATTTTTTTTATTTTATGATTAGTTGTTTTTTCCATGAGTAAAATCCATACAATGCCATTAAACTAAAAAAGCCATATAATATAGCATAAGTTGGTAATTCTTTTATTATGTATAAAACAACATAAGCTGCATCAATTATAACCCACAATATCCAGTTTTCAAGCCACTTTTTAGCCATCATAAATGTACATGTAAAACTACAAGCAGTTAATAATGAATCAAACAAAATTTGATCAGATTTAAAATGCCTTAGCAGGAAATAATAAATAACACTTTGTATAGCAATTGACAAAACAATAGGAAGAATCCATTTTTTCAGCATTTTTGATACTACGATTGAGTTTCCTTTTTTTCGATTCCAGTAAAACCATCCATAAATTCCACTACAAAAATAAAAAATCTGTAAACTAAAGTCTCCAAGCAAATTTTGGTTGTAAAATGTTATTCCCGAAATAACTACAGAAATTAATGCTACAGGCCAACACCAAATACTTTCAAATATTGTTAATAATACACCTGCAATGCCAGTTAATAAAGCTATCCAATCCCAAGTAGTCATTAATCAATTGGAATATTTTTTTCTTTACAATATCTAATAAATTCTATGTATTTGGTAAATGGTGCAGTACTATTCCATAAGTGACCATATAATGCAATGCCATGAAAACCTAGTTTATAGGCCAATTCAACACTTTTCTCGTTAATGCCCCCTCGAGCGTATATTTTTTTTCCGGATTTTGTCAATGCTGCTTCTATTGTTTCTGGATAAAATCCACTATATAATTCACCAGACACGTTATGAAACATAGTCCCAACAAAGCAGTAATCAGTTTTAACTTTTTGCTCCAAGTATAACTCAGATAATCTTCTAAAAGAAATAGATTTGATTAAATTAGGTTTTCTGAGGTAAATCATTTTTGTATTCCACCATAAATGGAATTTTTTCTTAAGGTGTGTCGATGTAAAATGGAACCCTTTTAAATTATATTTAAGTGCAAGGCGGTGATGAGAATGTATGATGATTCGATTGTGAAAATATTCTGGTATTTCTTTAATATACTCTTCTAATTCTTTAGTTGAAAATCTGTTTTTACGAATATGTAAAGTGCTTAAACCTGATTCAAACATTTGAATGATTGCAGCTATTTCGGTTTCACTTTTTTGCGATTGAGTAATTACTACTAGTTTCATTTATTATTACAATTACTATTTATTATGATCAGTGTTTTTTTATATTTCGAATTGTTTTTTCGCTTAAAATAATTTATTTAGTTTAAGTAAAAAATCAGGATCTTCTTCTAAAGCATTTCCGACAACCATATAATCAGGATTTGAAATTAAAATAGTCTTTGCTTTTAAAACTGAATCTATTCCACCGCCTACAATTAAAGGAATTGAAATGCTGTTTTTTACTTCGGAAATTATAGATGAATTTATTATTTTTTTTGCACCACTGCCTGCTTCTAAGTAGATGAGTTTTTTTCCTAAAAATTCTCCAGCAATAGCAGTTTCAATAATTTCTTTTTTAGAACCAAGTGGTTTGGTGTTGGTTATTTTTTGGGTGGTCGATATTTTTGATCCATCCACTAGAATGTATCCAACAGGAATGGTTTTAATTTTTGAGGCTTTAATTTTTGAAGCAACTTTCACGTGTTTCCCAATTAAATACTCAGGATTTCTTCCTGATAATAGAGATAGTATCAAAATACAATCTGCATGTTTTGAAACTTGAGTTTCATCGCCAGGAAAAATGATAAGAGGAATCTTCGTTATTTTTTTAATTGATTTTACCGTTTTTTCAAATAAATTTTTGTGTACTGCACTTCCACCTATAAAAATATAAGCCACCTTACAATTGTTTGCTCTATTAATTAACTCCGGATTATACTTATCAGGATCAACTAATATGATGAGTTTAGTATGTGTTTGTTTTTTTAGCAATGTGTTTTAAAATATTTAACCACATAGATACATAGTTTTTTTAGTTAACAAAAATCCTGAAACTCGATGTGCGTAGCTTTAAAACTTAAAATCTCTATCAAAAAAAAATGTTTTCTACAGGTTAAGCGCTTTTTGATTATAATTTTTATGTATGCTACAATGTGGTTAAAAAGGTTTTTAATCAGTGTTATTATTTATTTTATTTAGGGCGTATACTAAAACATAATCTTCTAATAGTTGATAATGTAGCTCAAATGTTTCATTAAAATTCGGCAAGTTAATTTTTCCAATAATTACTCCTAAATTATGTTTTGTAAATGGTTTTACAAATAAATGTTCAATAAAATCAACTTCTTTTAATCCGTATATTTTATACAAAGTTTCTTTTGCGGCCCAATAAATCAATAATTTTTCAACATCGTCATTAGAATCGCTGAGCTCTGTTACCGAAAGAAACTTGTGTTTTATTTTAAGTACTTTATCTCGAATTAATTCAATATCAATGCCTGTAGGTTCGTTTTCATTAATTATGATAGCTAATTTATCGTGAGAGTGTGAAATTGAAATATGCTTGCTATTATTAGGTAAATAAGGCTTTCCCTTTGTGTCATATTCAATTTCAATTTCTTCACCCAATAGCTTGTTTAGGAGATAGCGTTTGCCTTGGTTTTCGATTTCGCGCTTGGTATTTAAATGGTTAGCTTTTGCAAACGGATTTAAATTTAATAATCCAAAATACAAACCTTCTTTTATGTCAAAAACCTCTATCAATCTTTCTAAATTAAACTTTATCAGTTATTTGATGTTACAATCTTATATCTTATCTTTGCATAATTACAAAAAATAAACACTTAAATCAAAAAAATAACATGTCAGCAGTAGCAACAGGAAAGTACTTAGCGTACAAAGTAAAAGACATTTCATTAGCAGAATGGGGTCGTAAAGAAATTAAATTAGCAGAAGAAGAAATGCCAGGATTAATGGCGCTTCGTGCCGAATATGGTGCTTCGAAGCCATTAGCTGGTGCTCGCATCGCAGGTTGCTTGCATATGACCATTCAAACAGCAGTATTGATTGAAACATTAACTGCTTTAGGCGCAGAAGTTACTTGGAGTTCTTGTAATATTTTTTCAACTCAAGATCATGCCGCAGCAGCTATTGCCGCAGCTGGTATTCAGGTTTATGCTTGGAAAGGCATGAGTGCTGAAGAATTTGATTGGTGTATTGAACAAACGTTATGGTTTGGCGAAAATCGCCAGCCACTTAATATGATTTTAGATGATGGTGGCGATTTAACTAATTTAGTGTTTGACGTTTACCCTGAGTTAGCTGCTGGAATCAAAGGTTTATCTGAAGAAACAACTACTGGTGTTCACCGTTTATATGAACGTATGAAAAATGGTACATTATTGTTACCTGCAATAAACGTGAATGATTCTGTTACGAAATCTAAATTTGATAATAAGTATGGTTGTCGTGAGTCTTTAGTAGATGCTATTCGTAGAGCTACTGACGTGATGATGGCTGGTAAAGTGGCTGTTGTAGCTGGTTATGGTGATGTTGGAAAAGGTTCAGCTTTATCATTATCATCGCAAGGAGTTCGTGTAATTGTTACTGAAATTGACCCTATTTGTGCTTTACAAGCTGCAATGGATGGTTATCAAGTAATGAAAATGGATAATGCAGTAAAAATTGCTGATATTATTGTAACTACAACTGGCAACAAAGATATTGTTGTTGGTCGTCATTTCGAATCAATGAAACATGGTTCTATTGTTTGTAACATTGGACACTTTGATACTGAAATTGATATGGCTTGGTTAAACAAAACTTATGGTTCAACTAAAGATACTATTAAACCACAAGTTGACCAATACACTATTAACGGTAAAAACATTATTGTTTTAGCAGAAGGTCGTTTAGTAAACTTAGGTTGTGCTACTGGTCACCCAAGTTTTGTAATGAGTAATTCATTTACAAACCAAACATTAGCTCAATTAGAATTATGGACAAACACTGCTGCTTACGAGAAAAAAGTATATGTGTTGCCAAAAATTTTAGATGAAAAAGTGGCTCGTTTACATTTAGCTAAAATTGGTGTTGAATTAGATACTTTAAATTCAGATCAAGCTGATTATATTGGTGTTAAAGTGGAAGGTCCTTTTAAAGGCGATGCTTACAGATATTAGTATTTTAACTTAGAGTTAAAAGTCCCATTCACTTAATTGCGAATGGGACTTTTTTTATGTAAATTAACTAAGCGCATAACACGAATTATAGTTTTTTTTGACTTTAAAATCCACTTTAACAGTTCTTATTTGTATTTTTGTGTAATGAATTCTTTATTTTTTTTATTTTTAAATTTAGGTGGTGGCGAGGTTGTATTGATTTTGCTTGTCATTTTAATTATGTTTGGTGGAAAAGGAGTCCCCAATATTGCCAAAGCTTTAGGTAAGGGAATTAGAGAATTTAAGGATGCTACCAATGGCATTCAAAAGGATGTGATGCAAAATACCGGCAATCTTAGTAATGTTATTCAAGAGCACATTCAAGAGGTAAAAAAGGAAGTAGATACGTTATCAGATTCAAAATAGAAATTTCTGAAATTAGTAATGTCTACAAAATTGATTTTAAATACTCCTATTTTTTTTGGTTTAATTTTATTGTTTGCGCTTTTCACTAGTTGTAATTCTAACAAAAATCAAGACGAAGCAAAATCGTTTAATAAACAGCAGGTTAAAAATCAATTTATAAAAGCCAATCAGCAAGTTGTTGCTAAAGAAAATGATGAGATGGATTATTATCAAAAATCTCATAAAATGCCATTTGTAAAAACTACTAGTGGCATTAGGTATTATGTTTATAAACCATCTTTAAAGGGAGATAGCATAAAAAATGATGACATAATTCAAATTAATTATACAGTTTCATTATTAAACGGCACCGAATGTTATTCTTCAAAAACAGATGGTATTAAGCAGTTTGTGGTGGGTATGGAACATATTGAAGATGGCGTGCATAAAGCGCTCCTGTATTTAAAATCTGGCGATAAAGCTCTAATTTTAATTCCCTCACATTTAGCTCATGGCTTATTAGGCGATTCAAAAAAAATTCCGCCAATGTCGCCAATTATTTATGATTTAGAGATTATCTCATCGCAAAAGCAACCACAAAATTAATTGGGCTATGCTAAAAAGATTTCTATTTTATTTATTGACATTTACAGTATTCTTTAGTTGTAAAAAACCAAACCAAATAGATGGTTATAGCAGAAGTCCGCAAGGGTATTATTATAAAATTCTTGCTATTGGAGATGGAAATGAAATCCCTACCAATGATCATGTCGTTGTTTTAGATGCGATCATGAAAACACAATCAGATTCGGTATTTTGGGACACAAAACACGATGCTGTAAATGGCCTTTACGTTTCATTAAATTCAAAGTCAATTATAGGTTCGTGCAACAGTTACTTTTTAAAAATGGTAGAAGGTGATAGCGTATCATTTTTGATTCATCCAAAGGCGTTTTTTAGAGATTATTTTGATACCATAGTTCCTTATTTTTGTAAAAACGATTCTCTTGTTAAACTTGATGTAAGGTTAACTCAACTTATTACTAAAGCTGAATACACTGCATTGAAAAAAAACGCTGTTGGTAATGACGAGGAGGAAGATACTGAACTTCAAGAGTTGCAGCTTATTGATTGTTATTTACTTCAAAATTATAAGTTTGTAAAGCCTGATGCAAATGGTATTTATACATTAAGCAAAAAAGCTACTAATTTAGAAAAAGTGAGTGTCGGAAAAAGGATTAAGTTAAGCTACAGTGCCACTTTTTTAGATGGAAAATCTTTTGGGGAATCTGAACAAATGATTGAATTTATTTATGGAACTCCTGATCAAGTAATAAAAGGGTTAAATATTGTTATTGGATCCTTAAAAAAAGGAGAATTTACAAAAATAATAGTACCTTCGCGACTGGCTTTTGGAGAGTTAGGTAGCAGTAATGGTTCTATTCCGCCCTACACACCACTAGTTTACAATTTAAAAATAATAGATATAAAATAAACCAAATGAACAAAATCTCTATGCTATTAAGTTCTGCAATTGTTGTAGGACTTTTCTCTTGTAACAACTCAGAGTTTGACGGCTTTACAAAAGCTGAAAACGGATTACATTATAAATTTTTTACTCAGGACAAAGAAGGCGTTAAGGCTGTTGAGGGAGATGGAATTAGTTTTAAAGTAATTTATGCGTTAAAACGTGCAACAACTGATTCTGTTTTATTTGATTCGCAACTAAATTCTCAAGATGGCTCTGGAGTTATCCGTAACATTTTACCTAAATCTAGTTTTGTTGGGAGCTTAGAAGAAGGCTTTACTATGATGGCAAAAAATGATAGTGCGGCATTTATAATTAGTGCAGATTCATTTTTCTTAAAAACTAATAAGTTAGAAGCATTACCTCCATTTGCTAAACCAGGAGATAAATTAGTAGTAACTGTAAAATTGGTTGATATTAAAACCAAAAAAGAGTTAGAGGAAAATCAAAAAAAGCAAGAAGAAGAAATTGCTAGAATGAGTGAGGCAGAAAAACCTAAATTAGACCAGTATTTAACAGCAAATAATATTAAAACTGCTCCAACTGCAAGTGGCTTAATTTTTATTGAAACTAAAAAAGGTAAAGGTAAAGAACATCCTACATCAACTGATGAAGTTACAGTTCATTATACAGGAACTTTATTAGATGGAACTAAGTTTGATAGTTCAATTGATAGAGGTGAACCTACAACTTTTCCTTTAAACCAGGTTATTCCAGGGTGGACAGAAGCAATTCAATTAATGACCAAAGGTAGCAAAGCAAAATTAATTATCCCTTCCAATTTAGCTTACGGAGCAAATGGCGGCGGTCCAAAAATTGCTCCGTTTTCTACTTTGTTATTTGAAGTTGAATTATTGGATTTTAAAGCGGGGGCGCCTCAGCAAATGCCAGCACAGCAATAGTTTTTAAATCAATGAAATAGTAATAATTAATAAAATGAAAAAAATAATTTTAGCTTCTCTTTTTGCTGTCATATCCTCAGGATTAATTGCAAACCCAGATAAACCTAAAAAACCAAAATTAAGCAAAATGGATAAAGAATTTTTAAGTAAACAAGCTGATGGCATGTATGCCAAATTTGAAACATCGAAAGGAACAATTATTTGTAACCTAGAGTTTAAAAAAACACCAATGACTGTTGCTAACTTTGTTGGCTTAGCAGAAGGAGTAATTAAAAATACGGCTAAAGCTGATGGTGTTCCGTATTACGACGGATTAAAATTTCACAGAGTTATTCCAAACTTTATGATTCAAGGTGGCTGTCCTTTAGGAACAGGAACTGGAGATCCTGGTTACAAATTTGGTGATGAATTTGATGAAACATTAAAGCACGTTGGACCTGGTATTTTATCAATGGCAAATGCCGGACCAGGAACTAACGGAAGTCAATTTTTTATTACTCATGTAAAAACAGATTGGTTAGATGGTAAGCACTCTGTGTTTGGAAATGTGGTTGAAGGAATGGATGTTGTAAATAAAATTGTTGGTAACGATACGTTAACTCATTTAACAATTTTAAGAAAAGGTAAAGATGCAGAAGTATTTGACGCTGCAAAAGTTTTTGAATTTGAAAAAGCAAATGCAGGCGCTAAAGCCGAGGCAAAAGCAAAAGCTGAAAAAGAAAACATGGATAAATTGCTAAACGAAACTTATGGTGGCGCTACTGCAACGGCAAGTGGTTTACGTTACATAACTCAAGTTGAAGGAACCGGTAAATCGCCATTAGCAACTGATCAGGTTACGGTGCATTACACAGGATATTTATTAAATGGAACTAAGTTTGATAGTTCAGTGGATAGAGGTCAGCCTGCTACATTTGGATTAAACCAAGTAATTAGAGGTTGGACCGAAGGATTGCAATTAATGAAAGAAGGAGGGAAAACTAAGTTTATTATTCCATCTGAATTAGGTTACGGTGCTAATGGAGCCGGCGGAGTTATTCCTCCTAATGCTTGGTTAGTATTTGATGTAGAATTAATAAAAGTAAACTAAAAAAATATCAACTTAATTATTTAAAAAAGAGGCTGTCTCAAAAGAGAGATAGCCTCTTTTTTTGTAAAAGCAGTTTTTATAAACATTGTTCATAAAATTAAGATAGGATTGTTAAAAACAAAAGGGCGCCGAAGGCTCCACTTATGTTGCAAAGCGTGACCTTTGCGTTGTGATTTCTAATACAAAAGTAGTATTTAAAGACTACATAAACAACCAGCCTTTGTTACTTCCACCATCGATAGATGAGTTGATAGAAGTAAACCATCCAGTACGAACAGTAAACTCGGTAATAGATAGTATTGATTTGAGTGAATTGCTAAAAGCCTACAAAGGCGGAGGAACATCTAGTTACCACCCGCGCATGTTACTAAAAGTATTAGTTTATTCTTATTTGAGTAATACCTATAGCAGCCGTAAAATAGAAGAAGGCTTAAAAAGCAATATACATTTTATGTATTTGGCAGGAATGCAACAACCCGATCATAATACGATTAATAGATTTAGAAGTGAGCGATTAAAAGAAGTTCTGAAAACCATTTTTGCTCAAGTAGTTGAATTATTAGCCCAAAGCGGACATTTAAGTTTAAAAGAAATTTACACCGATGGCACAAAAATAGAGGCTAATGCTAATCGCTATACCTTTGTGTGGGGCAATAGTATTAAGTACAATAAATCAAAGATGGAGGTTCAGTTAAAAGAAGTTTGGGCTTATACAGAAAGCATTGCCAAAGAAGAATTAAAAGACACCGCGCCTATCTCTTTTGATGAAATTACTCCTGAACAACTGACTAAAACAGTTGATAAAATACATGCTGTTTTAAAAGACAAAGTCGAAGTTCCAACTAAAGTAAAACAAAAGGTTAATTACATTAAACGTGAGTGGGCAAAGAGTTTAACTAAGTATAAAGCTCAAGAAGCTTTGCTTAAAGAGCGCAACAGTTACTCTAAAACTGATACAGACGCTACCTTTATGCGTATGAAAGAAGACCACATGAGAAACGGACAATTAAAACCTGCCTATAATTTACAAGTATCCAGTAATAATCAATACATCGTTAATTACAGTCTTCATCAAAATCCAACCGATACAAGAACGCTTCAAACACATTTACAATCTTACCAAAAGCTATACAATCAAAACCCTGAAAGCATTATTGCAGATGCTGGATATGGTTCAGAAGAGAATTACACTTTACTAGAAAAAGAAAATATCAATGCCTTTATCAAGTATAGTTATTTTGATAAAGAACAATCCATGCACTTTTTGAGGGATAATTATAAAAGTGATTATTTTGCTCATGATAAAGAAACTGACACCATCTTTTGCCCATCAGGCAAGCCAATGCATAATATTGGAACAAGCAAACGAAAAAACAAAAGTGGACAAGTGCAGCAGATAACAAGTTACCGAGCTATCAATTGCAATGAATGTGCATTAAAAGATAAGTGCTACAAGAGCAAAGGCAATCGTAAAGTAGATATTAACCACACGCTCAAGGATTATAAAGCAAAGGTAAATGAACTCTTAAAAAGTGAACAAGGAAAGTATCATCGCAAAAAAAGAGCGTATGATGTAGAACCCGTGTTTGCTAATATCAAACACAATAAAAACTTCAAGCGATTTAATCTAAGAGGTATCAAAAAAGTTGAAATTGAAACAGGATTAATCGCATTAGCGCATAACTTTAAGAAAATGGCAGCCTAATCCGAGTGGATTATTTTGTCTCTTTGAAAAAAATCAAAAATTATCGAGCTTATAACCAAATTTTAAACAAAAAAAGAAACTGCCCTTTTGAGACAGCCTCTTTTTTTGTGATTATAAATTAATTTTTTGTATCGAGTAACCTATTTTTAAACTCATCCCAATTCATATTCCATGGATCTGTTTTACGTACAGGTGCAATATCACTATGTCTTAATACGTATTTAATTGGGTGTCTTTTTTTTATTTGATTTATTAAGATTAAAAGTGCTGCTAGTTGCTGTTCAGTTGGAGATTCTGTGTAGGAAGTCATTAATTCAATTCCAATAGAACAAGAATTTACATTTGTTGTGCCGTCTGGCAATCTGCTTTTACCAGCATGATAAGAGTTGTCTTTTTCATCTACTAATTGATATATTTTTCCATCACGCCCTATTACATAATGTGCTGACACGCCATAGGTAGAAAATTGTTTTAGCACTAAATCAATATCATATTTATCTCCGCCCGAATTATTAAAAGTTGAATGTACAATAACTGCATTAACAATACGGTTAGGATTAATTGCAAACCCAAAACTTACTTTTTTATTAATAATATTCAGTGAATCTTTTGAAAACGCTGAAGTACACCAAAATTGAAATAAAATAACTGAAAAAATAAAACACTTCATAAGCAAATTTTTATAAATTAAAATTACACAATTATTTAAATTCAAATTTGTAAATTAAGTTATTTATTGAAACGGTGAATGTTAGAAAAAAGGTTTAATACCATTTATAAGTAATAGATAGTCCAAGCAGTTAGTCACCCTGAACTTGATTCAGGGTCTCTGAGATGCTGAATCAAGTTCAGCATGACCACCATAATTGGAACATGTAATAAATGTAATTGGTATAAGACATTTTTATGAAATCAAAAAAATCAAAAAAAATCCCTTTAAGAATTTTCTTAAAGGGATTTTTAATTATTATTTAAGTGTGATTATTTTACTTCTTCGTAATCTACATCAGTTACACTTTCAGATTTATTACCTTCAGTATTTGCATTAGCTTGCGAATCTCCTGCAGCCGCACCACCTTGTTGCTCGTTCATAGCAGCATACATTTCTTGAGATGCAGCTTCCCATGCAGCGTTTAAAGTAGTTGTAGCAGAATCAATACCGGCTAAATCTTTAGCAGCATGAGCTGTTTTCAATTCTGTTAATGCATTTTCAATAGTTGATTTTTTCTCTGCCGGAATTTTCTCACCATACTCTTTTAGTTGCTTTTCAGATTGGAAAATTAAACCATCAGCAGCATTTATTTTTTCTACTTCTTCTTTTGCTTTTTTGTCAGCATCTGCATTCATTTCTGCTTCACGCTTCATTTTCTCAATTTCTTCTTTGCTTAATCCAGAAGAAGCTTCGATACGAATGTTTTGAGCTTTACCAGTTGCTTTATCTTTAGCCGATACTGATAAAATACCATTTGCATCAATATCAAAGGTTACTTCAATTTGAGGAACTCCACGAGGCGCTGGCATAATACCATCTAAGTTAAACTGGCCAATGGTGCGGTTATCTTTAGCCATAGGACGCTCACCTTGCAACACATGTAATTGTACACTTGGTTGGTTATCACTAGCAGTTGAGAACGTTTCTGTTTTTTTAGAAGGAATCGTTGTATTAGATTCAATTAATTTAGTAAACACCCCACCATAAGTTTCAATACCTAATGATAAAGGCGTTACATCTAATAATAATACATCTTTTACTTCTCCAGTTAATACACCACCTTGAATTGCAGCACCTAAAGCTACAACCTCATCAGGATTTACTCCTTTGCTTGGTGTTTTTCCGAAGAACTTTTCAACGGCTGCTTGAATTGCTGGAATACGAGTTGAACCACCAACTAAAATAATTTCATCAATATCAGAAGTTGATAAGCCTGCATTTTTTAAAGCTGATTTACATGGATCAATTGTTCTGTTTATTAAGCTGTCTGCTAATTGCTCAAATTTTGAACGTGTTAATTGTTTTACTAAATGCTTAGGAATACCGTTAACTGGCATAATATAAGGCAAGTTAATTTCAGATGAGGTTGTACTAGATAATTCAATCTTAGCTTTTTCTGCAGCTTCTTTTAAACGTTGCAAAGCCATTGGATCTTTACGTAAATCAATTCCCTCTTCCTTTTTAAATTCATCAGCTAACCAATCAATAATTAATTGATCAAAATCATCACCACCAAGGTGCGTATCTCCGTCAGTTGATTTTACTTCAAATACACCATCTCCTAATTCTAAAACTGAAACGTCATGTGTACCACCACCGCAGTCAAACACAACAATTTTCATATCTTTGCCTTTTTTGTCCATTCCATAAGCAAGGGCAGCAGCAGTTGGTTCGTTAATGATACGCTTTACTTTTAAACCAGCAATTTCGCCTGCTTCTTTTGTTGCTTGACGCTGAGCATCGTTAAAATATGCCGGAACTGTAATAACCGCTTCAGTAACTTCTGTACCTAAAAAGTCTTCAGCTGTTTTTTTCATTTTTTGTAAAATGATAGCTGAAATCTCTTGTGCAGAGTAGTTTCTCTCATCTATAACAACTCTAGGCGTGTTGTTATCTCCTTTAACTACTTTGTATGTCATACGTGAAATCTCTTTGTGAGCTTCATCATATGAACTCCCCATAAAACGTTTTATTGAAGAAATCGTTTTTGTTGGGTTAGTAATTGCTTGTCTTTTTGCAGGATCTCCAACTTTACGTTCTCCTCCTTCAACAAATGCTACTACAGATGGAGTTGTTCTCTTACCTTCATTATTAGCAATAACAACAGCTTCATTTCCTTCCATAACTGCCACACAGCTATTAGTTGTTCCTAAATCTATTCCTATAATTTTTCCCATGATCTATGTTTTTTTAATTGTTTTTTTATTAATATGCAATAGTTTAGTCAATGTTTATGCCAATTACAATTGATTAAATTATTATGACATGCTGACACAAACATAAAAAAACCACCTAAAATATGTCATTTTTAGGTGGTTTAGTATTGATAGTTTGGCAGTAATTAAGGACAAATAAAGGTGTATGTTTTTTGAAACATAAATGGTTGAGTACTCGGATGATCAGCTATTTCATCTATAAAATCGCTAAGTAATTCCTTTGAAATAGCAGAGCTTGATTTAGATGCAAAAACACCAACTCCACCATTTATATTGGTATAATAAGGTTTATCTTGGGCAATTGAGTTTGAAGGAGCATTAACTTGTAAAAATGTATTTAAGGTTTCATTACCAGCAGTAATAATATATTCTATGTAATGAACTGTTCTATTTTTAATACCTACTGATGATTTTTTAGTTATTTCTGCAGCTAGATTTTTATAAAACTCATTAGCTGCAAATGATACTTCCATCACTTCATCGCCCGTTAATTCAATTGATTTTTGGGTAGAAAAATTAAAATCAATAAATTGACGATTTCCTGCACCTGTGAATGTTGAATCAATGTAATGAAATCTCATTACTACATCATATAATCTTGCATTTGCAACTGATTTGAATTTTATTTTTTGTATCAAAGTAGTATTCGAGTAATCTACATAAGCAAGTGGTTGTGTTCCTGTACCGGGAGGCGAATCAAGAATATAACCATTGCAGTGAGTAGGAAACGCAATACTAGCAATAGCATTAGGGTAATATTTAAATGGCATAGCTGCATTATAGGACTTCACGCTATCGCACATCGTTGTTTGAGCAGTAAAGATTTTTCCTGTACTAACATTTGTGATTGTTAATTTATATTCACCTTTTGAAAATAGTTTATCGCTTGTTTGCCAGATACGTTGTTCTTGACCGAAACTTCCGCTGGCAGTAGTTACAACAGTTTCCGTTAATACAATTTCCTTTTTGCTTGTATTTCCAATAGTTGTTAATGTTGGCGTGGTTGAACCAGTCATATAACGCTGTAATGTCACTTTTAACTCTCCGGACCCATAATTAATGTTACTGTTGTCTTGTCCAGCAGTGATTGCGTCGCCATCGGATAAGTACACTTTATTAATTCTAATATTTTGCACTGCGGCATTTGGATTTAAAATTCCGTAAACAGATACAGATTCTTCTCCCGGTGCTAAAACATCAAGATCGTTTTTACAAGCAGTAAATATTAAAGCTGAGATAAAACTAAGTGTGATATATAAAATTCGTTTTTTCATTATATTTTTTTGAATAAATACAAATTTACTATTTTTAAGAGAATTAAAAATTTAATTAAGTAATTTTACATGATATTAACCACATAGGCGCATAGTTAAGATAGAATAATAAGAATTTTATAGTAAAGATAGGTGAAGCGAGGCTTCATAACTATGTTAAACTGTTAATTTTTGGTATAACTTAACTACAGAAAACCTATGATTCTATGTGGTTAAATTGAATATATTTGGTTAATTAAACATTAAATTATGTCTGTTCATAAAGAAGTAAAAAAAGTTACAACGCACCAATTGCAGGAAATGAAACGCCGCGGCGAAAAAATCGCGATGCTTACAGCTTATGATTATACCATGGCTAAAATAATTGACCATGCAGGAATTGACGTCATTTTAGTTGGTGATAGTGCCAGTAATGTAATGGCAGGGCACGAAACAACTTTGCCTATTACTTTAGATCAAATGATTTATCACGCATCTTCGGTTATCAGAGCTATTGATAGAGCTTTAGTAGTTGTAGATTTACCTTTTGGTTCATATCAAGGAAATTCAAAAGAAGCCTTGACATCTGCCATAAAAATAATGAAAGAAAGTGGGGCACATGCTGTTAAATTAGAAGGCGGAAGAGAAATAAAAGATTCTATAGAACGGATTTTATCAGCAGGTATTCCGGTTATGGGCCATTTAGGTTTAACACCTCAATCTATATACAAATTTGGAACGTATACGGTTAGAGCTAAAGAAGAAGAAGAAGCACAACGTTTAATAAATGACGCAAAGATATTAGAAGAATCAGGTTGTTTTGCTTTGGTAGTGGAAAAAATTCCGGCAAAATTAGCGGCTGAGGTTTCAAATAGTATTTCGATTCCTGTTATAGGAATTGGCGCTGGTGGCGGAGTGGATGGTCAGGTTTTAGTAACTCATGATATGTTAGGCATGACACATGAGTTTAGTCCTCGCTTTTTAAGAAGGTATTTAAGTTTATATGAAAGTATGACAGGTGCTTTTCAGCAATATATTAAGGATGTGAAGAGTAAAGATTTTCCAAACGAGACTGAGCAATATTAAAAAGTCTCCCGCAGATTTCACAGATAAGCGCAGATTTTTTTAACAGGTTATGAATTAATAATTAAAATCAGATTCGCGAAAATCAGCTACATCTGCTGGATAAATTTTTAACCAATAGCCTCATTTAAATCAGGCATTTTACCAAAGCTAACAATAGCTCTAACATGAGATTTTAATGCTGTCCAAAATGTTGGATTTTCTAAATAAGGTACTCCAAATTCTTCGGCTGTTGCTTTTACTATTTCAGATACTGCCGGATAATGCACGTGGCAAATAGTAGGAAATAAATGATGCTCCACCTGAAAATTTAAACCACCAACATACCAGGAAATCCATTTGTTTTTGCGAGAAAAATTCACAGTCGTATTCATTTGGTGAACTGCCCAATTGTTTTCGATGGTATAATCAACATTTGGCAATGGATGCGAAGTGCCTTCAACTGTATGTGCTAATTGAAATACAACCGTTAATACAACTCCCGAAATAAATTGCATTAATAAATAACCTAACAAAATTTGATAAAAAGGAATATGAAATACAAAAATGGGCAAGGCAAAAATAACAGCCCAATAAATTAGTTTACTAATAAACATTTTTATCCAAAGCACTCTGTTTTGTTCCTTTGTGCTTGTATTGACTCCTTGTTTAGTATATTTATTAAATTGAATAAAATCTTTTAATAAAGCCCAATACAAAGTTAAAATGCCATAAAACAAAAAAGCATACACTACTTGTAATTTATGGTACCATTTTACTTTGGTATGAGGGTTAAATTTTAAGATTAATTTATCTGCAATGTCATCATCATAATCAATGATATTAGTGTAAGTATGGTGCATTACATTATGCTGTAATTTCCAATTAAATACTGAACCTCCAACTATATTTAAAGTATGCCCCATCCAGTAATTAGTTGAACTGTTAGAAGAGTATGCACCATGATTTGCATCGTGCATTATACTCATGCCAATACCAGATAACGAAAAGCCCATAATGGCCCATAAAACCAAAGCGATATTAAAGGGAGGGTTAAAAATTAAAATGGCAATAAAAGGTAAAATATAAGCAGATAAAAACACGACTGATTTAACAATCATACTTGCGTTGTAATGTTTTGATATATTATTTTCTTTAAAATAACCGTCAACGCGCTTGCGCAGTGTTGCAAAAAATAGTGCTTTATCTTTGTCTTTATCAACAAAGCGAATAGGAGAAAATGCCATAGTTTTTAATAATTTATAGTAAATACAAAATAGAATTCACAAAGTTTAAAAATACTAAAAATAAACGGGAATTTCAACTGAATAATTTTGTATAATTGTTAGGTATTAGCAAACCAATCACATATTCGCCCATCGGAGTTTTTGATTCAGGATACGGTGGATTAACCGTATTAAAAGAATTGGTAAACACTTTGCCTCAATATGATTATTTATATTTAGGAGATAATGCTCGTGCTCCTTATGGTTCACGATCTTATGAAACAGTTTATGAGTACACTTTAGAGTGTGTTAAAGCACTCTTTAGTCAAGGTTGCGAGTTAGTTATTTTAGCATGTAATACCGCTTCTGCTAAAGCACTTCGAACAATTCAGCAAAAGGATTTGCCACTAATTGCTCCTAACAAAAGAGTGTTGGGTGTTATTAGGCCAACAACTGAGTTACTTGGTAATTTTACAAAAACTAAGGAGGTTGGTATTTTTGCTACAAATGGTACAGTTTCATCGCAATCTTATGTAATAGAAATTAAAAAATTTTTTCCTGATGTCAAAGTTTTTCAAGAAGCTTGCCCAATGTGGGTGCCATTAATTGAAAATAATGAGTTAGATGGAGTAGGGGCTAATTATTTTGTAGAAAAACATGTTCAGAAATTACTGCAGCAATCTCAAAACATCGATACAGTTGTTTTAGGATGCACCCATTATCCTTTATTGAAATCTTTGATTGAAAAGCATCTACCGAAAAATATTCACATATTAACCCAGGGTTCTATTGTTGCTAATGGTTTACAAGATTATTTATTACGTCATCCGGAGCTGGAATCATTACTTTCTAAAAATTCAAAAAGAGATTTTTTTACAACTGATAGCAGCGAATCGTTTGATACACATGCCAGTTTGTTTTATGGACAAATTGTGGAGTCGAAGCATTTGGCTTTGTAATGGGACGCAGATGTCACAGATAGTTATGATTAACAACTGATTATTTTAAAATCTAACTTTATTGAGTTTCGCCTAATAAAATCTTTTTTATCTCATTAAATCAGTGTTTTCGTAATTGTATTTTTTTATTTCTCCCCCTTAAAAAAATAATTACATTTGCCACGAATCTTTTAGGGGTGCTTTGAAAGTTTTGATTTTTTAGTGTTCAGTTTTTAAAACTAAACACTTTCTACTAAAAACTATTAGAGCTGAGATTATACCCATTACACAAAAATGCCAAACGTTTATGTGTATGCACCTGATCAGGATAATGCCTGCGTAGGGAAATAGTTAACAACGATGTCGCATCCCCTTGCGATGTTATTATTAACAAGAAAAAAAATATAAAAAATGAACACCAAAACAATCAAACATGCAATGGCTTTAGCCTTGTTTTCAACTTGCTCGTATATATTGCAAGCTCAACTCACTTTAAGTGGCTCGGTAATTTCACCGGAAAAAACACCAATTCCTTTTTCGGTAATAGGAATAAAAAACACTTTTTTATCCACACAATCTAATTCCTTAGGGCAATTTGAATTTAAAAATCTAAAAGCCGGAACTTATATTTTATTTACTAAATGTGTTGGTTACAAAGTAAAAATTGATTCCGTTGAAATAAAAGATAATTTATCATTTGAAATTGTTTTAAATCAAGATGATAAATCTTTAGATGAAGTTGTTGTTAGTTCAACAAGAGTCGATAATAATTTAGGTTTTGCTTATGCAGATTTAAGTAGCGAAGAAATTAAAAAGCAAAATGTAGGGCAAGATTTGCCATATGCATTAAATTCGATGGCTTCAGTTGTTGTAAATTCGGATGCCGGAAATGGCGTAGGTTACACAGGTCTGCGTATTAGAGGAACTGATGGAACTCGTATTAACCTTACAATAAACGGAATACCAGTAAATGATGCTGAAAGCCAAGGAACCTTTTTTGTGAACATGGCAGATATATTATCCTCGGCAAATAATATTCAAGTGCAGCGAGGGGCAGGAACTTCAGCTAATGGGGCAGGTGCATTTGGTGCCAGCATTAATATGCAAACAAATCAGTTAAATGAAAAAGCCTACGGACACCTTAACAATAGTTTTGGTTCATTTAATACGACAAAAAATACCATTGCAGCTGGAACAGGTTTAATTAATAATCATTTTACTTTGGATGCACGTGCTTCGCGAATTAATAGTGATGGTTATATTGACAGAGCTTCCTCTAAATTAAATTCATTTTATATTGCTGCAGGTTATTATAAGAAAAACACATCAGTAAAAGCTATTATGTTTAGCGGTTGGGAAAAAACCTATCAGGCATGGAATTATGTTTTAAAAGATAGTATTGATAATGGAAATAGAACTGATAATTCTTGCGGAAGGTATTATGACGCGAATGGAACTGTAAAATATTATAACAACGAAACGGATAATTATAAGCAAGATAATTACCAGGTTCATTTTATTCATTCATTTAATAATAAGCTAATAGTTAATTTAACAGGTCATTACACTGCTGGTAAAGGTTACTATGAGCAATTTAAACAAGGTCAATCGCTTAGCGATTACAAAATGCCAGATGTGATGACGACCAATGATACGATTAGAACAACTGATTTAATTAGGAGGCTTTGGTTAGATAATGATTTTATTGGAGCCATTGGAAACATTAGTTACAAGCCTAATACTATGCTGAATTTTGTTTTAGGTGGTGGGTACAATACTTATTTTGGAAGACATAATGGCGAAGTAATTTGGGCTCAATTTAGTAATGCTAATGATTTTAAACCACGGTATTATGATGATAAAGCAACAAAAAAAGATGGCAATGTGTATTTAAAAACTACCATAAAACCTACTAATAAATTTACTGCTTATGTTGATTTACAATACCGAACCATTAGTTACGATTTCATGGGATTTGATACTTCATTAACAAACAAACAACCTTTAAATGCATCATACGGTTTCTTTAATCCTAAAGTTGGGATAAATTATTTAGTAACTAAAAATACAAACGTTTACGCTAGTTATTCGATAGCAAATAAAGAACCAAATAGAAATGATTTTGTTCAGTCAAGTATATTAAGTCGTCCAGAATCAGAGCAGTTAAATGATTTAGAAATTGGGGCTACTCACAGATTAAAAAATGTAAGCATTGGTGTTAATTATTATGATATGCAGTATAAAAATCAGTTAGTATTGAATGGTCAAATTAATGATGTTGGGGCTTATAATCGCGTAAATGTTGATTATAGTTATAGAAGAGGGGTTGAGGTTGAATTAAATGCCAATATCACCAAGTATTTTACCTTTAATGGAAATATAACTTTGTCTCAAAATAAAGTAAATAATTATACGGAATACATTGATAGTAGTAACGTAGATTATTCTGTATTTAAGCAGTATAAAGTTAAATACACAAATACCGATATTTCCTTTTCGCCAAATGTAGTAGCGGCATCAAATTTTATTTTTAAGCCTATTAAAAATTTAGAAATTTCTTTTTTAAACAAATATGTTGGTAAACAATATTTAGATAATACTTCTGATAATGAAAGAGCAATTGATTCTTATTTAATTACAGACTTAAGAGTAAATTATACAATTAAAACAAAGTTGATTCAAGAAATAAATTTGATGGCTATCGTTTATAATTTATCTAATACAAAATATGAAACTAATGGTTATAATTATAGTTATTACATAGATGATAAATTAATAAAATCTAATTATTTGGCTCCTGCAGCTCCAACACATTTTATGTTAGGCGTTAATTTGACATTTTAAGTTTTTTAATTATTGTAAGGAAAAAAAGCGAGCAGTTAATTTTGGATTTTGCCTTCAGTAGATTTAGAATTTTCTTGAACTGCTATGTAAAAACAATTAGCCACTTTTTTTATTTGTTCAGTATCGTTTTTTGGAATACTGCATTCGTTTTTCTCGCAAAAAATTAATTTTGTAATTCCTAGATCTTTTATGTTTTCTAGGTAATTATTATTATTAAGGGGTAGTAAAAAATATCCAGAGGTTTTATTAATAATTTTAAGTTCAATAGTCTTAATATAGATTTGTTTTTTATTTAAAAGTAGCAGCAATGAACCTTTATTCCCGAAGCCTAAATTATCACTGACAATAATTTTCAGGAAATTTTTCTCGCTATTTTTAATAAATTGTACGTAATAATCTTTTTTAATTGGCACTTCCATTAATTCAACTTGCACTTTATGTTTTTGAAGCGGAAGTGCGCAAGAATCTATTTTGAAATTACAATTAAATTGTCCTTTAACGGACAAGCAGATAGTTAGTAAACCAATTGAATAGAGTAGTTTCATTTTCTATTTTATTTAAGTTGAGCTAAAAAGCTAAATCAAAAATTTAATTATTATAATGCATTTACTTTTGCTTAAATCCAATTAAAATAACGGCACATCCAGAGCCTGCATTTTTATTTGGGTCAAGTTGCGCTTCTATCGTACATTCTAAAGTAGATTTTATTTTAAAATCCCAGTAAGGTGAGTTTCTGTAATTTTTATTTGTAAACAAAAGATGTCTTTCTTGATCAAAAATATTAAATATTAAATTCCCGTCTGTTTTACCGCTGCAGGCAGCAATTCGGTAGGTGGTTTCTCCAAAAAAGGTAGTGTGAAATTCAGCCATTTCTTCCGAATTTATTAATAATGAACGGTACGATTGACCATCCGAAATAAAATTAGAAATAAGATGTTTTGCGCATATTTTAGCAATAGAATCGCATTGAGCATTTATCGTATTTGATAAGCATGCTATACACAGTATTAAAAGAAGTGTATTAAAATTTTTCTTCATATTTTTAAAGTAAATTACGATTTTGAACTAATAATTTTGTTACGAATACTTGCTATTTTTTTCTCAATTTGTTCAATTTGAATATCAGTAATTTCTATTTCATTATTACTATTTATGTATGTTGTTTTGCTTACGGCATCTGTAGTTTGATCAATAAACTTATACTTAGAAATTACGCCATCATAAACTTTTGATAACACTAATAAATCGGCAAGTAGCAATTTAGCCTCGGGTAAATTGTGCGACGAAATTAGCTTTATGATACTAGTAACCGCTTGCTTTTGATCAGCGATTCGATACTTTAATGCATCAGTATTTTTAGTGCGGTACGCTGCAATCGAAAAGTGCATACTTTCAATCCATCCACCCACTAAAATTAACGTACTTATTTCCGGTCGTTTGTTAGTTTTTAAATAAGAATCACTTGCTCTGTAAGCAACACCAACTAACACCAATATGCTATCTTTATTAGAGATGTTATTATTAATTCGTTCCATTGTTTTTTGATCGAACGCTTCTGCAACACCTATTTTATCTGCTAAATTCTTTACTTTTCCTAAAAATGCAAATGCATCCTGAGTTTGACTATACATGCTAATATATCCTAAATCAGCACCATAAATACCTAAATTTAATGCTTTAGAATATTCAGAAACATATTGCTCAGTATTATTTTTTTGATTTAAAATACTTTTATCGTAGGCAATACCTAACTTTTGAATAAGCAGCGCCGTTTGCATTGGAGAAGGAATACTAAACAATTCTCCTCCTACATTTAAACCTAAAGCCTTTACTGTATCAGTGTTTGTAACATCAATTGATTTTTGGTCTGTTGACGCTGAATTTCCGCATGAATAAAAAAAGCATGCAACTAATCCTAAACCAATTAATATGGTATATGTTTTTTTATTTTTATTATTTATGTTCATACAATTAATTTGTTAGCACTAAATTGCTATACAATAAACTAAATATTAGCAACATAGCAAAAAAATAGTTAGTTTATCATGATTTACATCTTACAAAATACCTAAAGCTTCTTCAATATATTTAAATGTGGATAAAATTTCTGGTTTACCATCAATTTGGGCAACATCATGCTCAAAATGCGCTGATGGTTTTCCGTCGGCTGTTAAAATTGTCCACCCATCTTTTAGTTGTTTAATATTTCTTGTCCCCATATTTATCATAGGTTCAATGGCAATTACCATTCCATCTTTAATTTTTGGTCCGTCGCCGCGCTTTCCGTAGTTAGGAACTTCTGGATCTTCATGTAATTTTTTTCCTAATCCATGACCTACTAATTCTCTAACAACACCATAACCATTTTTTTCGGCATGAGTTTGTATAGCATGTCCAATATCACCAATTCTATTGCCACTCTTAAATTGTTCAATGCCAATATATAAGCATTCTTTTGTAACATCTAGTAATTTTTGAACTTCAGGAGCTATTTGCCCCACAGCAAATGTGTAGGCATGATCACCATGATATCCATTTTTTAAAACACCGCAATCCACAGAAATGATATCTCCTTCTAGTAAAGGTTTATCATTTGGAATACCATGAACTACGGAGGCATTTAATGACATGCATAGGGAGTTAGGAAAGCCGTATAAACCTTTAAACCCTGGAATACCTCCATTATCTCTAATGAACTCTTCGGCTATTTTATCTAAATAAAGAGTTGTAACTCCTGGTTTTATTTCTTTAGCTATGATTCCTAATGTTCGAGACACACTTAATGCAGATTCTCTCATTAATTCTATTTCTTCTCTGTTTTTTAAGATAATCATTTGCCAAATAGTTTTTGAAAAAATGTTTTTTCTTGTTTGTAATTATTGTGAGCTTCCGGATTTTTAACCATGTGATTAAAATTGCCACCTTCCGGATGAAGAATTTGCCAAGTTGCACTCCAACCTAAAAAACCACCTACGTTTCTATCATCAATAAAAATATCTACGTTTAGTTTTCTAGGAGTATCCTCAGTAATAATTTCTTCAGGATAATTTTTATTGACAGCATAAAATTCTACACCATTTTTTTTACAAAATTCAACAGCATCTTCTAATAA
>JAIOZA010000021.1 GCA_021740825.1 Bacteroidia bacterium | reverse complement strand
TTTTCCATTACTCTTTTTTAATTGATGAGTTACAAAATTACTAATAAGCTAAAATTCAAACAATGAACTTGGGTTAAGAAATACGTTTCCTTATTCTACTTAGTGCCTGTGGCGTTACTCCAATATAAGAGGCTATATATTTTAATGGAATAAATTGCAACAATTCAGGCTGTTCTGTAAACAAGTTCAAATAACGTTCCTGGGCAGATTGGATTAATAAAGATAATTCTCGCTTAGATTTTTTCATAAACAGGTCTTCGCTTGCCAATCTTCCTATTGTATTACCAATTTCCGTATTGTCATAAATTATTTCTAAGTCATTATACGATACGCTCCAGAGTATAGTGTCTGTTAAGGTTTCTAATTGGTAAGTTGATGGTTCTTGTGTCAAGAAAAAATCATATGCGGACACAAAATTATTGACGAATGCAAATTCAAAAGTTAAATCATCAAATTCTTGTGGAATACATTTTCTAACAATTCCCTTCTCTATAAAAGATAAGTATTTTTCTTTATGACCTACTTTTAAAATTATTGAATTTTTGGCAAATTCACGTCTTACAAGTTTAGATGAAAAGAAGTCCCAATCTTTTTCAGAAATAGCACCCATTTTTTGGAAATATTTTTTTATTTCAATCATATCTCGTTCTCAATTAGGCTGTTTCAAGTGAATGGTTTCTTCTAAAGCATGCCGCATAACTTACTTATATAGGTGACTTTATCACCCCAAGCAAAATAAATATTTTATATTGAGGTGCTTTTTTCATTTCTACTGCTTAGTAAATATACTCAAATTTAGGTTCAGCAAGGTTGATTGTAAATATAGGAAATCAAGTTTATTATTGAATTACTAATTAAGTAACAGAAAATAGAATTACTGTTATTGGTACTTTTGATTTCAGAGATAGTTTAATTTTGTATTATATTTTAAAAACGGAGTGCAACTTTATTATTAAAAATAAATTTTACTTTTATTCTTTTACCCACATAAATACATTGCCGTTATCTCGGCAAGCATCAAAGTTTTTACCAAAAGTTATGGCGCAAAAATCAATAAAAGGTAAAAGGCCAAATACACCACCCAAACTTGCAATATATACTACTGGCACATGTGGCTTGGTTCCTAAATAAATGCGGTGCAAACCAACAATGCCAAACGGAAACGGAAAGGCTAATACTGCCGCTGTAATACGTTTATTTAAGCGTTGTTTTTTTTTAAATAATTGAAAAATTGGATTTGGCTTTTTGTCGTTCAGAGCTATTTTTTCTGAATATATAATGGCTGAGGCACTATCTAAATAATGAATAGTAACTACTTTATTTTTGGAAAATAACGTTGATGTCATTAAATAAAAAACTACCAACAACATGTATTTCATTATTCCTGTTTTAAAAGTGTAATGTCCGAAATTAATTTCACCACCGCCACGCTGTCAGTGCCATCATAAAATCCACGAATCCGTTTTTGTGCATCAACTAAAATAAATAATTCGCTATGTAAAAAACCTTCAGCGCTTCCATCTTCTTCCAAAGCATTTACTAAATAGCTATATCGCGCCAAATCATAGATTGCCTTTTTATTGCCCGTTAAAAAATGCCATTTGTTTTTTATAGCACCATAACTTTGAGCATAGCCGTTTAATACTTCTGCCGTGTCGTGCAATGGATTTACGGTGTGAGATAAAATCAATACATCTTTATCGTTTTTAAAAGCAGTTTGCACATGTACTAATTGCGAACTCATTTTAGGACAAATACTTTGGCAAGTAGCAAAGAAAAAATCTGCCACATAAATTTTATTTTCAATAACCTTTTCGGTTACTGTATCATGAAATTGATTAATAAATGAAAATGGTTGTATGGCATGATAAATAGTATCAGTGCCTTCAACACCGGCTAATTTTTTTTCGCCAATAATGGGTAATAGTAATTTGTTTGTTTTAACGGACTGCTCAGTACAACTAAAAACGAGTAGTGCTAAAAATAGTATAGAAAACCTTACGATCATTTAGTTTCAATTTTGTTTAAGTTAATTACATTTTGTTTTTCTTCCTTCATTCTCAAATGCTGATATTCTTCTGTTAATCTTTTTATTTCAGATACATATCTACCATCGTAATAACCTCTAATATTTCTGTTTTTATCTACTAAAACAAAAAAACTATAATCTACATAAATTGGTTTTTCTTTAAAATAGGTTACATTTAAACTATCAAAAGTTGATGAATTCCAATAATAATTATAAATATTTTTATTGCCAACAGATAGCTGCTGCATTTCACGTAAACAAGTTGAGTCGCTAACACTATCACAAGGAGTAATGATAACAAAAGGTATTAATTTTATCTTATCTTTTTTGTATTGGGCATATTCCGTTAAACCAGCCATTCTGTAGTCATCTTTTTTGTAACTGTGTTTTATAAAACAAACGGCATACAACGGAAAGTTTACGGTATCTAATTTTAGATTTTGTAATTCGATAGTATTAGCGGAAAGCGAGGGTAAACTTTTAAAGTCTGAAGTCACTTTGTAAAATACTGTATCTTTCCCTGCCAACTCTTTTGGTCCGTAATGGGGTAATTTTCTAGAATTGATAGTCGTAAATTCTAAAATAATTTTAAATAAAGCCGGAAACAAAAGAATTAGAAAAAAAATAAGTTTTTTATTCTTCATGGGGATGTAATTAATTTGTTTTTAAAAATCTCTATGTTTAACACTCTCAGCTATTTTCTCTTTAAGCCTATCTTTAAACAATTGTTTATGAGAAGCTCTCATTCCTAATAAAGGAAGATTTTCTAAATCGCCATCATTATATATTATTTGTACGGAGTGAGTTTTTTTATCATCAATAGATTTAGCATCTAGATAAAAAAATTCTTTATTATATAACAGCGACTGTTTTATTTCAAACCTATCTTCGTAGATCACCGCAAAAGGATTTACAATTAACCAGATGCCCTGCAGCGTAAGCATTAAACCAGGTATTGCAGTAGCTGTACCCCAAGGATTTACATCTAGTAACCATGTTATACTTAGCCAGTCTAAAAAAATACCCGAACCTGCAACTACAATCACTAATAAGATACTTCGTTCAAAGTACTCTTTAGTTTCTTCGCTTTTGTTTTTCACATTGTAAAGTTAAAAATTAAACTACTTTAATTTTTATTTATTATTATTATTTTTTATACTTGTAAATAGGAATAAAAATTTATTGTAACCTTTTCTAAAACATTGCGTTACATTATAAAAACAAACACGATGGTTAACTTATCAAAACATATACTCAACACAACACTTATAGTGTCAGTTTTGTTTATCAGTAAATTGTTTGCGCAAAATACGGTTACAATGACTGATAATCCGGTGGCTGCTATGCTAGATAGTTTAGCTAACCAAAAGGTGCTTGAAAAAGCGCTTTTAAAACCTGTTTATCCTAAAGTTAATAAATACAAGTATGCTGAAGACAGTGTGCCTCGCTTTGAAGATTTTGTATATGAAAGCCGACTAGCAAAATTAGATGCCAACTCTCCTTTTGACTTGGTTTATAATCCTCACGTTAAGGGTTTTATAGAACTATACGCTGTGCGTAAACGTCAATTAGTTAGTAGGGTGATGGGATTGTCGCAATTATATTACCCCATGTTTGAAGAAGTATTTGACAGGCATAATATTCCGTTAGAATTAAAACATTTAGCAGTTATTGAGTCTGCTCTTAATCCTATTGCACGATCTAAATGTGGAGCAACGGGATTATGGCAATTTATGTATCCTACTGGAAAAATGTACGGTTTAAATGTTACGTCCTATATAGACGAACGCTCCAATGTGTATAAAGCTACTGAGGCAGCAGCAGAGTATTTAAAAAGCTTATATGGTATGTTTGGTGATTGGCAAATGGTTTTAGCAGCATACAATGCAGGGCCCGGAACCATTAGCAAAGCAATACGCAGAAGCGGTGGTAAAAAAACATATTGGGAAATTCGCCCGTTTTTACCAACAGAAACACAAGCGTATGTGCCTGCCTTTATTGCTGCAAATTACGTCATGAATTATCCAGCTGAACATAATATTTATGCGGCTTCTCCCCGTAAAACTTATTTTGAAGTTGATACGGCTGTTTTAAAAGAGCCAATGACTTTTGATCAAATTTCTGCGGCGCTAGATGTGTCTGTAGAAGATATTATTTACTTTAATCCTCAATACCGAAAAGGAATGATTCCTTCTGGTGGAAATAGCTTAACGCTTCCAAAAGCTAAAATTGGAACTTTTATTTCTAATGAAACAGAAATTTATGCAGCTATCAAATCTCAACAGTTAGTGGCTTCAGAAAGCACGGTTGCTGTTAAGGAAGTTCAAAAAATTCATACAGTTAGAAATAAGGAAAAGCTTAGTACGATTGCCCGAAAATATGGCGTTACCATTGCTGATTTAAAATCATGGAATTATATTGGTAAAAAAGGAGTTAAGGCGGGCAAGAAGTTAATTGTTTATGTAAAACAAGATGTCATAACTCAGCCCGCAATTTCAAAATCAGATGCTCCAAAAGAACCAGAAACGAATGTTGCATCCAATTCAAAAAAAGACACAACCATTAAATTAGCAGAAAATAATACAACCAGTACTTTAAAAATTCATAAAGTAAAGAAAGGTGAGACCTTGTATGGAATCTCAAAAAAATATGGAATTAGTGTGAACAAATTGATAGAAATTAATGGCCTCAAAAAAAACCCACAATTATTACTTGGTCAAAAAATAAAATTAGTTTCTTAAAGTTACCCTACTTTGATAAAGGGGGTTTTTATCTGCAATCTATAAAAACCACCACTCACGCTCTAATAACCATTGGTTAATAGTTTAGTAAATCTGCAATTGCTTTTTCTACTTTATCTGCATTTGGCAGCATCGTTTTCTCTAAAATAGAATTCAATGGTATGGCAGGTAAATTCTCTGAACCAACTACACGAACAGGCGCATCTAAATTTTTAAAGCAATTTTCAGAGATTCGAGCGGCAATACTTTGAGCAAAGCCATTAAATACAGGCTCTTCCGTTATAATTAAACACTTACCATGCTTATTAGCGCTTGCAAATATCATTTCTTCATCAATAGGAGCAATGGTTCTTAAATCAATGATTTCGATTTGACCATCAAATTTTTTTGCAGCGCTTTTTGCCCAATAAATTCCCATGCCGTAAGTAATAATGGTTAGAGACTTTCCGCGAGTAATATTGTCTTCAATAGCTTCTTGAACTAATCGGCCTTTGCCAAATGGAATAATATAATCGTCGTCGGGCTCAATAGTTTTAGCATCTTCGGTACCTTTTATTTTACTCCAATACAATCCTTTATGTTCTAACATTACAACAGGGTTTGGGTCGTAGTAAGCAGATTTCATTAGTCCTTTTAAATCAGCACCAGTACTTGGGTACGCTATTTTAATCCCTTTGATATTAGCAAGCACACTTTCTACTGAACTTGAATGATATGGGCCACCACTACCATATGCACCAATGGGAACACGAATAATACAACTCACCGGCCACTTGCCATTACTTAAATAGCACGAACGACTTACTTCAGTAAATAATTGATTTAAGCCCGGCCAAATATAATCTGCAAACTGAACTTCTACAATAGGTTTAAGTCCAACAGCGCTCATACCAACCGTGCTACCAATAATAAATGCTTCTTGAATAGGAGTATTAAACACGCGATTATCTCCAAAAGTTTGTGCTAATGTAGCGGCTTCTCTAAACACACCTCCCAAGCGCTTTCCAACATCTTGGCCATATAATAAGCACTCAGGATGTTTTTCCATAATTTCCCTTATTGCAAATAAAGCACTGTCAACCATAACCGTTTTTTCTTTGCCATTTGGTTCCCTATTGCCCTTTTCCTCTGTAATTGAAGTAGGGGCAAAATCATGTAAAAATAAGTCTTCAGGTTTTGGGTCTTCCTCTAACAATGCTTTTTGATATTCTGATGCAACTGCGTTTGTAGCTTCATCCTCTATCAGTTTAATTTCGGATACATCAATCCCTGCAATTATTAATTGGTTGCGTAAACGAGGTATTGGATCTTTTTTAGAACACTCTTCTAAATCATCTCTATACCATTCTTTCCTAACTCCAGATGTATGGTGATTTAATAATGGCACCTTAGCGTGCACAAGCATTGGTCTCCGCTCTTTACGGATAATATCGAGGCACTCGTTAATTGTATTGTATGATGCAATAAAATCAGTTCCATCAATTGTGCGTGTTTCTAATCCTTTAAATCCTTTAGCGTATTCTGTAATATCTTGTGAACGAATTTCTTTAGCATGCGCCGAAATGTCCCATTCATTATCTTGCACTAAATATAAAATAGGCAATTTTTTTAAAGTAGCCATTTGAAAAGCTTCCGCTACTTCGCCTTCTGTGCAACTAGCATCTCCTAAAGAGCAAACAGCTACTGGATTTTTTCCTTGGAAGTCTTTTTGTAAATTATTTAATTCTAAATATTGCAAGCCCATGGCAATACCGGTTGTTGGTATCGCCTGCATTCCTGTTGCACTGCTTTGATGAGGAATTTTTGGCATATCCTCTCTTTTCAAACTTGGATGGCAGTAATACGTTCTTCCTCCAGAAAATGGATCATTACGTTTAGCAAGTAACTGCAACATGAGCTCGAAAGGAGTAATCCCAATACTCAACAGCATGCTATCATCACGGTAATAAGGGCTCACAAAGTCTTGGGGCAATAATTGCAACCCTAGTGCAATCTGAATAGCTTCATGTCCGCGTGATGTAGCGTGAACATATTTTGCCGTAATTTCTTTATTTGCTTCATATAACTCCGCCATACTTTTGGCAGTAGACATTAATGAATATGCTTTTTTAAGAGTTTCTAAAGAAATTTTTTCTTTCACAGAATTTGGTTCTAATAATTTATTGACTAGTAAAAATACAACACTTGACGTATTAAATATATAAAATAAAGTTTATTGTCCGAAGAAAAAAAACACATACAGATTTACGTATTTTTTTATCATTTATCTATCGAAGTAAAAAATAAGGGACAAGATAAATTAAGAATTTAACACACGTTACTTTATTACTCCTAATTCTTTTCCAACCTTCTCAAAAGCAGCTAAAGCCTTATCTAAATGCTCCTTAGTATGAGCTGCAGATAATTGAACACGGATACGAGCTTGCCCTTTTGCAACTACTGGGAAAAAGAAGCCAATGACATAAATACCTTCTTGTAATAATTTATCGGCAAATACTTGTGATAATTTTGCGTCATACAACATTACTGGTACAATTGCCGAATCGCCCTCTTTAAATTCTAATCCAATTTTACGAAGGCCGGTTTTAAAATAGATAATATTTTGCTCTAACGAATCGCGCAGTGCAGTAGTTTCGCTTAGTATATCAAATACGGCAATACTTGCCCCAACAATACTTGGCGCTAATGAGTTTGAAAATAAATAAGGACGAGAGCGTTGTCTTAAAATTTCAATAATTTCTTTTTTTCCGCTTGTAAATCCACCCATAGCTCCTCCAAGAGCTTTGCCTAAGGTGCCAGTGACTATATCAACCCGGTTCATTACATTTTTTAATTCAATAGTACCACGACCTGTTTTGCCAATAAATCCGGAAGCATGGCACTCATCAACCATAACCAAAGCATTGTATTTGTCGGCTAAGTCACAAATTTTATCTAAAGGAGCTACAAAACCGTCCATACTAAATACACCATCTGTTACAATTATACGATAACGCTGCGCTTGTGCCTTTATTAATTGCTCCTCTAAATCTTGCATATCGCAATTTTTATAACGGTAACGCTGCGCTTTGCATAAACGCACTCCATCAATAATAGAAGCATGATTTAATTCATCAGAAATAATTGCATCTTCTTCGCCAAACAACGGCTCAAATACACCACCATTTGCATCAAAGGCTGCCGCATATAAAATAGTATCTTCTTGCCCTAAAAAAGTCGCAATCTTTTGCTCTAAAGTTTTATGAATATCTTGAGTACCACAAATAAATCGTACAGAAGACATTCCGAAACCATGCGTATCTAGTGCTTTTTTAGCACCTTCAATAACTTTAGGATGAGATGATAATCCTAAATAGTTATTCGAGCAAAATACAATCACTTCCTTACCTCCACTTACGCTTACAGTTGCGCCTTGAGGCGTAGTGATAATGCGTTCTTTTTTTAGCAGACCGTTTTCTTCTATTTCGTTTAACTGAATTTGTAAATGGTTTTGAAATTTACCGTACATCGTTTTAAGTTTTTATGAAGTGCAAATTAAAAAATATTAATTGATTTTATAGACTTTTAATGGCAATATTAAAGTAAAAATCAAAATTTTGCTTCAAAACAATTTATTAGCAAAGGTACTTTTGGAATTAAAAAAAGTAGCTATTATGTTTTTTGCTAAGCAATAAAATTGTCAATAGTTCAAATTAATCATTTTCAAAATTGGCGTTTCCTTTTAAAGCCTTAAAAAATTGCACTAATTGCAGTTTTTGTGAATCAGCTAATTTTGCTTCTTTGTGCATTAATGTATACGAGTACATTGGCATTTCTCCTTCTTCAATCATTTCAATGCACTCTTCTAATTTGTGATTTTTGCGTTTTTCAGAATAAGTTCTCCAAATTGAAAAATTCAAATGCTGGCTTCCTTCGTTGATATGATGTTTAATCCACCAAGACACTGGCGCCATATTGGTATACCAAGGATAAGTTGGCTGGTTAGAATGACAATCATAACAAGCTGTTTTTAATAACCCAGCAACCTCTGTATTTGCAGCAGTTACCGAAATGAAATCGGTAGCAGGATTTACAGGCTCTATTGTTTTATCAATCTGGATAGACTGAATCATTAATAAAATAAATATTAATGCAATAGAAATGTTTTTTAGAGTGAAACGTTTTTTCATGATGTTTTAAATTTTAAGAAATAATAACAATATGTAAATATGCTTTAATTTTTGAAATGATATCTTTAACCTATAGATATAATTTTTAGCTACATTTGCTTATGTGTAAATTCATTTCTTCTGTTATCTTATTATTAAGCATAACAACAACTTTTGCCCAATCTAAAAGTTCTATTACTGTCGCGTTTTATAATTGCGAGAATTTTTTTGACACAAAGGATGATCCAAATAAAAAAGATGAAGAGTTTTTACCAGAATCTCCATTAAAATGGGATGAAACTCGTTTTATGAATAAACTAACTAAGATTGCTCAAGTATTAGATTCAACAGTAGCAGGAGAAGGCTTACCCGCATTAGTTGGTTTAGTTGAAATTGAAAATAAAGAGGTGTTAGAGGAGCTTGTTTCAAAATCTCAATTTAAAACAAAAGCATATGGCGTACTTTCAACTGATAGTCCAGATGAACGCAGCATAGATGTTGGTTTATTATATGACAAATCTGTTTTTACTTTAGTCGATTTTAAAGAAATAAATGCCACAAATTCGACATTAGGTGCTTATAAAACAAGAAATGTTCTATTTGCAACCTTAAAAGCAACCAATGGTGACGTTATTTATGTATTTGTAAATCATTGGCCAAGTAGGCGAGAAGGGGAAAAGGAATCTGAGCCTCGTCGTATTTTTGCTGCCGAACAAGTGCGCAATAAAATAAATGAATTGCAAAAAAAAGATGCAAAAGCAAAGGTAATTGTTATGGGTGATTTTAACGACCATCCTGATAATTCTAGTATTTTAAATACATTAAAAGCTAGTGATAAACCAAAAGATAAGGGAGATTTGTATAACGCTTATCAAACATTAGATGCGGCTAAGCAGGGCACACATTATTACGACAAAGAATGGAGAGTGTTAGATCAGATTATTGTTTCTCAATCATTTATAGGAGCAAAAAAAGGGTATAAATTTGATCCAAAAAATGCGCACATTTTACGCAAAGATTTTGTTTTATATAAAAATCCTAAAACCGGCGAAGAAAAACCAAATCGCACTTATAGTGGAGAAAAATATTATAATGGTTACAGCGACCATTTATCAATTTATATATCATTAGATTAATTATTATTTATAAATAGGATTACAAAAATAGCGCGGTATAAAACCTCGCTATTTTTTATTTCATTTAGCTAATAATCATAAAAACATCTACCTTAGTATTCCTAAAAAAAATCATATTACTATGAAGTATTCAGCCATAAAAAAAGATTTGTTTATCGACAACCGAAAAAACTATTCCAAACATTTAAAACCAAATTCATTGGCATTATTTGTTAGCAATGATATTTTACCTACAAATGCTGATGGAGCGCTAGGTTTTGTTCAGAATAGTGATTTGTTTTATTTAACAGGAGTAGACCAGGAAGATACAATTTTGATGATTTTTCCGGATGTAAAAGATGGAAAACATAAAGAAGTTCTATTTATAAAAGAAACAAGTGAATTAATTGCTATTTGGGAAGGAGCTAAATTAACCAAAGCCCAAGCTACTGAGGTGAGTGGTATAGAACATATTTACTGGCACCACGAATTTGAAAAAACATTTAAAACATTTGCATTTCAGGCAGAGAACTTTTATTTAAATAGTAACGAACATACTCGTCGTTATATTGATATGGAGACTGCTGAAATGCGTTTTAATAAAAAAATAAAAAAACAATATCCATTGCACCGCATTGAGCGTTCAGCTCCCATTATGCATCGCACGCGTTCTATCAAACATCCTATTGAAATTGACTTAATGCAACAAGCTTGTGATATTACCGAAAAAGGTTTTCGCCGTTTACTGAGTTTTACAAAGCCGGGCGTTATGGAATATGAAATTGAAGCGGAGTTAATACATGAATTTGTTCGTAACAGAAGTCGAGGTTTTGCCTATGGACCAATTATTGCGAGCGGCGGAAATGCATGTGTTTTACATTATGTAGAAAATAATAAACCTTGTAAAGACGGCGATGTTATTTTATTAGATGTAGCTGCTGAATATGCTAACTACGCGAGCGATATGACGCGTGCCATTCCTGTAAATGGGAAATTTTCAAAACGCCAACGCGAAGTATACGATGCTGTGTTAAGAGTTATGAAAGGCGCAACCAACATGCTTAAAATTGGAAATACGTTTGAAAAATATAACCTTGCTGTTGGCGATTTAATGACGCAAGAATTATTACAGTTAGGTTTAATAAAATCAGAGGATGTAAAAAATCAAAATCCAGCATGGCCAGCTTATAAAAAATATTTCATGCATGGCACTTCTCACTTTATAGGATTAGATGTGCATGATGTTGGTTTTTTTGCCGAACCGATGCAAGCAGGAATGGCCTTTACAGTTGAACCTGGCATTTACATCCCTGAAGAAAATTTAGGTATTCGATTAGAAAATAACATTATCATTACTTCAAGTGGAAATGACGATTTAATGAAAAATATACCTTTAGAAGCAGATGAAATTGAAGCATTAATGAATGCCTAATTTCAGGTTCTATTCCATTAAAAATCAAATTATTAACAGCAAAAGCTAATGTTTTTGGGTTACCTTTAGCTTTATTAAGTATTAATACTAACAGTGACTTTATGTCAAAAGTAGCATACACAGACCTTGAATTTATTGAAGGACTCAAGCATAACAATGATGCTGTGTTACGCACTTTATATAAAAAGTACTATAATATCGTTCTTAAATATGTTGTAAACAATAGTGGTAATAGTGATGCTGCTGAAGATATTTATCAAGAAACAATCATCGTGTTATATGAAACGGTTCAAAAACCAACATTTCAATTAACTTGTCAACTGCAAACTTTTATCTTTTCGATTGCAAAGCGCCTTTGGTTAAAGCAATTAAGAGGAAATGGTCATCTAACTCGTTTTAAGGAGGATGAAGAAGGAGAAGTAGTAGATGTAACAGATGAAATAACCGAGCATCTTAAGAAAGAATCGGATATTGAGAAAATGAATGTATGTATGGAAAGCCTCGGCGAACCTTGCAAAACAATTTTGAAAGATTTTTATGTTTATAAATTAAGCATGGATGAAATATCTGATAAATTTGGATACACCAATTCAGATAACGCTAAAACACAAAAGTATAAATGTTTACAACGTTTAAAACGTTATTTTTTTGAAGACAAGTAAAGAGAACATTAATTGAGAGAGACATGAGAGTAACAGATTTATTTGACAACTACATTTTTGGGGAATTATCTTCCGAAGAAAGAATAGATTTTGAAAATCGATTAAAAACGGATTTAGAATTTTTGAGTTCTTTTGAAAAACATAAAACCCTCATTGAAGCTGTTAATCAGCAAGAACAACGCACACATTTAAAACAAATTTTATCTACTATTCATAAGCAGGAATTTGGTAGTGATGCTAAAATTATTTCTCTTAAAGAAGAAAATTTCATCAAAAAACACGGTAAAACATTTGCTGTTGCTGCTTCTGTAGCTATAATTGCCGTTATCGGCACAGTAACCATTTTAAGTACCGGTGGTTATTTGTTAAAACAACAAAGTAACGATATTACTGATTTAAAACGTGATGTTACTGAATTGAAATATTCACAAGATGCAATTATTGAAGGAATTACCGGAGCAACTAGCAAGCGTATAAAAAAGTATGCGCCCGCTAATATTGAAGGGACTGGATTTGCATTAAATAATAGAGGATATTTTATTACCAGCTATCACATGGTAAAAAATGCAGATTCTGTCTTTATTACAAATAATTCATTAGATAGGGAGCCTGCCAAATTAGTTGCAAGCGAGCCATCATTAGATATCGCTATTTATAAAATAGATCATATTGATGCTATTCAAAATATATCTTTTCCATTTTCTTTTAAAGATAACGCATCGGAAATAGGAGATAAGATTTTTACTTTAGGGTATCCTCGTAGAGATGCCGTTTATGGTGAAGGCGCTTTAAGTGCGATGACAGGATTTAATAACGATACTACTATGTACCAAATTTCTATTCCGGTAAACCCTGGAAATAGTGGTGGGCCATTAATGGATGAGCAAGGAAATATTATTGGTGTGATTCGCGGTAAACAAAGTTCTTCGGAAGGGACTGGTTTTGCTATTAAATCAAATTTCATTAAGCAAACAATTGATAAACTAGAAAACGATACTTTAAAAAGAGAGTTAACATTGGTAACCAAAAAATCAAATTTACGAGGTTTAAAGCGTAGTGAACAAATCAAAAGAATTCAACCATTTGTATTTAACGTGATGGTATACAAAAAGTAATTTTTTGGCAGAACATTAAAAACCCTCGTTTAATAAGCGAGGGTTTTTTGTTTTCAGATTTTATTGAGCTTTCGCAGAAGACAAAACATTTATTATCTTTATCTTACAAAATACAATGGACAAAAACATTAGGCTAGATAGTTATTTGTGGGCAATTAGGATGTATAAGTCTCGGTCGCTAGCCAGCGATGCCATAAAAAGCAACAAAGTAAAACTAAGTGATGAATTAGTAAAAGCCTCGCACATAGTTAAAGTTGGAGAACGTTATACGTTATCTTTTCCGCAGGGAGTAAAAAAAATAATTGAGGTCTCAGGCTTAATTGATAAACGCCAAAGTTACGACATTGCTAAAGAAAATTACATTGATCATTCTCCTCCTGTTGAAAAAATAGCTCAAATGGATTCTGTGTTTTTTATGCCGAACATGCAGCGTGATCGAGGTTCTGGCCGTCCTACCAAAAAAGACCGAAGAGACATGACTGGCTTTACAAATCGAGATTGATTTATTATTTTTTTAACTGCTTATTTAATGCGCTAATTATTTTTTTTGCTTCATCATCAGCAAGCTGCATACCAAATTTTATAACTTTAGATTGGCATGTAAACTGAATACGTTCTCCTCCTTTTACCCAAAATGTTTGACTAAATGTATCGGCAATACTTCCATTCGTTAAGGTAATCAATTCAAGATTTGAGATTAAATTCAAATCAAACTCTTTTGTTTTGCCCCGTCCATTAATATCTTCTTTATATAATAAAAGTCCATTTTTTATCCAAAGTTTTTCTTTACCAAAGCGTTTCCACATAAAAACTCTAACTATTTTAAACTCAAAGTAAGCCCAAAATGCTATCCAAATAATAAGTAACAATTTTGCTTTATCTTGCGTAATTGTAAAATAATTACCTATGACAATAACGCCACTTATTGTCCATGCTAAAAGCCACAAAAATAATAGGTTAGTTTTTTTCTTATCATCTGTTGGTAAAATTACCAAACTAAATACTCCATCTTTAATCAAAACAGAACTTCGTTTACTAATTAGCTGAATATTTTCCAAAAGAGATTATTTTATATTATTTGAAATAGTAATGTTTGGGAAAATGCCCGAAATAGGATAAAACAGACTTATATACATCAAATGTTTCAACTCCTATTTCTGTTTTTTTGATTGAAGATTTTTTAGCTATTACCATAAACGAGTCATGCAGTAAATAATGCTAAATAATGTAAGTTTTTGATTTTTAGAAAGCGCTTACTTTCCTAAATCATCAAAGTTTACTGTATCATTAGTAGTAGAGGATGATTCTTTATCAGAATAACTAGCATCCCTATCAAAATAAGATTCTCTTTCAACAATAGGAGGGGCGTTTTCTTTAATAACCTCAATGGATTCATTTAATCCTTCCATGAATTTCTCGAAGTCTTCTTTATACAAAAAAATCTTATGTTTTTCGTATGTAAACTTACCATCTGATCCAAAACGCTTTTTACTTTCAGTAATAGTTAAGTAGTAATCATTCCCTCTTGTAGATTTCACGTCGAAAAAATACGTGCGTTTTCCTGCTTTTACAGCTTTCGAAAATAAATCTTCTCTTTCTGTTCTTTCTATTTCGTCAGACATATGCTTTTAGTTTAATTAAGTACGTAACAAATATTTACATTTTTTGTTTAAACTAGCCATAGTGTTGAAAATTAGTTGATAAATATCATATTAAACCCGCTAAATAGAACCTATTGCAGAAAATGCGTTGCAACGATTTACAATGCTTTTAGAATAAAGTAAAATGGCAACACTATTCATTATGATAAAACTACCTCAAAATGCAAATTGACCCTATTTTTTTAGAATTTCTGTTTTATAAACGGGTAATAAATCTAAAAAGCTTTCTACTGTTTTTTGCAAATCGTAATTATTTCCTCGACCGCCCGCTGCATTAATATGTCCGCCACCATTAAAGTGTTTGCGGGCAAATTGATTGACATCAAATTTCCCTTTACTTCGGAAAGAAATTTTTATTTTACCTTCGCTCTCAGCAAAAAATGCGCAAAAAGTAATGCCTTTAATTGAGAAAGGATAATTTACAATTCCTTCAGTATCCCCTTTTTGATTATTAAATCGTTTTAATTCCGCTTCTGTTAAAGCTATGTATGCCGCTTGAAAGTCGGACAGTACTACCATTTTTTCTGTCAGACAATATCCTAGTAGTTTTACACGACTTTCGCTATAAGTATCATAAACAGAAGAATGAATTGCGCTTGGTTTTATTCCAGTAGATAATAAATTTGCAAGTATAGTATGAGTAGTTGCAGTTACGCTATCAAAACGAAACGATCCAGTGTCAGTCATAATACCAGTGTATAGGCAAGCTGCAATATCTTTATCAATTTGTTTTTTACCTCCTAAACCACAAATAAATTCATAAACTAATTCGCAAGTTGAGCAAGCGTTTACATCATGATACATTAATGTTGCATAATTATCGGGTTGCTGATGATGATCTATAATTATTTTTTTTGCTTTTGAATCTTTAAGCAGTTCTCCTAAACCTTCTAATCGAGAGTAGTTATTAAAATCAAGCGTAAAAATTAAATCACTTTTAGCAACAACGTCTGCAACCTTTTTTAAATCTTTACTGAACTGAAGGACTTTTTTATTGCCAGGCAGCCATTGTAAAAAAGTAGGATAATCATTTGGAGTAACTACAGTTACATTTTTGCCGACTTTAATAAGATAATTATACAATGCTAAGGAAGACCCCATAGCATCTCCATCTGGATTATAATGCGTAACAATAACAATATGGTTTGATTTTTTTAGTAATGCCTTAAATTTTGGGAATGAGTCTTTTTGCATGTTTTTATTTTGAAAAACAAATTTAGCTTATTTTATTGAGTTGCAGAATGCATGAAATTGAAACTGTTAAAAAACAAAGCTAAGCTAACTTACTTTTTTTATAGCCATATAAAAAGTAAACGACCAATCCAATAACTAACCAAACGCTAAACATGATCCAGTTAGTCCAACCCATACCAGTTAATAGATAGCAACAAGATAATAACCCTAAAACTGGGATTAATGAAAAATTTTTGATGTAAGAAAAAATTGCTATTGTTATCCAAACGAGATAAAATACAATCATAGGAAAATTACAAGAACCATCTTCATTTAAAATCATGCTAGCGTGATTATAAAAAATAACAATCAATGATACTATTGTAATTGAAGGAACAATATATTTTGAATTTACATAAGGCATTTTAAATTTCCCCTTTTCTTTGGCATCCATATTGCGTGGCAAAATTAAAACACCAGCGCACACTAGCACAAAAGCAAACAAAGTACCTATACTTGTAAAATCGAGAACAAATTTTGGTGTTACAAAAAAGATAGGAATTCCAACTACTAAACCTGTAATGATGGTTGAGAAACCAGGAGTTTTATATTTAGGATGTATCTCCGCAAATTTCTTTGGCAACAAACCGTCTCTGCTCATTGCCATCCAAATACGGGGCTGCCCCATTTGAAAAACTAATATTACACTCGTCATAGCTACAACTGCGGCAATAGATACAATAAACAGCATCCACTTAATACCTTTTAATGCAAATACTTCTGCTAATGGATCGGATACATTTAAAGTAGTATAAGAAACCATCCCAGTTAATACTAATGCCAATATTATAAAAACAACAGTGCAGATAATTAATGAATAAATCATACCACGAGGCAAATCACGCTGAGGGTTTTTACTTTCTTCTGCTAAAGTAGAAACGGCATCAAAACCAATATATGCAAAAAACACACCTGATACGCCAGCCATCACACCACTAAATTGATTTGGCATGAAAGGCGTCCAATTATCAATATCAACATAAGAAGCTCCAACAATGATTACCAAAAAAATAATTGCTAACTTAACAATAACCATAACATTGCTTACGTTTCGAGATTCTTTTGTACCAACGTATACTAGCCAGGTTACTAAAATATTAATCATAATAGCTGGCAAGTCAATAATAAACCTTACACCAGCAATAATGGGTGCGGTAATCCATGCATTACTTAATTTACTTGTTAAGCCATTATTAAATGCCTGATGAGCATCAGAATAATTGTTGGTTAACCACGCTGGGATATGCAATCCTACACTTTCAATTAAGTTAACAAAATATCCACTCCAAGAAAATGCAACATAAATATTACCGATAGAATATTCCATTAATAAAGCCCAACCTATAATCCAAGCGGCCAATTCGCCAAAAGAAACATAAGCGTAAGTATAGGCGCTACCAGACGCTGGAACTCTTGTAGCAAAATCGGCATAGCACATAGCAGTAAAGCCACAAGCAACAGCACAAATGATAAACAAAAACACCACTGCCGGTCCACCAGAAAAACAAGCAGAACCAATACTACTAAAACTGCCTGCTCCAATAATGGCGGCAATTCCAAAAAAAGTTAAGTCTCTAACGGTTAATACGCGGTGTAAACCTGCACTATGTCCTCCGTCATCGGTAATTGCTGAAACTGACTTTCTACGAAATAAATTGTTAAAAATAAAACCCATACTTATAAATTAATGCTTTAAACAAATATAACTATTTAACCAAACGATTGATAAAAGGAATTTTTTTTAGAGAATTTATGTCTAAAAATAGGAGTGGTATCAATAATAAAAAAGGAATAAATGGAATACGATACCTTACAATTGCTCCCATAACAGTAGTTGTTAATCCTATTAAAATAAAAGACGTCATAATAAGTGTGATGCAAAACAGCAATAAGTTTATATCAACTCTATTTTTACTTCTGTAAATAAAACAAAAAACAAAAAATAATATAAAACATAAGTTTTCTAGTGAAGCAATTAATTCTAGTAGCGAATGACTATCAAAAAAGAATGGCTTACATAGTACATTATAAAACGATTGAGGAATAATTTTGGCAAACGAAGTAAAATTATATTCTAACCTTTCCATGCTAATTGCAGATCCTGAAGGCCCGCAAGCACTAATAAATTTAAATAATGTAGTATCTTGATTATTAGTTTCATAAATAGTATCGCGCAAATTATTAATATGCCAATACATGAAAGTTGAATGAACATTAAATTTAAAAAGCATTCGTTCATTATCTACTAATTTGTAATGCGTTGTATCGTTCACTTCGAAACGTACATATTTTTGACCATTTAAAAAAAAAGTGCCCCCCTTACTTAAATTTATAAAATCATTCTGTCGCACCACAATGGTATTAATAACATCTTTTTGAAAACCAAATTTCAATATGAAAAATGTTCCAGTGTAAATTACAGATAATGCCAATGCGTAAAAAACGATAATTTTCTTTAAACTATAAACATCAAACTTAAAAGCTTTAACTAATGTAAATAAAATTAAGGGAATTAAAATGAGAAGTAAAATATAGGGCTTCAGAATTAAAAATAATAATGAAGTAAAAATTAAAAATAAGCAATACTTAAGTTTAAATTGAAACTCTATAAATAATTTCATAAATACATAAACAAAAAGGCCTAGTAATCCAATAGCAATAGGCTCTTTGAGAACGCCTGATGTCCAAAACAAAATAGAAGGAGTTATAAAAATTATGATAGCTAGTAATATTTCTTTTTTTGGAACATACTTTTTAAATGCCTTGTAAAAAGCAAATTGTCCCACAAAGGATAATACCAACATCACGAGTGCATGAACGGAATAATTACCAAAAGAAATAAGCATAATAATGGCATTAACGCGAATGGGAGTTCGATTATCATTTAAAAAAAAATCGGAAGTGATATCTGTTCTGCCCCATTTTTCAATAAATTTAAAGTAGGGTTCATATAATGGATCAGAATCTAAATTGGAATGCAATCCTAAAACCATTTTTAAAAAATCAAATGGGTGATTTGGCAATGCATCATACATTATTTTTGCATCATGCAATGTGGAAGCGCTATCGCCATTAAAACCTGCAGGATAATAGCAAAAATAAACCCAATAGTAAGCTAAACATCCTAAAGATTTAAGCAATAAAATTCCTATAATAAATTTTAATGAAATAGCATCATCTTTAAAAAAAGACAACCTACTTATCAAAAAGACAAAGAGTAAAAAATATAGGACTGTTAGTATCAATACTCTTCAAAAAATTTAATGCCCATTAATCGTTTGTTTCCTTCCTGACTTTCAAATCCAAATTGAGTGTATAGACTATGTGCATCTAATGTCGCTAACATAAAACGGCGTAATTTTTTAATCACATCTTGCTTCATAATAAATTTCATCAACTCTTTACTTAACCCTTTTCCTCTGTAATGCTTATCAATAAATACATCTGCTAAATATCCAAAAGTGGCATAATCAGTAATCACTCTGGCAAAACCAATTTGCTTATCTTGGTAATAAACGCCAAAACACAAACTTCCGTCAATTGATTTTTGAACAATCTCTCTAGGTATATTTTTTGCCCAATAACTTTCCTCACCTAAATAATGGTGAATATAATTGACATCCAATTTTTTTTTATCCGATGAATATAAAAATGCTCCTATCTTTTTTTCATCAATCATAAGTTGCTAACAATGGCTAATTGTTTTGTTTTAGCATCAAAAACAAAGCGTGTAATTTTTTTAATTCCTAAACTAGTAAACGAAAATAAAAGTTCCCAATTTTTAGTTTGTTCATTATAATTCATCAAATCTGAATTTTCCGATTTAATTAATCCTAATTCATGATGCCATATAAAATCTTCGTTTAATGAAGCGTAAGTGGTATAAGCTTTACTCTCTCTTAAGGCGGAATTATATATTCTAAATTCAGTATTGATCGAGTCTTTAATTGCGTAAATAAATTGCGAAGAGTTTCCTATTTTTTTAAAAGCCCTTGTTGGAAAATCACATAACCAAACATCTTCGTTTGTTTTTACATTTAAAATTCTTAACGAGTGAGGATCCGTTAATTTATAATACAGTAATGTATCGTCATTTAACCAGGTATGATAGCCAATAGAATCCGTTCCTTTGTGAGAAATTTTATTGAACTTCCCGTTAAAATTAAATTCCCAAACGCGTTGTGAGGAGTCCTTTTCAACTACAACAGCACTAAACCCTAAACCGTTAGGGAGTATGGTTGGAGAATATTCTGATACATCTGATTTAGTAATATTAATTCCTGTCTTTTTACTGATATTATATTGATAAATATCAGCTTGTTTACTCGAATCAATGCATACATACAATATAGATTTTCCATCGGCTGTAAAAGTTGGTTGGTTGTCATAACCTAATCGTTGTGTAATATTTAAAGGATTTGTGTAGGTGTACTTATTTGCTTTTTTCTCTATTTTAAAAAGCCAAACATCCGTTTCAGGCAATTGTGCAAAGGCGGAAAAAGATAAAAAAAGGCTAAATATTAATAGTTTCATTAAATTGTTTTTTGAAAGTGTATTGTATGAATTGATAAACTACAAAGCCCCAAAATACGCCTACAAGCATACCAACCAATATATCTGAGGGATAATGAACGCCAAGGTAAACGCGAGAATAGGCCGTTAATGCTGCCCATAAAAAAAAAGAAAGTCTAAGCCATACTTTATTCTTACTAAACAACAAAAATAATAGCATGGCTACGCCAAAGGAATTTGTAGCATGCCCAGAAAAAAAGCCATACTGACCACCTTTGTAGCCATTTACAGAATGCACCTGAGCTTGAATTTCTATATTATGCGAAGGCCGATAGCGTTTAACAGTATGTTTAATTTGGTTGGATGTTTGATCGGTTAAAGCAATCAATACAGCTAAAAAACTTAGTAGAATCAATAGTTTTTTAATGCCAACTTTATTATAAACAAGGTAAAACCAATAAAAAAATAAAGGTAAAAATATCCACATCTGAGAGACATAATACATCACTAAATCAAAAACAGGGGAATTGCAAGCATTTATTAATAAAAATAACTGACGATCTAATAATTCTAATTGGTCTATCATTATTTAAAAGTAGAAAAAAAGTCTTAAAAAATGGAGTTTTGTATTGAGACTAATTGTTAAAAACTTGTTATTATTTGCGTTTTACTGAATTTTAAGCACTTTTCAACAAATCTCCTACATGCTAAGCTAAAAATTATCTTTGTCCTTTACTTGAATTTATGAGCCGTACAAAGAAAATAAATAGTGCATTAATTTCCGTTTTTTACAAGGATAATTTAGATCCTATCATTAAAAAATTGCACGATTTAGGTGTAATATTATACAGCACGGGTGGCACACAAGCGTTTATAGAAAATCTTGGGATACCAGTAAAATCAGTGGAAGGATTAACTTCTTTTCCTGAAATATTAGGTGGAAGAGTTAAAACGTTACATCCTAAGATTTTTGGTGGAATTTTAGGACGCAGAGAATTAGACAGTGATATTGCGCAAATGCAACAGCACGAAATCCCTGAAATTGATTTAGTAATTGTTGATTTGTACCCTTTTGAAGAAACATTAGCAAGTGGTGCAAACGAAGAAGATATCATTGAAAAAATTGATATTGGAGGAATTTCATTAATTAGAGCGGCTGCTAAAAACTATAATGATGTTGTTATTGTTGCCTCAAGAAACGACTACTCATCATTACTAAATTTACTGAATGAACAAAATGGCTCATCTGAATTAAGCGACCGTAAAACATTTGCAGCAAAAGCTTTTGCAATGAGTAGTCATTATGATGCTGCGATATTTAATTATTTTAATCAAACGGAGCAATTGCCAATATTAAAGCAAAGCATCAACAATGGCGCAACTTTGCGTTACGGAGAAAACCCGCATCAAAAAGGTGTTTTTTATGGTGATATGCAGGCTATGTTTGAGAAATTAAACGGTAAGGAATTGTCTTATAATAATTTATTAGACGTTGATGCAGCAGTTAATTTAATGGCCGATTTCACAGCAGAGCCAACCTTTGCTATTTTAAAACATAACAATGCTTGTGGAGTTGCAAGTAGACCTAAAATAGTAGATGCCTATTTAGATGCATTGGCTGGAGACCCAGTATCTGCATTCGGTGGCATATTGATTAGTAACACGGAAATTGACTTTGAAACTGCTGAAGAAATACACAAGTTATTTTGCGAAGTAGTAATTGCGCCTAGCTTTTCTGATACTGCATTAGCAATTCTTAAATCAAAAAACAATCGCATTATTTTAGTGCAAAAAACTGTGCCTTTGCCAAAAAAACAAATCCGAACGTTATTAAATGGAATTATGGAACAGGATAAAGATTTAGTTACCGAAACGGAAGCTAATTTAACAACAGTAACAACAGCCACTCCTACAAAATCGCAGATAAAAGATTTATTATTTGCAAATAAATTAGCAAAACACACAAAATCAAATACAATTGTTATCGTAAAAAACAATCAATTAATTGCAAGTGGTACCGGACAAACATCTCGCGTAGATGCTTTAAGGCACGCTATTGATAAGGCGCATAATTTTGGATTTGAATTGACGGGAGCCGTAATGGCAAGCGATGCGTTTTTCCCGTTTGCAGATTGTGTAGAAATTGCACATAACGAAGGGATTGATGTTGTAATTCAACCAGGAGGATCTATAAAAGATAAAGACAGTATAGAATACTGTAATGCGCATGGAATGAGTATGGTATTTACTGGAACTAGACATTTTAAACATTAACTTACTTTAGTATTTCTGTAAATAAACAATTAGGCTATTTGACAAAAACTATTTAACTTTAAAATAAAACGCTTGATATTTATTTTAAAATAAAAAAATAAAAAAAATTATATGGGGTTATTTGACTTTTTAACACAGGAAATTGCAATAGATTTAGGTACAGCCAACACTATTATAATTCATAATGACAAAGTGGTTGTCGATCAACCCAGTATTGTGGCAGTTGATAGAACAACAGGAAGGGTAATTGCAGTTGGTAAGCAAGCGCAAATGATGCATGGTAAAACGCATGAGAATATTAAAACTATTCGTCCTTTGCGAGACGGTGTAATTGCAGATTTTCAGGCAGCTGAAGAAATGATTAAAGGAATGATTAAGATGATTAATCCGACAAATCGCTTTTTTAAACCCTCACTTCGTATGGTAATTTGTATTCCAAGTGGGATTACGGAAGTTGAAAAACGTGCCGTAAGAGATAGTGCAGAACATGCTGGCGCTAAAGAAGTTTATATGATTCATGAGCCTATGGCAGCGGCTATTGGTATGGGAATAGATGTGGAAGAACCTATGGGAAATATGATTATTGACATTGGTGGCGGTACATCTGAAATTGCGGTTATTGCCTTAGGAGGTATTGTGTGTGATAAATCAACTCGTATTGCTGGTGACGACTTTAACGCAAATATTGAAGAATATATGCGCAGACAACATAATATTTTAATTGGAGAAAGAAGTGCGGAGCAGGTAAAAATAGAAGTAGGTGCTGCAATGACGGAAATCGAAAATCCTCCTGCTGACTTCGCTGTTCAAGGTAGAGACTTAATGAGTGGAATTCCTAAAGAAGTATTTGTTAGTTATGTAGAGATTGCTCACTGTTTAGACAAATCAATTTCTAAAATAGAAGAAGCTATATTAAATGCTTTAGAAATGACTCCGCCAGAATTAGCAGCAGATATTTATCGCACAGGAATTTATATGGCAGGCGGCGGTTCATTATTAAGAGGCCTTGATAAGCGAATATCATTAAAAACAAAATTATCTGTTCATGTTTGCGAAGATCCATTGCGAGCGGTTGCGCGTGGTACTGGAATTGCACTTAAGAATGTTCACAAATTCCCATTCTTAATTAAATAAACTTTTAAATCTGACTTAAATTTAAGTTGTAATAATTGTTGTTGCGCTAATTTTGCATTTACCACTTCTTAAAAGAAAATGAAAAACCTTCTAAATTTTTTATATAGAAACAATTTCTTTTTTGCATTTCTATTTTTAGAATTTTTTTGCATTCTTATTTTAATTAAGAATAATGGTTACCAAGGTTCAAGCCTTTTAAACTCTTCTAATAAGATAAGCGCCAATATATACCAAATGGAAGCTAATGCAAAAGAGTACTTGTTATTAAAAGACGAAAACGAAAGGCTTGCAAAGTTGAATACATTTTTATTAAATAGAATTAAGCTAGGATATGCCGCTATACCTTTAAAGATATACAAAAAAAACGACACGCTTTATAAACAAGAATACGAGTTTATGAATGGTAAAGCCATTAGTAGTAGTGTAAATAAAAGAAACAACTATTTAACTTTAAATATTGGTTCTAAACAAGGCGTAACCCACGATATGGCTGTAATAACAAGCGATGGTATTATTGGAATAGTAAAAGATGTTTCAGAGAACTTTGCATCAGCAATGTCAATTTTACATAAAGACGTGCGAGTGAATTGCCAATTAAAAAAAGATGGTACATACGGTCCGCTCATTTGGGATGGAACCGATTATCGTTTTTCAAATTTAACCGACATACCTACAAATGCTAAAATAAAAAGAGGAGATACTGTCATTACAAGTTCATTATCAGGGATTTTTCCTGAAGGAATTTTAGTAGGATTTGTTGATAGTTATGAGCAGCGACCCAATGAATCGTTTTATACTGTAAAGGTTAAATTAAGTGCCGATTTTAAAAAAGTAAATTATGTATCCGTTATAAAATATAATTATAAAACAGAACGAGATAGTTTAGAAATTAAAACGCAAGTACAAAGTGATAAATAATATCCTAAAAAATAGTATTCGTTTTATTGTATTAGTGCTACTGCAAGTCCTAATAGTTCAAAATATTCGCTTAGGATCCTATATTATTTTATTACCATATATTTTATTTATTTTATTATTGCCTTTCGAAACTCCAAAATTAGTTGTACTACTTTGCGCATTTATTACTGGCTTAACGGTTGATATGTTTTATGACACAGCAGGTATGCACGCTGCAGCATGCACGCTTATAGGATTTGCAAGATTCTATGTTTTAAAATTATTATCTCCTCGAGAAGGCTATGAACTAGGATTAATGCCAAATGTAGATTCAATGGGTTCTGTTTGGTTTATTACCTATTCATTAATAATCATATTCATTCATCATTTATTTTTCTTCTATTTAGAGATTTTTCGATTTGGCGAATTTATGAGAACCTTATCACGAGTTTTTTTGAGTACCATTGGCACATTTTGTTTCGTTTACATTATTCAATTTTTGTTTTACAAAACATATAAAAATAAGTAATGATTAAAAGCTCTCACCTTTCTGATAGAAAATTTTTCATTGGTGGTTTCTTTGTATTAGTTGCTATTATTTATATATGTCGATTATTTTATATTCAGCTAATTGATGATAAATATAAATTATACGCTCGAAACAATGCATTTAGAAATAGAACAGAATATCCTTTGCGCGGTTACATTTATGATCGGAACGGAAAGTTACTTGTTCAAAATGTACTTTCGTACGATTTATTAGTAACTCCTAAACTTGCTAAAAATTGCGACACAATGGCGCTTTGCAAAATTTTAGAAATCACTAAAGCAGAATTTTTACGTAAAATGAAGAAAGCATGTCAAGCGCCAAATTCACCTCGCAAAGAAAGTGTTTTCGAAAAGCAGCTATCCGCAAAAGTATATGCCGCACTTCAAGAAAAAATTTATAGGTTTAAAGGATTTGACGTTCAATCAAGAACTATAAGAAAGTATCCAAGGCCTGTAGCGGCTCATTTATTAGGTTATGTTGGTGAGGTAAGTAAAGAAAAAGCAGCGAAAGATTCTTACTATATTGAAGGGGATTACATCGGTATTAGTGGAGTTGAACGTTCTTACGAAGAGGTTTTACGAGGGAAAAAAGGCAAGCAAATAGTAATGGTAGACGTTCATAACAAAACCAAAGGTCGTTATATGAATGGACTTTATGATACAGCTGCTATTGCTGGAAAGCCTTTATTTAGCAGTATTGATATAGTATTACAAGAATATGGCGAAAAATTAATGCAAGGAAAAAAAGGGGCTATTGTTGCCATTGAACCATCAAGTGGAGAAATACTTTGCTTAATTTCTAGTCCAGGGTACGACCCAAACCTATTAGTTGGAGGAAAAGAAAGATCCAGAAATTACACCAAACTTTATTATGATTCTTTGAATCTTCCATTATTTAACAGAGCACTAACCGCCATGTATCCTCCAGGCTCAACTTTTAAATTAATTGATGCATTAATTGCGCAGCAAGATGAATTAATAAGTCGTTCAACTGTTTTTCCTTGCCATGGTGGTTATCCTCCAATGGGCGGCCATCCAAAATGTCATCCCCATCCATCAACTGATTTACCGGGTTCAATTGCTACTTCATGCAACTCCTATTACAGTTATGTATTTAGAGAAATTGTGGATCAAAAAAAATATCCAAAATTTGAAGATGGCTATAATCATTGGCGAGACGCCGTTCGATCTTTTGGACCTGGAACTAAGTTAGGAACTGATTTACCATTTGATAAACCGGGTAATGTGCCATCGGTAGAATATTACAATAAAGTTTTTGGAAAAAATCATTGGAGAAGTAATACAGTTGTTTCTTTAGGAATTGGACAAGCTGAATTAACATTAGTTCCATTGCAAATGGCAAATGTAGTAGCATCCATAGCAAATAGAGGATACTTTTACACGCCACATTGTATTAAAGGGGTTGGAATAGAAAAATCATTAGAAGCTAAATATAAAGTGAAACATTTTAATTATGTACAAAATCAACTTGCTTACGATAATGTGCATGATGGGATGCAAAAGTGTTTTGATGCCGGCACCGCAACCGCTTCTAAAGTTCCTGGCATTGTAGCTTGCGGAAAAACGGGAACTGCAGAAAATCCTCACGGAAAAGATCATGCAGTTTTTTCGGCTTTCGCACCTCGAGATAAGCCAAAAATAGCGATGGTTTGCTTTGTAGAAAATGCAGGATTTGGTGGAACATGGAGTGCGCCGATAGTTAGTTTAATGATTGAAAAATATTTAACAGGAAAGGTTACAAGACCTGAAATGGAAAAACGAATGATGGAAGCTGATTTAATTGGTGGTAAAAATTTATTAGGAAAAAAAGAAGTTAAAAAGAAAGATTGAGAAAACAAGAACATAGTTTATTTTATGGAATTGATACCATTACTGTATTAACCTATACACTTTTAGTGTTTATGGGCTGGCTAAATATTTACGCCGCAGTTTATAATGAAGAGCATCAAAATATTTTTGACACCTCTCAAAAATATGGGATGCAGTTAATTTGGATTAGCAGCGCTTTTTTCATCGCTATACTAATATTGATTATTGACGCTGGATTTTACACCGTTTTTGCGTATTTTTTTTATGCATTTTTGCTGCTAGCTTGCATCGCAGTTCCTTACTTGGGAAGAGAAGTAAAAGGAAGTCGCTCGTGGTTCAGATTTGGTTCCTTTGGTATCCAACCGGCCGAATTTATGAAGTTTGCAACCAATTTAGCATTAGCAAAATATTTAAGTAATGTAAATATAGAGGTGCAAACTACGCGCAGAAATAAACTAGCCGATTTGCTTAAAAATTATAGAAACACAATAATTGCAGTTGTTATTTTAGGGTTGCCATTACTCATTATAAAAATATTACAAGATGAAACTGGTTTAGCTATCGTATTTATTGCTTTTATTATTACACTCTATAGAGAAGGGCTTTCGGTTAACTTTTTAATAGCTGGAATATTTTCTGCCATATTATTTGTATTATCTCTGGTACTTGCATCGCAAACATTAATTATTGCGTTGGGAATAATTGGATTACTGGCATTTCTATTTATTAAACGTTCTAGAAAAAATTTGATATTTGTATCCGTTTTTTTTGTATCAGCAAGTGTTGTAGTACTAGGAACAAATTATGTTTATGATCACTTAGAAGATCATCAGCGTATCAGAATTGATGTGCTATTAGGGCGAGGCACTGTTAATTTAAAAAAAGAGGGCTATAATGTAAACCAAGCAAAAATTGCCATTGGTTCGGGAGGTTTTTTTGGAAAAGGATATTTACAAGGCACTCAAACTAAATATGATTTTGTGCCAGAGCAAGACACCGATTTTATTTTTTGTACAGTAGGCGAAGAATGGGGCTTTGTTGGAACGAGCACTGTAATTATGTTAGAACTTTTTTTGATACTAAGGGTAATTTTTATGGCCGAACGACAGCGCTCGCCTTTTAGCAGAATATATGGATACGGAGTGGCTTGCGTTTTGTTTTTTCATGTGGCAGTAAATGTTGGTATGACAATTGGCTTGATGCCTGTAATAGGAATACCATTACCTTTTTTTAGTTACGGTGGATCCTCGCTTTGGTCATTTACAATTTTGTTATTTATATTTGTTAAGCTCGATGCAAATAGGTTAGTGATTTTAAGATAACTGATCAAATATAATTAATAAGCACTCTAGAAAAATTACGATGCTTTGATTAAAATAACATCCACTTTTATTGGTTTTCTAATAACCAATACTATTGCCTATATTTGCTAAAGTATTATTTTATATGATTTCAGACCTTCTTCTTACTTTATTATTGGTTTTATTAAATGGTTATTTTGTTGCAGCTGAATTTGCTTTGGTTAAAGTGCGCGGCTCGCAAATTGATTTATTAGTTCAAAAAGGCAGCAAGAGAGCTAAAATAGCGCAACAGCTAATTCAGCACTTAGATTCATACTTATCTGCAACTCAATTAGGAATCACTTTAGCCAGCTTAGGTTTAGGGGCTTTTGGCGAGCACGTTATGAGCCAGATTGTTAGGGAATTTTTTATAAATATTAATCTGCAAGTAAACGAGCATTTAGTTACTATTCCATTAGCATTTACATTAATTACATTTTTGCATATTACAATTGGCGAACAAGTGCCCAAAATGTTTGGAATAAAATACCCATTAGAAATGATTTTGTTTATTGGCTATCCAATGAGATTATTCTTCATGGTTTTTAGTCCGTTTATTTGGTTGCTAAATAAAACATCAAATTTAATCTTAAGAATTATTGGTATAAAAAAAGTTGGCGAAGACGATGTTCATACAGAGGAAGAACTTAGATTAATTCTTACCGAAAGTGAAGAAGGTGGAATGATTAAGCCAAGTGAAAATGAGTTAATACAAAACGTATTTGATTTTGATGATCGTTTGGTAAAGCAAATTATGGTTCCTCAAAATAAAATTAGTGCTTTAGATGTTGAATTAGGAAGAAATGAAATGACGAAGCGAGTAATTGATGAAGGGTACTCGCGCTTGCCTGTTTATTTGGGTGATATTGATAACGTTATTGGAATTGTTCATTCAAAAGATTTGTTAAAAGCTGTGATAGATAATAAATTTAAAACTATCCGAGACATCATGCGTCCTGCGCATTTTATTCCCGAAAGTATGCATGTTAATAATCTATTAAGAGATTTTCAAAAACTGCATATTCAAATGGCAATAGTTACTAATGAATTTGGCGCAACATCTGGCGTTGTTACAATGGAAGATATTATTGAGGAATTAGTTGGAGAAATACAAGATGAACATGATGAAGAGCATCCTAAAGTTGAAAAGAAAAGCGAAACAGAATATCTTGTTAATGCACATAGCAGTATAAGTGACGTGAATGAATCTTTACCAATGACATTGCCTGAAAGTCCAAAATACGAAACTGTATCTGGCTTAATTAATTTTTTATGGGGCAGAATTCCTGGTGTTAACGAAAAAAAACAATATGGAGGTTACGAAATCACTATTTTGCAACGCAAAAAACAAACCGTTGAATCTGTAAAATTGAGAGTTTTAGAAACCGACAAGGTGCAATAATAATTGCATTATTCTAATTTTGAAATATCTAGGTTTTTTAATTCAGGATTCAATTTATGAACTCCTAAAACAACTAAAATAGTCATTACGCCACCAAATGCAATCGACGGAATTAATCCTAATAATTTTGCAGCAACTCCCGATTCGAATGCTCCAATTTCGTTACTACTTCCAATAAATATACTATTAACAGCAGCAACCCTACCTCTCATTTCATCTGGGGTACTCAGTTGCAAAATACTATGTCTTATAACAACGCTAATATTATCAAAAGCTCCTGTAAATAATAGCATTAAAAAGGCCAACCAGTAATTGGTACAAAGTGCAAAGAATACGGTAAATAAACCAAAAGCTCCAACACCAAGCAGCAAACTAATCCCTGCTTTTTTTGTAGGTGGATTTGCAGCCATGTAAAATGCCATTAATACAGCACCAATAGCTGGCGCCGTTCTCAATAAGCCATATGCTTCGGGACCTAAATGCAAAACTTTATCAGTAAATGCTGGTATTAAGGCAACTGCGCCGCCAAATAGAACCGCAAATAAATCTAAAGATAAAGCACTTAACACTAACTTATTTTTAAACACAAATTTTACTCCAACGGTCATGCTTTCAAAAAAAGATTCCTCTTTAGTTTTTCCGGGAATTGGTTTTGATTTGATTAATGCGAAACAAACAATAGCACAAATAAATAAAACACATGTAGTACCATAACACCAATTAGCATGAAATGAATGATTGTAGCCATACATTAAGCCTGCAATAACAGGCCCCAAAACAGATGCTATGTGCCAAGCAGTGCTATTCCATGTAGCTGATTGTGTATATAATTCTCTTGGAATTATTTGGCTCATAAATGGATGAGTGCTTACCGCCAAAAATGAACGGATAATGCCAAACACAAATACAATTGCAAATAACGCATACATTCCAAAGCTTTGAACCCAGATAAATAAGTTGCTACTAAAACCAAATAAAAATAAAGAGCAAAGAAATAAGGCGATAGAACCAACTAATAAAATCTTCTTTCTACTAATAATATCTGCTAAGTGTCCCGAAAAAAAAGAAGTTACAATAAATGGCAACGCCTCTGCAAGTCCAATCATTCCCAAGATAATTTCTTCTTTTGAATACTCATAGTAAATTTGCAAACTAACTGTACTCATTTGCATTTGTATTGCTAGTGTTAAAAAAAAACGAGCAAAAACAAACCGTCTAAATTCTTTATGTTTTAAAATTTGGAGTGAAGATGAAAAAGACATGTCTTGCAAAAGTATTATTTTATAGTTTATTAAAAAGCATTAATTTTAAAACATATTGAAAGAATCTCCAAATAAACATTTAAGTATAAAAGCATGGGCCGAAGATGATAGGCCCCGAGAAAAGTTGATGACAAAAGGTAGGCAAGCTCTTTCTGACGCTGAATTATTGGCTATATTACTTGGTTCGGGAAGCAAAGATGAAACCGCTGTGCAATTAGCGCAGCGCATTTTGCAAGAAAATAAAAATTCTATTAATGAGCTAGCTAAACTGCAACTTAACGATTTAAAAAAATATAAAGGGGTTGGTGAAGCAAAAGCAGTAACGATTGCAGCCGCCTTAGAAATTGGCAGAAGACGCACTGATGAATCGCTAGGAGAAAAAATAATTATATCCTCATCTAAACATGCTTACTCTGTTTTAAAATCAAGATTATCCGATTTACCGCATGAAGAATTTTGGGTTTTATATATGAGTAGAAGCAATAGTGTGATTAAAAAAGAGTGTATTAGTAGAGGAGGAATTAGCGGAACTGTTGTGGATATTCGCTTAATTTTAAAACCAGCCATCGAATGTTTAGCTAGTTCTATCATATTAGCTCATAATCATCCATCAGGAAATTTAAAAGCGAGTCAGCAAGATATTAACTTAACTAAAAAAATAAAAGAGGCTGCAATGCTAATGGATATTACCTTGCAAGACCATTTAATAATTGGCGATCAAGCCTACTTAAGTTTTGCTGATGAAGGAATGTTGTAAAAAACACTTAATGTAAATTCGAAATAATAAATTGAATAATGAAAATAGTAACAATTATTGGTGCAAGGCCTCAGATTATTAAAGCGGCAGCGTTAAGCAGAGCTATTAAAAATAAATTTTCAAATTCCATTACAGAAATAATCGTTCATACTGGTCAACACTACGACGAAAACATGAGCCAAGTATTTTTTGATGAACTAGGAATTCCTGAACCAAACTATAATTTAAATGTAGGAAGTGGCAGTCATGGAAAACAAACAGCCACTATGATAGCTGGCATTGAGGACATTTTACTTCAAGAAATACCAAGTGCTATTGTATTATATGGAGATACAAATTCAACATTGGCAGGAGCAATAGCTGCCAGTAAAATTCACGTACCCGTGGTTCATATTGAAGCTGGTTTACGATCATTTAATAAAGCCATGCCCGAAGAAATTAATAGAATCATGTGTGATCATGTCTCTACCTTATTATTTTCTCCAACAAAAACAGGCTTTCAAAATTTACAAAACGAAGGTTTTAAAGCAAAAAATGAAAAACCATTTAATGCGAATAATCCAAAGATTTATCATAGTGGTGACGTGATGTTTGATAATAGTTTATATTTTTCAGAAGTAGCTGACGAAAAAACAACTATAATTTCCAAAAATAATTTACATAAAAATAATTTTATTTTGGCAACTATTCATCGCAATAATAATACTGATGAACCAGCAAGATTAAATGCATTATTTAATGCGTTATATAAAATTAGTGAAGCAAATAAATTAGATGTTTTATTACCATTACATCCTAGAACAGCCAAATTATTAGAATTTAATTTAGAAGCTGAACTTCATCAAAAAATGAAAGCAAGCAAGCACTTTAAAATCATTCCTCCGGTTTCGTTTTTAGAAATGATTGCCCTTGAAAAAAATTGTAAAATTGTAATGACCGATAGCGGCGGCGTGCAAAAAGAAGCCTTTTATTTTGAAAAACCATGCGTGATTTTGCGCACCGAAACAGAATGGGTGGAATTAGTTGAATGTGGTGCCGCAATGATAGCAGATGCTGATGAGCGAAAAATTATGGAAGCATATAAAACATTAACTTCAAAAACAAACATGAAATTCCCTAAAATATACGGTGATGGAAAAGCAGCAGAATTTATTTGCGAAGAAATGCTGGAAAATTTATCGTAGAGGTTTCATTTAAAAACAGAATAGTAAGTAACAGTAAATCAATTGGCGCTATATTTTTCCATTTACAATTTCATCAACTACTGATGGATCAAGTAGCGTCGAAGTATCCCCTAAATCACTAACGTCTCCCTCAGCTACTTTGCGTAAAATCCGTCGCATAATTTTACCACTACGGGTTTTAGGCAAGCCAGTTACAATTTGTATTTTATCGGGTTTAGCAATGGGCCCAATAATCTTATTAACCTCTGCAATAATCTCTTGTCGTAAACTGTCATGATTTTTTGTTGTGGATGGAACAATCACAAATGCATAAATACCTTGCCCTTTAATGTCGTGAGGATAACCAACCACTGCACTTTCAACAACATCAATATGCATATTAATAGCGCTTTCAACTTCTGCAGTTCCTATGCGGTGTCCCGAAATATTCATCACATCATCTACACGTCCTGTAATTCTATAAAACCCATTTTCATCTCTTCGGCAGCCATCACCTGTAAAATACAATCCTTTATAGGTTGAAAAATATTCCTGCTTACAGCGATTATGATCTCCATAAGTTGTACGAATCATAGATGGCCATGGAAATTTAATACATAAATTACCTTCTACATTATTTCCTAAAATTTCATTTCCTTTTTCATCCACTAGTAAGGGCTGAATGCCAGGCATTGGCAAAGTTGCAAAGCTTGGCTTTGATGGCGTAACACCTGCTAGGGATGAAATTAAAATGCCACCGGTTTCCGTTTGCCACCATGTATCAACAATTGGACATTTTTCTTTTCCAATATTTTTGTGATACCATTGCCAAGCTTCTTCATTAATTGGCTCTCCAACGCTTCCTAAAACTTTTAAAGTATCTAACTTATACGGCTTTACAAAATCTAATCCTTGTGCTTCTAACGCTCTGATAGCTGTTGGTGCTGTATAAAAATGAGTTACTTTATGTTTATCAATCACTTTCCAAAAACGTCCTGCATCCGGAAATGTAGGAACACCTTCAAATAAAATAGAGCTTGCCCCAGCTAATAATGGTCCGTATGCAATGTATGAATGCCCGGTAATCCAACCTACATCTGCTGTGCACCAAAATAGTTCCCTCTCTGCCTTCGGCATCTCTCCCTCAGGGAGAGAAGACACGGATGAATCCATCTGAAACACATTTTGAAAGGTATAACAAGTATAAACCATATATCCTCCGCACGTATGCACAACACCTTTTGGTTTACCCGTAGAGCCAGAAGTGTATAAAATGAAAAGCACATCTTCACTATCCATTAGTTCTGCTTCGCAAACACTTAATGCATTAGGAACAACGTCTTGCCAAATAACATCTCTGCCTTCTATTATATTAATTGCCGAGTGAGTGTGTTTATAAACTAATACCTTTTGCACACTTGGACAAATTTCTAAGGCTTCATCCACTAATGCCTTAATGACAATATCTTTTGCGCCCCGATAAGCACCATCTGTCGTTAATACAATTTTACAATCGCTATCTTGAATACGGCCAGCTAATGCTGAAGCTGAAAATCCTGCAAAAACAACAGAATGCACAGCCCCAATTCTGGCACAAGCCAACATAGCAAAAACAGCTTCGGGAATCATTGGCATATAAATGCAAACTCTATCTCCTTTATTAATTCCTAAGGATTTTAACGTATTGGCAATTTTACAAACTTCATCATGTAAATTTTGATACGTTATTTTTCTTGGTAAATGGTTCTCATCATTTGCCTCCCAAATAAAAGCTGTTTTGTCAGCTTTGGTTGCAAGATGCCTATCAATGGCGTTTTCGGTAATATTAAACTTGCCATCTATAAACCATTTTACTTCTGGACTATCAAAATTCCACTCCAACGTTTTAGTCCATTTTTGTTTCCACAAAAAATCATTGGCAATATCTGTCCAAAATGTTTCCGGATCTTCAATAGATTTTTTATAATCAGCCTTATATTGTTCAAATGATGTGATTGTTTTCATTATTACTAAAATTTATAACTAAGTAACGTAAAACTTTATGTAATTACAAGACGATTAAAGCCTTATCCTTATTTAGACTTAATTTAAATATAAAGTTATGACAATTCTATGACACACGAAAGGCTTGATTTAACGACCTTTATCGCAGAAAAATGAACTCCTTTAAAATAATTTCTATAACTTATAAATTAGCTCCACTAGAGCTTATTGGGAAATTGCATTTAGATGAAAATCATCAACAAGATTATTTAGGTGGTTTAAAAATTAGAATGGAATTATCAGAGCTAATGTTTTTAAGTACATGTAATCGTGTAGAGTTTATTATTAAAACAGACCGCGAGATTAGTACATTATTTCTAGCAGATTTGTACAGTTCGGTTAACTCTAGATTAAATACCGAAGACATACAATTATTAATTGATAAAACAATACTATTTGAAGGAGACGCTGCTTTAAAGCATTTATTTGAAGTGTCGGCTTCGCTAGATTCGCTTGTTGTTGGCGAGCGAGAAATAATTACTCAGGTGAGAAAATCATATGAATTTTGCAATTTATTAGGATTAACCGGCGACACGATACGCATGGCAATTAAGCAAACTATTGAAACTGCTAAGCAGGTATATACCGATACGGATATTGCAAAAAATCCCGTTTCAATTGTATCATTAGCATATCGCCAATTAAGGAGTTTAGGAATTAAAAATAATGCGCGTATTATTTTTGTTGGTGCTGGAGAAACAAACTCTAACATGGCTAAGTATTTAAAAAAACACCAATATGCTAATTTTATAGTTTTTAATAGAACCTTAGCAAATGCTGAAAAGTTAGCTAAAGAACTTAATGGCAATGCTCGTGAGTTAGCAAATATTAAAGACTATCAGGAGGGCTTTGATGTGTTAATTACATGCACCTCAGCCCAGGAACCAATAATTACAAAGGATGTTTATAGCTCTTTGCTAGGAAACGATTGTTCTAAAAAAGTAATTATTGATTTGGCTTTGCCTGCAGATGTGGACGTTTCAATTATAGCATCAAATGATTTGTGTTATATTGATATTGAATCATTAAAAATACAAGCTGCCGAAAATTTATTAAAACGAGAGCATGAAATAGAGGCATGCAATATAATTATTAATGAAAAAGTGGAAGGATTTAAGCAACTTTTTCAAGAGCGAAAAATCGAATTAGCTTTCGGTGAAATTCCTAAGCAAATTAAATACATTAAGGAGTTAGCATTAAACGAAGTGTTTGCAAAAGAAATGAACGCGCTTGATCCGCAAGGCAAAGAAGTGATTGAAAAAGTATTAAGTTATATGGAAAAAAAGTATAACGCTTTAGCCATTAAAACCGCTAAAAAAGTTTTTTTAGAAGAAGATATTTAGTTTTCTGTTTTAAAAAGACTTCAAAAAAGTTCTCGACTCCGCTCGAACTCACAAAAAAATAGGTTATCTTGTAGCCTCTAATTTTATTACAAATACTTATGATAATTATTGGCACACGCGGTAGCGATTTAGCACTTTGGCAAGCTAATTTCACAAAGGACTTATTAGAAAAAAAAGGGCATGAAGTTGAAATAAAAATTATTGAAACTAAAGGCGATACCTCACAACAATGGAATACTAGTTTTGATAAATTAGAAGGGAAAGGTTTTTTTACAAAAGAATTAGAAGAGGCTTTATTAGCAAAAACAATTGATGTAGCTGTTCATTCGCACAAAGATTTACCAACAGAAAATCCAGATGGATTAATTATTGCCGGTGTATCTTCTCGCGAAAATCCTGCTGATTGGTTAATTATGCGAGATGAAGCCGAAGATGATAAACAAAAATTTAATTTAAAAAAAGGCGCAAAAGTTGGAACTTCTTCTGCCAGAAGAAAATCACAATTATTAGCATTTAGACCAGATGTAGAGATTGCCGATTTGCGAGGTAATGTTCCAACCCGCATTAATAAATTAAGAGAAGGCCAATACGATGCTATTATTTTAGCAGCCGCTGGATTAGAGCGCTTGGATTTAGACTTATCTGATTTTACTGTTGAACAATTAGAACCAAGTGAATTTATTCCTGCGCCAGCACAAGGCGTTTTGGCTTGGCAAATACGCGAAGATGATTATAAATTAAGTGATATTTTTGATACGGTTTGCGACTATGATGTGATGATTAACATTAACATTGAGCGCAGAGTTTTAAATTTATTGGATGGCGGTTGCCAGTTACCATTAGGTGTTTTTTGCGACACTGAAATGAATGATCAAGACCGAAAACTATTTAAAGTGTGGGTTTCTGTGGCTGATGCCTGGAATACGCAAGCAAAACATTTATACTACGAAACAACTAACACAGAGGAGTTACCCGAAAAAATAGTAGAACATATTCATCGCATTAATGCCAAATCTATTTTTATTTCAAGAGATCCGCATGAAAGCAATAATTTAAATAGATGGTTATCCAACCTTGGTTTTACTATTGAAAGCAAAAGTTTAATTGATTTAAAAAAACTAACGATTAAGGATTTACCTAAAAGCGATTGGTTGTTTTTTAGCAGTAAACATGCCGTTGAGTTTTTCTTTATGCAAAAACCTGACATTGGTAATACTAAAATTGGATGCATTGGAAAGTCAACCTCGCAAGCCATTCGCGAATTAGGTTTACGCGCCGATTTTATTGGTCAAAGTACCGATACTAAATTAGTTGGAAAACAATTTTCAGCTCGCGTTGGATTAGGAAAAGTAGTTTTTCCGGTGGCTCGTGAAAGCATTAGAACGATACAATGGCAGTTTCCAAAACAACAAAATGTAATTGATTTACCAATTTACGCTGCTTTAAAAGTACCTCATGAAGTGCCTGAAACAACTGATATATTGGTATTTACAAGTCCAAGTAATGCGGAATCTTATTTAGAAAAAAATAAAATTCATCCACATCAAAAAGTTATTGCAATGGGCGAAGCAACTGAAAAATCATTATTAAAAGCTAAAGTAAAATCTGAGCAAATTTCTAAACCTTATTCGTTTGATGATTTAGGTTTATATAGAGCGATTCTACATACCTTATAAATTGACCAAAGAGATATGAAATTAAATAAGCAATGACACCCTTTCAAAATCCAACTATATACATTGGCGGTTTAAGAATAGATGAACCAATTACAGCTGCTACAAATCTGCTATTTGTTGGAATATGTTTAATTGCATTTTTAAATACAAAAGAGCAAAAGCAATTTATTGGTCCAAATTTATACCGTTGGTTTTTTTTAGCCATTGGTTTATCAGCGTTTATTGCAGCATTTATTGGTCACGGCTTTTTGTACTACTTTGGATTTAAAGCAAAAATTTATGGCTGGGAAGCCAATGTATTAGGTGTTGCTTTTGCCCAAACAGCTGCCATTTATCATACTAAACCTTCCATTAAGCAATCGCTATTTAAACCTTTATTGATTTTAAATTATATTCAAATTGCTTGCGCTATTATTTTGACGTATACTATATTTTCATTTCTGGTTGTAGAAATTCATGCAGCTATGAGTTTGTTATTTATTGTTTGTGTATTAGAAGGTATCCACTATAAAAAAACAAAATCCGAATTAAGTAAATACATGTTAATAGGCGTAGGAGTAACTATTCTCGCTGTATTAGTGCACCTATTTAAATTAGCACTATCAGTTTGGTTTAATCATTTAGATCTTAGTCATATAGTTTTGTGTGGCTCAATGTATTATTTTTATAAAGGCGTTAAATTATATTCAACTAAGCAATCAATAAATCATGATAACACATCGTCCGCGCAGAAATCGTAAATCTGCAGCAATCAGAAATTTAGTACAAGAAAATCATGTTACTGTAAACGATTTTATTTCTCCGTTATTTTTAATTGATGGAAAAAATAAAAAAACTGAAGTGAAATCAATGCCTGGGATTTTTCGTTTCAGTTCGGACTTAATGCTGAAAGAAATTGAGCAGTGTTTAAAATTAGGCATCACCACCTTTGATGTATTTCCAAGTTTAACCGACAAGTTTAAAGATAAAACAGCAACAGAAAGTTATAACAAAAATAGTTTGTACTTAAAAACATTAACGCTTATTAAAAAGAAGTTTCCGGAAGCGTGCATTATGACTGATGTAGCAATGGATCCATACAGTAGCGATGGTCATGATGGCTTAGTGAAAAACGGAGAAATTGTGAATGATGAAACATTAGAGATTTTAGCCAAGATGGCTGTTGCGCAAGCGGAGTGTGGCATTGATATTATAGGGCCAAGCGATATGATGGATGGGCGTGTAGGTTACTTGAGAGATTCACTAGATGATGCAGGATTTACAAATGTATCTATTATGAGTTATACAGCTAAGTATGCAAGTGCCTTTTATGGTCCGTTTAGAGATGCGTTAGATAGTGCTCCAAAATTTGGGGATAAAAAAACCTATCAAATGAATCCGGCAAATAGTAAAGAAGCAATGATTGAGGCTCAGTTAGATTTAGAAGAAGGCGCTGATTTTTTAATGGTAAAACCAGCCTTATCTTACTTAGATATAATAAAAGATTTAAGTACTAATTTTGATTTGCCAATTGCCGCTTATAATGTAAGTGGCGAATATGCCATGGTAAAAGCAGCAGCAGCTAAAGGTTGGATTGATGGCGACAGAGTGCGCGATGAAATTTTATTAAGTATAAAACGTGCTGGCGCTTCTGTTATTTTAACCTACTTTGCTAAAGAGTGGGCAATGAAGAATAAAAATAAATAGTGTAGTGGTAAAAGAAATTCATTAAAACACTTCCAACTTATTTTCAGCAGTCATGGTAATTGATTTTGTAATGTATTGCTTCATTAAATCGATATCATGAGAAGAAACAATAATGAGTTTATTTTGTTCCACACATAATTTTTTTAGCGTATCAAATAACAGATGTTTTGATGTGTAATCTAAAAAAGCAGTTGGTTCATCTAAAACGATAATTGGAGTTTGTTGCGCTAGCGATTTTGCAATCATCACTTTTTGGCGCTGCCCATCACTTAATGCATCAATCAATTTATCTCTTAATGGTTCTAAATTTAATTGCTGTAAACTAGAGTTAACAATGCCTTCATCTTCTGCATTTAGTTTTCCAAAAATAGAAATATAAGGCGTTCTTCCAGAAGCTACAACATCCCAAACCGTTAAATTAAAGCCACCAACTTTTTCTGTAATTACAATTGAAAGTAATTGCGCTAATTGCTGTGTCGAATAATTATTGATATTGGTTGAATTCAACACGATTTCTCCTGATAATGGAGCTAAGTTTCCTGTTAAGGTTTTTAAGAAAGTGGATTTGCCAATACCATTATCACCCATTAAACCAATTAAATTTCCAGCATGTAATGTCAAATTGATATTTTTAAAAACGCTGATGTTTTTGCGCTTTTCTCTATATCCAACTTCTAAGTGTTTTATATCTATCATCCTATACTAAATTTAGATTTGAATAATAAATAAATTACAACCGGCGATCCAATCAACGTGGTTACTGTATTAATTGGCAAAAGAAATTGATTACTTAATAATTGACAAATAAAATCAGCAGATAATAGGACGCAAGCACCAATAATTAAACAAAAAACTATTTGATGTAAATGATGGGATGTTTTAAAAAATAAACGTGAAGCTATTGGAACAGAGATGCCAACAAAAGCGATTGGCCCGCAAAATGCTGTAATAAGTCCAACTAAAATAGCAGTGATGATGATTATTGATAATCTTAAATTATTGACATCAATGCCTAAATTTTGCGCATACTGTTCGTTTAGTAAAATAGCATTGAGTGGTTTTATAAAATAGAAACTTGATGTAATTGCAATAGCATAAATTGGTATTACAAAAAATAAATCCTGTAGAGTTGTACTCCCAACACTACCCATACCCCAAATAACGAAAGTTTTTAAATTATTAGCGCTACTTGTGTATTCAATTAACGCTTGAACAGCCCCTAAAATTTGACCTAACATTAAACCAACTAATAAAATAGTAATATTGCTTTTGTTTTTTTTAGAAATTATTAAAATGACTAGTGTTACCAAAAAAGCTCCAGCTATTGAAAAAAGGGTGACAATACTTTTTCCCATAAAATGAAATCCTGATACTTGAATGGATGAAATAAGCATAGTAGCAATTGCTACAAATAAACTTGAGCCGCTGCTCACTCCCAAAACATAAGGCCCTGCTAGCGGGTTACGGAACAAGCTCTGCATTAATAAACCACACAATGCTAAACCCGAACCGGCTAGTATGCAGGTTAATGTTTTTGGTAATCTAATATCAAAAAGAATAGTTGAAAATAGAGGATCTGTTGTTTCTAAAGAAAATAAATTGATGCTTCCAAAACATAAATCACCAATTGTTAATGCTACTAAAATTAGCGATAAGTAAATAGTTGTTAATATGAATTTAGATTGTTTCAATGTGCAAATTTACGTTTCTTTTTTTATTATAGAACGCAGATAGCGCTGATTAAGCAGATTAAAAACGATGAGAGTAATTTTTAAGCACTAGTCAAATTTAAGTGTCTTTGTATTATAGCATATTGAGAAATTAGGTTAAAAATAATCGCAACAATTTTTTATCCTTTTTTATCATAACCATCTGCGTCATCTGCGTTCCATTCTCTAATCAATTTTTTTATAATATGTAAATTGATGATTGGGCAATAGACTAGGGTTGAATATATAAATTAAATCCGCTAACACCTCTTCGGGACTGGTAATGCCTGTTTCCCAATAATTGCTATAGCCATTTGCATTTTGATTCTTGTTATTATTGTACAAGCAATTTTTTTTATAAGCTTTAAAAAAGCTATAACGTTCATCGTAGCTCAATAATTCTTTTTTGGTATTAATATTATATAAATTAATCCAAAAATCGCAATCTTTCGCTTTAGCATAAACTGTTTCAAAAGATAAGGGAGTACTTCCTGTTTTATGGTCATCTTTCCAAAAATAGTGGCCGCCAGCATCATTTATTAAATGCGCCATGTAGCTTTTTCCAGATGGCACATACCATGCATCGCCGTATTTTATTTCAGTTAATACAGTTGGTTTTATTTTTAGGTTTTCGGTTAGCGATTTCAAGTGGGTATATTTTTTTTCGGTTTCAGTAAACAACGAATCAGCTAAATTTTCTTTATTAAAAAAATAGGAAAAAAACTTTATCCATTCGGCTCTAGCTAAAGGCGTTTCCTCTAAATGATCTATACTAATTGCAATTGGAATACCTGCGCTTACTAATTTTTGATCAACATCTTCTTTAGGATTTCCCATTCCAAAAGTTAAAAATAAATCTGGCTTTAAGGCTATTGCTTTTTCAACATCAACTTGTGCTCCTTTTGATAGTTCAATAATTTTTTTTTCTCGTACCTTATTTTGAATAAAAGAGTTTGTATAATAATCGATGTTATCTATAGCAACAATAGCTTGCTCACATTTTAATTTCGACAACATCGCTGAATAGATGGAACTCATGCAGGCAACGCTTTTTACAGGAGTTTTTATATAATAAGCATTTTCACTGTAGGCAGGCTTTTGATTTTTATAGAGTACAAAAGTGGCAGTTACTTCCGAGTTATTTTTATTGCCCAGCAATTCTAAAATAGTGTAGTGCGTTGTTTGTTTAATGGCAAAGCGCTTTGCATAGTGCGTTGGAACTATTTGAAATTTCTCGCCTTCATCTTTTTTTTGATTACTTGAAGAGCATGCAGTAATAATGGCACTAATTACAAATAAATAATATTTAAAATACATAGTTTAGCTACTACTAATTATAAGTGAAGTTGAAAAATACTTCCCTTTGGCGTGTTATTTAATATATTTATTTTTATTTGATGGATATCACAAATACTTTTTACAATGTATAATCCTATACCAGTCCCTTTTGTTTTGCGGGTGTTTTCATCACCACTCCTAAAAAATTTTTGAAAAACAATTTCCTTCTCTTTTTCTGCAATACCGCAACCTAAATCTTGAATTTCTAAAATTATTTTGCTGTTATCCGATTTTAAAAGCACTTTAATATCTGCTAATTCAGTAGAATATTTAATGGCGTTTTCAATCAAATTTATAATGATGGATGATAGTAATTCTTTATCGCCGAAGTAGGTAACATCTTTTTCAATTTGTAATTGAAGTTGATGGTTTTCAATAAAGTCCATAAAATAACGTTTAACCGTTTGTTCAGTTAAACTACTTAAATCTAAATTTTCTTTATTTGCTATTAAGTGGTTGTTGTCAATTTGATTTGCCATTAAAACATTATCCACTAGTTTATGCAAACGACTTGTTTCGTTAAGTGCATTATTTAATAATTCTTTTTGCTTTTCTCTTTCTAAATCGTGTTTTAGTAAAGTTTGCAGTTGAAGTTTAGTAGCTGCAATTGGTGTTTTTAATTCGTGCGATACACTTAAAATAAAATTACTTTTTTGATCTGCTAGTTCCGTTTCTTTTTTAATAGATTTTCTAACTTGATAAACTCCAAATAATAAGATGAGCAAAAAAACAGTTCCCTCGCCAACTATCATATATAGCTGATTGGTTTTTTTATGTTGCAAGGTTTCTACATCCCTCAAAATAATTTTATCATCCGTAGATGACAAGGCAGCTATATTTTGTTTCAGCGAAATAATAGCATCAGATTGTTTTACTAATAAAATTTCCCACCATAAAAATTGTAAAACAATGTATCCAACTAGAACAAAAAATATGAGCGAAGTCCTTTTAGACACAAGTAGTTATAGATAGTATGAATTAATTATTTTTGAAAAATTTGCAAAAAGCCTTTTAAATTTCTTGAAACAATTCCAACTACTCGTATCTCATTTACTTGACAGACGTAAAAGTAGGTTCCTTCGCTGCATAATTGTTTTGATTGAATTGTTTTACCATCCCATAAAAATTTAGAATCAGTAGTTTCGTAAACTAATGTTCCCCAGCGGTTGTATATTTTTAATTCGATATCCTTTATGAATTTGTTTTTAATGGCTTTAAAGAAATCATTAACGCCATCTCCATTTAGTGTCACAACGTTTGGCAATTCATATTCAGGACAATTATCTACACATACTTTAACGCTTTGCGCACTTTCATTTGCAAATGAATCAACTGCGGTTATTGCATAACACCCAGCTATTGATGTTAAATTATCAAATACAAGTACAGTATCATTTAATTGTTTAATAGAATCTGTTAATACTAAATTATCGGTTTCTGTTTCTGCAAAATAGATATTGTATTTTACAACATCATCACTGCAAGAATGATTTGGATTATTCCATTGCAGCATTAAACTTGGAGTAATACAATCTGATACAATTTTTAATTTTGGTGCGCAAGGTGGCGTTGTATCTTTTGGTTTGTTGCACACTTCTTGCGAGAAATTTAACAACGGACTAAAGATGGTTGGATCGGAATAACTGCCTTTACTTTGAATTTTATAACAGTAATTAGTACCATTTACTAATCCTGTGTCGGTGTAGGTCACTACGTTTGTGCTATCGTGTAAAGTATATGTAGTTTGTAATGGTGTTTTCCTAAAGATGTAATATTTACTATTAAACCAAGGCACTTGTCTTTGCCAATTTAAAGTTAATTTATTATCGCTTGGTATAATAGATAAAAATACGGAAGACGCTTTTTGTCCGTTGCCAATAAATTGACCGTTGGCATAGAATTCAATTTTATAAGTGTGAGGAATGTTTTGCGTATTTAATGAAAATGGAAAACTTGTTGAATTTCCTGTATGCACAAAAGTTGTATCTGAGAGCTGATTAAACCCTGCAAAAAATTGGCTAGTGGTAGAATATACCGTTGTAAATGTTCCAGTAAATCCATCGTGATGCACTAATCTAAATTCGTAAGGACCAGGAACTGAAATCGTATCTAGCGCATTAGAACCTAAATTTGGTTTAAGCCATCTAATAAATACAGACCCATTAGTAATATCAGTTGTTTGAATATCCACATTTACTAGGATTGGAATATCACGCTTTAATTGAACACATACTTGATTAGAGGCGTAACTTAGCGCTAAGTCAGTATATACGGCAATCACTACATAACTGTAATTGGTGCCTTGCGACAATCCACTACCATTATTAGTGTCTAAAAAGGTTGTATCATTTAAATTTGTGGTGCATCCAATTTTTGTATAACCGGTATAAGCAGGAACTCCCACTTCGCAATCTGCATGAAGCCATGGTGTGCAATTTTCTTTTCTGTAAATACAATACTTTTCAATTTTGTTTCCTGTTAACTGCCGACATATTGGCTTTGTCCATTTTAAATTTACGCTCGTTCCTAAGGCAACAGCTGTTAAGTTTAATGGTGGCGGAGCAACTATCGTAATGTTAAATGTTTTAAAATCCACCAAGTTGACAGATGGATCATTATCTTTTACTTTTATGGTAACTTGATAAGGCGTTTTTCGAATATGGTTGCAGGACGTTTGCCACGTAAATAAACCAGCAATAGGAGTTAATCCGGTTGGAGATGAAAATGTAGCGATAGGGGCAGCTACTCCAAATGGACCGCCATTTGCTTCCATGGTTAAAATATCGTTGTCTGGGTCTGTAGCTTTTATAATTTTTGTAAAGATGCTGCCAGCTTCTACACATGTATCAGTAATAGCATTTATAAAAGGTTGATTATTGTTGCATGCACCTACATCAACTTGTAAATCCCTTAAAATGTACCCAATTAAAAAATAATTTCCATCTTCGTTTTTGCGCCATTCTTTAATGAGCATCGCTAAATTATATTCTCCTTGTAACTGTGGTGTACACCAAGTTAAGTCACCATTTGTTGCATTAACATTATAAGTTCCTCCTCCAGTTGCGGGATAAGTGTAGTTTAGAATAGGAATACCCAAGCGCCCTCTGCACTTAGTTAATTCGTATGATATACTATCACCATCTATATCATACGCGCCAGGATTATGTAAAAAACATTTGCCAACACATCCGTTATCAATTGGTCGGTAGGTAAGAATAGGCGAATTATTTATACCGGTTCCGTAAGTTGGAATCACTAAATAAGATTCTATATAAAATACTTGATCTACAGAGTTGGGAATATTTATGACATTGGCATTTCTATTTGGGTCTTCCATACTAATTAAATAATTTCCTGGTCCATTATAACTATGAGTAGTAACATATTCATTTATCTTTATAGTGCCTCCAGGTAAAATTACGCCTTCACATCCCGGAGAGCAGCCTCCATTACAAGGGCCATTACTTCGTAAAACAATTGCACGTGTTCCATCTCCAAAATAAACGGTGTCTTCGCATCTATCTGCTAAATTATTTCCGCCAACATTTGTATAAGTTGTCACTTTTATTTCATAGGTATAACCAAATAACCATTTATAAGTTATCTCTCCTGCACGATTATGCGTAGCTTTTAAAGTAAAGGCAAGTCCAATACAAAAAAGTAAAAGTAAATTATAACGCAACTTGAACATGTTTTTTATTGTTTAATAATTTTTTTTGTAAGGTTGGTTGTGCTTCCTGTTATTTTTAAAAGGTATATACCACTACTTACATCTTTTAAACTAAAACTAAAGGTATTTGTTTTTGTTTTTACCCAATCTTTTAATAATAGTTCAATTAATTTTCCGTTTACATCATACAGCTCAAAACTTAAATATTCCGGACGAGTTAAATTAATATCTACATTAAAGATATCCTGTGCCGGATTTGGAAAAATTAGCGGAGCAAAATCATTGTTATCAGTATGACCTTGTGTATTTGTAACTAAGAGTGTATCAACAGAAAGTTGAGCAATCCAAGCGCCATGCTTATTTTTATTAGTTAAATTGATATTGTATGCATAGTAGCCACTCATCCAAACTATTCCTGGTTTATTGTATTGGCGTTGTGAGCCTGAATAATCTCCCCAACGTTCTAAATTACCAGATAGTACGTTTACAAAATTAGTCCCACTTTTTATTCTTAATACATTCGAAAAATTACCATTTCCATCTGCCTTTAAAGCAGAAACGCCCGCAAATATTTTATTAGAAGAATGATCAAATGAAACAATCGCTGTGTTATCTAAATTATTTAAACCTGCATACGAGATATTTGGATAGGCAAAATCAACGGTGTCGTTATTGATTATGTAACCACTTATAGTTGGATTTGTATTTTGTGGATTATCAATAACACCATAATAAATAGTAACCTGATTATTAATAGGATTTTTTGTGTTATGCACGTACTGTATTTTATTGTTTTCATAAAAAGCCCCTAAATTTCTGCTATCATTTGTAGCTAAACTTTGTGTGACCGAAGTTTGCCTGCCGCTTGGCGGAAAGTAATATGGCTGAGGCGTTACTAGCACTTTGGTAGTAATTGTATTTGTTGGCGCTCCAATAGTATCGGTAACTTCAACTAAAAAAACCGTATCATTTTGTGAAGCTAAATTTCTGTTAGAAACAAAGTACATATTTGGGGTATATAATTTACTGCCACCTTTTGCCGGACATAAATTGCGAATAGCTTTTCCATTAAATTTAATAGTGTGATGTAATAGAGAACCTAATGGTAACCCAGCATAACCGCTATCTTTTTTCATTTGCCAAATAACTGTTTCTACAAATCCGGTTTGCCATGAGCTGTCGTTGTACAACAAATTGATACTTAAAAATAATTCTTTTTCAGTCATGGATATCATTGGATAATCAGACCAAAGATTATTGTTTAGCGGATTGCCCGGTAAAGTATATAAGTTCCAATTACCATTTGGGTCGTTAGTTTGTGAAAACCCCACAATTATTTTACTGGTAGAATCTACAAAACCAACAGGGCACATCAAAACAAATTTATCTGCTTTTGGATCGTACATAACCTTTGGATCAAACTCCTGATGTTTACTATTTACAGGCGTAGTAAAGGCTGCTAATGATTTTACAGGAGAAGCAACAGAAGTTTTTGTATTATATACTAAGATATTTGTGTTTATAACAGAAACGATCATTCCAGAATCTGAAATAGCAAGATCATTATCAGTTGGAGTACTTGAACTATATGGATTTCCAAAAAAATTAGTTCCCAAATTTAAATTTGATAATGGTGTTTGAGTTCTTTGGTTTAGTTTATTTTTTTCTTTTGGTTCAGGGTAATTATAATACACCATTTTTTCATTGCCTGGTTTTGGCATTTCTTTAACTAACAAAGTAGGGCTAAAATCTTGAGTGATTGCTGCAAGATTTACAGTAGCTTTTTTTACATGATTAAAATACTTGCTACTGCTGCTTGTTTGAGCGGTGATAAATGTTATTGACATTAAAAGCAAGAAAATATAACTTAAGGCTTTCATTTTTAATTTTTAAAAATTAAGTATTTAAAGGTAAGAAACTATTTTGAAAAAAAGACCTAAAATTGTGTTTTTGCAAGTAAACGATATTAGTTTCAAAAAATCAAATTTATTCATCTATTTATTTTATAATTATTTGATGCTAAAAGCAATTTAGCGTGTGTAATAGTAGTAATTTTAAAAACTTTAACAATCAATAAAATGAGCACTCATCAGCATGGTCAAATGAGCAAGGTAACACTTGCAGGTCTAATTGTTACTCTTGGAATTATTTACGGCGACATTGGTACTTCACCGCTTTATGTAATGAGTGCTATTATAGGAAAAAGTATTATTGATGCGGATATCGTAAAAGGAGGCATATCTTGTATCTTTTGGACATTAACATTGCAAACTACTGTTAAATATGTAATTTTAACCTTACAAGCTGACAATAAAGGGGAAGGGGGCATTTTTTCCTTATTTACTTTGGTAAAGCGTACGAAGTTTAAATGGTTATTGGTTCCTGCAATTATAGGAGGAAGCGCCTTATTAGCAGATGGAATTATTACGCCGCCAATTTCTGTTTCTTCAGCAGTTGAGGGATTAAAGGTATATAATCCTGAATTAAATACAGTTCCAATTGTCATTGGAATTTTATGCGCCTTATTTTTTATTCAGCAATTTGGTACAAGTTTTATAGGTAAGTTTTTTGGACCAATGATGATGTTGTGGTTTCTAATGTTAGGAACATTAGGTGTTTATCAAATGACAAGCAATTGGAGTGTTTTATCATCTTTAAATCCTTATTATGCATATCATTTATTACAAATACATCCATCCGGATATTTAATTTTGGGTGCGGTTTTCCTTTGCACTACCGGGGCAGAAGCCTTATATTCTGATCTAGGTCATTGTGGAAAACAAAACATTCGCATTTCATGGGTATTTGTAAAAACAACATTGGTGTTAAATTATTTTGGACAGGGTGCATTTTTGATAGCTCATCAAGGACAGACATTGGACTCTTTTAAATCAAGCAACCCTTTTTATGCTATTATGCCTGAAAGCTTTTTGCCATATGGTATTGTGATTGCTACAATGGCAGCAGTTATTGCCTCTCAAGCATTAATTAGTGGTTCATTTAGTTTAATTAACGAGGCTATGCGTTTAAATTTATGGCCGAAAGTAAGAGTAAAATATCCTTCTGAAATGAAAGGACAATTATATATTCCGTCAACAAATTGGTTATTATTAGCAGGGTGTATTGGTGTTGTTTTATATTTTAGAGAATCCATTAATATGGAAGCTGCTTATGGTTTAGCTATTGTTTTATGCATGTTAATGACGACTACTTTGTTAAATTTTTATATGCATATGAAACGTTATAATAAGTTTTTTATATACATTACTATAGCAGTTTATTTAGTTATTGAATTTTCCTTTTTAGCAGCTAACTTAAGTAAATTTACTCATGGCGGTTGGATTACTTTATTGATAGCATCTGCTTTAATGTCAGTCATGGCAATTTGGTTTTTAGCAAAGAAAATTCGGAAGCGATATGCAGATGCTGTTAAATTAGCTGATCATCAGCAAAAATTAGTTGATTTAAGTAATGATGAATCTATTCCTAAATATGCCACTCATTTAGTTTACATGACAAGTGCAAATAATCCTGAAGAAATTGAATCAAAGATTATTTATTCCATCTTACAAAAACGACCTAAACGCGCTGATATTTATTGGTTTGTGCATGTGGATGTAATGGACGAACCTTATCGTATGGATTATAAAGTAACGCACGTAGCCGCAGATGATATTATACGTGTTGATTTTAGATTAGGATTTAGAGTAGCGCCTCGCGTTAATTTAATGTTTAGAAAAGTAGTGGAAGATTTAGTGAAGAATAAAGAAGTGGATATAACCAGTCGATACGAATCATTAAATAAAAATAATATTATCGGCGATTTTAAATTTGTAGTTATTGAGAAATTCTTGTCCTATGAAAATGATTTGCCTTTATTTGAGAAGTTAATCTTGAATGCATACTTCTTCTTAAAACGTTTCAGTTTAAGCGAAGCAAAAGCTTTTGGATTAGATAGCAGTTCGGTAAAAATTGAAAAATTTCCAATGATTATTAAGCCACCAAAGGACATTAATTTACATCGTATTATGTAATTTATCTTTTTCTGCACGATTTTAAATAGTATTTGTATTCCCATTTTTATTCGCTAATTTTCAATTTTAATTAGTCTATTATTTCTATGAACAAATTACAAAACTATGCTTTGGGCCAATGGGCTGCAGGAGCAGATAACGGACAAGAATTATTTAATGCTATCACCGGCGAAGTAGTTGCTACAACAAGTAGCAAAGGATTAGATTTTGCTAAAATGTGTGAGTATGCTCGCAGCGTTGGCGGGCCTAATTTACGCAAGTTAACTTTTCAGCAGCGAGGATTAATGCTTAAAGCGTTAGCCATGCATTTAATGTCTAAAAAAGAAGACTTTTATAAAGTATCATGGGCAACCGGAGCAACTCGCATTGATAGTTGGGTAGATATTGAAGGAGGGATTGGTAATTTATTTGCTTACGCATCGCTGCGTCGCCAATTTCCAAATGAAACTTTTTGTTACGAAGGAGATGTTGCGCGTTTATCAAAAAATAATACGTTTATAGGTCATCATATTTGTGTGCCAAAAGAAGGCGTAGCCATACATATTAATGCGTTTAATTTCCCAGTTTGGGGAATGTTAGAAAAAGTGGCAGTTAACTGGTTGGCGGGAGTTCCAGCAATTGTGAAGCCCGCTGCCTTGACTTCTTTTTTAACAGAAGCAGTTGTAAAGGAAATTATTGCAAGTAAAATTTTGCCTGATGGGGCTTTGCAATTAATTTGTGGTAGCGCTAATGGAATATTAGATCATGTCGAAAGTCAAGATGTGGTAACCTTTACCGGTTCTGCATCAACAGGAAAAATGCTGAAAGCGCATCCTCGATTATTACAAGAAGCGGTTCATTTTAATATGGAAGCTGATTCGTTAAACTGCTGCGTGTTGGGAACAGATGTAACACCAGCCATGCCTGAATTTGATATTTTTATTAAAGAAGTAGCTAGAGAAATTACCACGAAAGCAGGACAAAAATGTACAGCTGTTCGTCGTATCATCGTTCCTGAGAACATGGTAGAAGATGTGCAAATTGCATTAGGAAAACGGCTAGCTCAAAATGTAATTGGCGACCCAAATATAGAAGGCGTCCGAATGGGTTCATTAGCGGGGCAATCACAACTAATAGAAGTAAAAGAAAAAGTAGAATTACTTTCTAAAACTCAAAAAATAATCATCGGTAATTTCGAAAACTTTGAAGTAAAAGGAGCAGATAAAAACAAAGGTGCTTTTATGCCGCCAATTATTTTTTATAACGATAAGCCATTTACCAATACAGATTGCCATAATATAGAAGCTTTTGGACCTGTTAGTACCATTATGCCATACAAAACTATTGAAGACGCTATTCAATTAGCAAAAATGGGTAAAGGAAGTTTGGTAAGTTCGATAGTTACAGCTAGCGAAACCGTTGCCCGCAAATACACGATTGGTGCAGCTTGTATGCATGGACGCATTTTAATTTTAAATGCAGAGTGCGCTAAAGAAAGTACTGGTCATGGTTCGCCAATGCCAATGTTAGTGCATGGTGGCCCAGGCCGCGCTGGTGGGGGAGAAGAGATGGGCGGAAAACGCGGTGTATTCCATTACTTGCAACGCACAGCTATTCAAGGTTCGCCAACTATGATTACGGCTATTTTAAATAACTACCAAGTAGGCGCTAAACAAATTATTAAGGATGTTCATCCATTCCGTCAATACTTTGAAGATTTAGAAGTAGGCGAAACGGAGATTACACCAACACATATGGTTAGCGAAGAAGATTTAGTGAACTTTGCAAATTTAACTGGCGATAAGTTTTACGCACATTTAGAACCTGATGCATTGGAAGGAACCATTTTTAAACGCACTGTTGCGCACGGGTATTTTATTTTATCTAAAGCTGCCGGTTTATTTGTGGATCCGCCAAAAGGACCCGTGTTATTAAACTATGGCATTGATGAGTGCCGTTTTACTCGCCCAATTTATCCAGGCATGACCATTGGTGTAAAATTTACGTGCAAAGAAAAAATTGAAAACGACAAACCATTAACAGCAGCAAGCGGCGAAGAAGTAAAAGTAGGTATTGTAAAATGGGTAGTAGATATTTATGACGCAAGTTCAACGGACATTTTAGAAAAATACGATGCCGTGGATCAAGCTGGACAAACGGTTGGTATTGCTACTATCTTAACCATGGTGAAATTAAAAAACCAGAGTTAGTTTGAAAAGAATTGTTATAGTTGTATTTTTTTTGCGAGCATTACTATCAAGCTATGCACAACAAACTCCTATTGATAGTTTACTTAAAGGTATTGATAATACGAATATTTCTGAAGCTTACATAAACTCTGCCATTAATTTACCATATGATGTCATTGTAAATGAATTAAATAAAAGCGTGCTTATTTTTGAATCTTTACACTCAAATTTATCTAAACAGAATAATGCTTTAATTTTTGCTAAGGTTAAAGAAAAGTTAGCCTTGATTTATTATTTAAAGGGAAAATATTCAGAGTCAGCTACACTACATTTAGAAGCTATTTCGCTATTTGAAAAAAAAGGACAATTAATAGAAAAAGCCAACGCAATGGCCAATTTAGCCTATGAAGGTAAGAAGCGAAATTTAAAAGCATCTATTAATTTAATGTGGGAGGCCATTCAAATAATGCAAAAAGAGAATGAGCGAAAACATCTCGCTGCATTGTTTGATAATTATGGAGTATTGTTAGAGTTAAATAAGAATTTAGATTCTGCACTTATATATTATAATCAAGCCTTATTAATTAAAAAAGAAAATAATGATAGTATAGGCTTGCCATACAGTTTAAATAATATTGCAGGTATTTATTTCATGCAAAACAAAAT
>JAIOZA010000058.1 GCA_021740825.1 Bacteroidia bacterium | reverse complement strand
TTAAATAATAATAAAAACGTTATAGTAATAATTAGTTTATTCATAAATAGATTTTATTTTAAAGAGTTGATACAAATTTAATGTTTTTCTGTTGTCGAAGCTATAGTTTTGGGTTCTCGTCAACCACTTGTAGCTAACGTTTTGGAGCTAAAAGAAGTGCGGTTTTGAAACCGAAATGTTTTCTACCAACACAATATTAATTAGTTGCCGAAATACTGTACTTTTTTTTGCCTACATAAAAATAACAAACTTTCGCGAAGCGGCAACTTGTAGGCAAAAAACTTATACTTCCGCCCGCATTTTTTTTAGGTACTGTTAGCGGTTCGTTGTTTTTCAAGCCCTTTGTGCCAAGATTATTATTTATCATGCACTGTCTTTGTGCGTTTGCTTGTGCTTTCTTTTTGCTTTGTAGTGTTTGTTATTACGGTGGGCAAAATAAAATGTGAGTGTAAATGCGTTGGCAATTGAAACTCTGTCCCTGAATAATTTCCGTTTGCAAAAATCGAGAAATCACTTATTAAATGTTGTTGCACTTTTGATAATTGCTTTGGTTGTGGCGCTTGTTCTTCTTCCTTTTGGTCAGAAAACAAATCGACTTTAGTCGACTTTGTTTTTGGCTTTTCATTATTGATATGATTGTCTAAAGTTTGAGTGCCGTGTTGGAAACGATTTAAAATTACATTCATTGATTCGCTACCAATGTCAACGCCAATCCAGTTGCGATGTAGTTCGTCTGCTGCAGCTAAAGTAGTTCCTGAACCTGCAAAGCAGTCCATTACCAAATCACCTTTGTTTGAAGAAGCAAGAATAATCCGCTTCAACATTTCAATGTTTTTTTCAGTCGGATAACCTGTGGTTTGAGTGTTCTGATTATTTACATCAAGGTAGTCAAGCCAAATGTCTTGTAAAGCAATTCCGCTGCTTTCGTCTAAATAAACTTTGCGTCTTGGGTTTCCATTTTTACTCCAATAAATTTCTCCTTTACGATCAAACTCGTCTAACTTGTCGGGAGTGAATTGCCAATGCTTGCCGTCTGGTGGCATCATTCCTCTCCACATTTTTCCTGTTGTCCCGTTTCGTGTTCCAGGCGCATGAATAGGAACTCGTTTGTGCCGTCTGCCTGTTTCTTCTTCTATGAAAGGAAACTCCAATAAAACTTTTTCGTCTGTCCACTCATTAAATTGTTTATTCCAGACTGCGTTAGCAGTTTTGGAATAAAACAAAATGTAATCAGAAATATTTCCGAAAGAATTTTTTGTGAAGTTTTTTGACTTACATTTCTTTCTCGTAATCATGCTGCGAAAATTGGCAGCACCGAAAATTTCGTCCATTAAAACTTTTACATGGAAAATCATTTTATTGTCAAGATGAACATAGATAGAACCGTCAGTTGCTAATAATTCTTTCATCAGCAAAAGTCGTTCACGCATAAAATCTATGTAGTGTTCGCCTGTCAACAAATCGGTGTAGGCATCTTTTTGCTTTCGTGTTTGGAAAACGCTGTTCGTTGCATAAGGAGGGTCAATGTATATTAGGCGAATATTTCCTTTAACTGATTTGTCTTTCAACAAATCTTTCATCACTGAAATGTTGTTCCCAAAATATAAGCGGTTAGGAGAACTTCCATTCTGCCAAATAGGATGAAATGTAAACTGCTCATTGTCGGAGTTGCTTGTTTGCAACTCTCCATTCCATTTTGTCTTTGGTATGCCTGTCGCCACTTTGTTACAATTTTGAGTTTAGCCATTCTTTGGTGATTCTCTCTGTCACCATTCGCAGAGTTAAAACCATAATTTTCCCTTTCCAACTTTTTTCTAAAGTTGAATAGTCATTCCACATTGAACCAAGTAAAAGCCCAGGTCCGTCATTCACGAAAATTAGTTTGGCGTCAATTTTAGTTTTCTTGGCGTAGCCAAGAAATTCATTTGCACAATTTGAATAACCACCTGTTCTGTCGTCCTCCTGTGCACCGCCTCGGTCAGAATCGTAACGAGCTAAACCGATTGCAAGAATTTTATTTTTGTCTTTAATTACAAAATCAATTGGTCGTGTTGGGTTAGGATACTTATCAAAAACTTCTTTCATCAAAATATCTCTGCCTGCTCTTTCTGGTCCAATAATTTGAAGTCCTTGAAAGTTGCTACGGAATAATTCAAAAAATCTTTCGGTTAAATCGTATCCCTTTTTACCTCTGTCTTTATACTCCCAAAGCAAAGCACAAATTACTTCGTCTCTAAGTGGTCTACTGCTAAATGCTTTTTGAACTTCGTTGATTGGTCTGAACTTGTTGCTGAATTCTTTTTCAAAAGCGGCTGCTTTTGTTTTTCTTTTTGTCATCTCAACAGGAAGAACTGGACAAACATATCGTTTGAAAACTCTTAGCAGTTGAACTCTCATCCAAGGTTCAGATACTTCAGTTATTCCAAGGAAAAGTCGGGAAGATGATTCAGAGGATTTTATAAGTTGCCCGAACAAAACCAAAACAGGTTTGTAAAGCAAGCAAGCATCTTTTAAAATGTCTGGGTAATACTCTCCGCCAGCAAGTGTAATCCAGTTGGAAGCATCCTTTTTATAGTCGGAAAATGCAAGTGTTGATGTTTTTTTCATTAAAAACAAATATATGGATAATTCCTGCTAAAATTTGGAGTTAAATATTCGAATTATTAACGTTCTTACTGTGGGTGGTGGGTGGGATTTGGAGAGGGCTGGACAAATTAAGTGTGGTTTATAGGTTAGCAAAACATCTCTTTTAATTTGTGAAGGGCGGCTGCTTTTAGTTTTTCTGTTGGTATTAAGATGGGTTTTATATGTCTTTTTACAATGACCGCTAACGTTTTGCAGCTACCAGAAGTGCGGGTTTGAAACCGTTGTCTACCGAAATGCTACTAACAATGATACAATGTTTATTGGACTTTTGCAAAGCGAAAATAATTGTCTTTCGCGGAGCGACCGCTTTTGCAAAAGCTTTGATGTCCGCCCGCATTACTGGTAGGTGCTGTTAGCTGCTGGGCGTTTTTATAAGAGTCTCGTTTTATTTTTTTCGCCATAGAAAAATGTTAAGTACTAAACTAATGAGTAAGAGTCCGCCGAGAATATAAAACCAAAGTTTTGAATTGTCTTTTGAATTAATTGGTGCAACTACTGTCGGCTTATGAATAAGGCTATTAATAAATTGCCATTCTATGTCCTGATAATCGGTTTTAACGAAGTTTTCATATGGTATAAACAATGCTTTCGAGTCAAAATTATAATGAAGAACAAATTTTTGCACAAACTTTTCTGTTTTATCGTAATAATATTCAATCTCGTGTCCTTGGATCGCACTTCTTTGAATGTGACTGGAGTCTTTAAAAGGTCTCCAATTAAACCGTAATGGTTTTGAGAGTTTGTCGTAACGCAGAAACAGGAAATTACTGTCTGTTGTAAAAATAAAATATCCTTCAGATAATGAATTGCCATATACTTCATAAACATTGTCAACGCTAAAGAGGGTGTTTACTCGAACCGCCGAAGTGTCGTTGGGTTGCTCTAAATAATAAAAGTGAAACTTACTACCCTCAAAGTAATAGTCTAATTCGTTTAGTTCACTTGCTTGTTTTTTATTTCTATAGATTTTCCGTTTTAATAAATTAGATACAATCAAAGTGTCTATTTTATTTCCGCTAAGGCTGTCTAAAAAGATGTTAATTTTGTTTACTATTATTGTAATTGATAGGTCGTAGTCGCGTATGTCTACAATGATGCCTTTAGCGGTTTTGTCGTCGTCAGATTTTTGATTATTTAATCTATAGGTATCTTCTCCGTAAGTAATATTTGTATGAACTTTATTGTCCTGATAGAAAGAGCCAGAATAATGAATAAAAATGTGGTCATGAAATTTACCTTTCGATTTTACAAGATTGTCTAAAAGGTCAATTAATATTTCGCCTTTTTGTTCAATTTCAAGAGTGTGTTTTTTACAGCTCCCTGTCCACTTCATATGAAGATTGCCATGATTAATCCTGAAAATACAGTCCATGTTTGAATAACCTGTTAGGCCTGTCAATAGTAGAAGTATGATAATAAAATGTCTCAAAAGTTGATGTCTTTATGTCTATATGTCGTGTCGATACGCCTTGCCGCTAACGTTTTGCGTGTAGGCGATGTTGCCTTGTGTTGCGCCTGCGGCAAGGCAATATTGCTTACACGCTGTTACAGGTAGGTTTTATGTTTTTATACATCTGCTACAAGTCCTGAATGTAAATTTGTCTTCTACTAAATTTAATAATTTATTTAAAGAATCTTCAGTATCATTAATTGTGTTAAATGGTCCAGCCCAAAAACCATTTTTATTACTTAAGGAGCCAAGTTTACCATGTCCTGATTTACAGTCGCCACAATCCTGATGATGAATCATGATACTATTTGTTTTGTAATTTGGAAAGTTTAAATAGAAGTAATACATGTTTAATAGATTTTAAATTAATTCGGTAAATCAGCTAATGTTATTTCGCTCAAATGCTCTTCCTCGATATTCTCTAATTGTGATACTCGTAAAAATTGATTTTGAACTATTTGCTCGTATAAGTTTCTGACATACCGAGCATTCCCAAATTGTTTACCTTCCGAAAAAATTGCATCGTTAATAATATAAGTCAATTTGCTTTTAGCTTCATCCGACATATTAAACTTATTCTTCGCAGTAATACGAAGTAAAATATCCAATAGCTCTGAACCAGAATAATTGGGAAAGCTAAAATACTTGTTGAATCTTGACTTTAAACCCGGGTTTGAATTTATAAAAGTGCCCATTTCATTTTCATAACCAGCAACAATAACTATAAGTCTATCCCTATTATCTTCCATGTATTTTAAAATAGTGTCAATAGCTTCTTTCCCAAAATCATCGTCACTACTCAAACTATAAGCTTCGTCTATAAATAAAACACCGTCAAGTGCTTTATCCAAAACTTCTTTTGTTTTTATAGCGGTCTGCCCTACATATCCCGCAACCAATTGAGAGCGATCTGTTTCAACCAAATGGCCTTTTTTTAATATTCCAAGACTTTTAAATGATTTTGAGATTAGTCGTGCAATCGTAGTTTTACCAGTTCCTGGAGGTCCAAAGAATACAGAATGCAAGGAAAGAGAAACGGTGGGCAATCCTTTTGCCTTTCTAATTTCATTTACTTTGGCAAAATTGATAAGTGATTTTACTTCATTTTTTATATCAGATAATCCAACTAACTCTTCAAGCTCTTTTAACGTTGCTTCAAGACTATCATCACTTGAAAAAGTATTTGATGAATCTACTTTAACAGCTGAATAATCTAATTGAAGTAATCTTTTCAGTTCTTCATATTTTTCTTTTTCGAAATCGGAAATTTGATTGTCGAGATTTACAATTAAAGTAAAATAGTCAATTATAATTGTTTCAATTGAATTCTTGATTTTTTGTTTAATACTTGCGTCAATATTTAAATTGTTCAAGTAAAACAGCGATTCTAAATATTTAAAAGAATGTGAATTGTCTTTTACGCTATTTATTAATATCGATTTTGTCCCCTCTTCCAAATATCCCCATTTATCAATGACTTCGATGGATGAAACATCTAATTTTTCTGTAAATTCGATATTCCAAACAAATGATAATGCAAATTCAAATTGATTTTCGTCAAAGCTATTATATCCTAATAAATTCGTGATAATAGAGCATCCGTCACCCTTTATTTTATCAGCAATTATTACTTTATCCAAATCAGAAACTTCATTTAAATTTGAAGATTTAAACACCTGAATAGATTTACGTAGTTTATCCGACTTAACAAGTAATTGAGTTCTGTTTGGGATTTTATTTGCTTGCATTTAAGTATATTTTTTGATTAATGAACAGGGCTCCTTTTTAACTCGTTACAAAAGTTGCCATAATCCAAGAAACCAATGCTGTATTTGCTTTTATATTTCCACATTTCCATTTTCAATTTCTCATTTCCCATATAATTAGTAAGACTCACTGTCTTAACTTGACTTTGAATTCGAGACATTTCAACAAGATCTTCAAATTGAATTTTATATTTATTTACATAGTCTTGTAATTTCGCACTCATACTTTCTTTCGAAGCAGTTGATATTGTTTTATTTTTTATATTATCAAAAATAAATTCAGATTCAAAATCCTGATCAAATGCAGCATTATAAAAACCTTTAAACAAAATCAAATCATTCTGATTAATTGTGTTTTCTAAGGAGCCTTGACCAAATCTGATACTATATTCAATTTTCTTAGCGTTTGCTATCGCAATAAAGTCAGACATACTCACTGCTAATTGAGCAGTTTCTAAATAGACACTTATGTAATTATCTCCAACTTTACTAGACTGACTTGTATGATCAAATCCTGAACCTTCAGACAATTCAATGTTTTTGTCATCGTCTAAGATAAGATACATTTTAATGTTAGTCATTCCTGGGTAACCACCATCTGAATTCGTGTAAATAAATGTAAAAAAAACAGAATCAACTTCGTCCTTATGGCGATAATCAATACCCATTTTCAATTCATTCGAATACGAATTTTTAGTAAGCATAAATTTATTTTCAAGGTCTTTCCCTTTCCAAGTTATGTTATGCTTGCATTTGATAGTTTTTACTTTGGTGAACTTGTCTTCTTTAATTTCAACAAAGTAGTCTTTGATTCGTTGTTTCATTTCTTGTGTTTCCATGTTATTTCTTTTTGATTATTTGCATTTTGTTTGACCATTCTTCGGCTCTTTTAGTGAAATTACCCCAAGGAGCTGGGCAGTAAATAATTTGATTTTCAATTGAACTTATTGATTCTAATTGCAATAAGTTATTTATTAATTCTTCTTTAGCTTTTTTTAACATTGGTATCTTGCTGTCCCAAATTTTCCTTGTAAAAACAACATACTCAAACTTACAGTTATTGAAAGCTTGTTTTGAATCAAAAAATATAGGCTTTGAATTGTTTCGAGAGATTAGAGATTCTAAATCCTTGTCTGAAAAGGAATTTAATTTTTGATTCGAACTAGCGGATTTAACCAAGTCAATAATTACTATTTTGTTATTCTTACAAAACTTTATCCAGTCCTCTTTTTTTTGTTCTTTTAGACTTTTATCAATCATACCTTCTGGAATATATCGCCATAGGTTATTTGCCTTTCTGCCATAAAACCATTCTGCATCATTCGGTTTACATACCATATTTTCAGTTGGATTAAATGTCCCCACAACAAGCAGTTTGTTTTGCCCAATAATTGTTCTGCCTGCAAAAATATTACTTTTCTCAAGCTTAATTAACTCATTGATGAATTTGTGCTCTATTGTCTTCATAAACTTACCTGTAACGTTTTGGAGCTAAAAGAAGTGCGGTGTTTGAAACCGAAATGTTGTCTACCGACACAATGTTTATTAGTTGCCGAAATACTGTACTCTTTTTTGCCTACATAAAAATAATAAACTTTCGCGAAGCGACAACTTGTAGGCAAAAAACTTATACTTCCGCCCGCATTTTTTTTAGGTGCTGTTACCTGATGCCAGCCGCATTTAGTGAGAACAGTTCCAATAGAACTTAATGTTACTAATTACGAACCCATATGTCTGACAGAAACCGAATGCCACCCAAAGCAATTTGTGAAAATTGCCAGAGCGTGAGCAAAGTTTACAAGCTTTTTTGCAAAATTAGGATTGCAGGGCTGATTTGTGCGTTTTGCAAATGGGCTTGGAAACTTAGGGGAGCAAATAAACACAGGTCTACTTACTGTTTTTGTGTCCGTTGATGATTTTAACGATTTCACTTAACTGGTCTAAGGGAATTGTTTTGATAGTGTCTTGCCAATTTAGGTCGGTATTTTGTTTCTTTAACCTAGTTATAGGATGAGTGTCCGCTAATTTCTCATTGCGGTTAGGAGTCCAAACAAGTAAGTCGTTTGGTGTACAGTTGAGTAAGGAACAAAGCTTGTCGATGTGACTTAATCTAAATGTAACTGTCTTTGCATTAAGAAGGTTGTGAGCAGTATATGAAGGGAAGCCCGCACTTGTGAGGTAAGAGAAGGGTTTGTCAATACCGCGTGCTTTAAAAATGGGTTGTAAGTTGAGAGATAACATATTGCAGTCGCTAAAAATTAAAACGCAGGTTAAAGATATTAAAAATACTGTTCAAATAATTAAAAGGCAGTAAAAAAAAGTTAAAATTCAGTAAGTAGTTTTTAGAACACATATTCAATAAGTTAAAATACTGTATGATAAAGTTAAAACGCCTTGTATAAAAATTAAAACTTCTGTTGAATAAAATAAAACTCCTATTGAAGAACTTAAAAATGGCTTTATTCTCATTTTTAGGCTTGTATCGAGAAATCAATCTGTTGTTATTTCGTAAAGTTAAATTTTGTACATTTATAAATAAGGAAATTATAAAATCAAAAACATTTATCATATGAAAACATTTGGACTAATTATATTTTTCATTCTTTCATATGTTTTGTCTTTAAAGGGACAATGTGGTTTTTTTCCATTAGGACCAGACGATCACTATAATGCTACTTTCAATGGCGCGTCGGACATCCAAGTAGCTAAAGACGTAAACGGAGCAATATTTTCTATTTCCACGGACAACGTCTTCTATAAACCTCGTGTAATGAAATACGCTGGAGGAGTTTGGGAAGATCTTGGCAATCCAGCACTTTTATTTAGCCAAGTATATGAGCTTGATATTGCCGTAGATGTTAATGGAATACCTTTTGTCCTGTTTAGGGATAATTTGGGTTACCCTACAGTTATGAAATATAATGGCAACAGCTGGCTAATTGTTGGAAGTTCTAACTTCACACCAAGTAGCATGGTAAATGGTTCGATCAGTATTGATAATGGGGGGGATCCAACCGTAGTTTTTTCAGATGCTTCAAGTGCATTGAAAACAAGTGTTATGAAATTTAATGGAACCAATTGGGTATTTGTGGGTGCCGCTGGATTCTCAAGTACTAGGACTACTTATAACACGATTTGTTTTGATAATGTTGGCACGCCTTACGTGGTAAATAAAGATTTTGGAAATGGGAATAAAATAAATCTTTTCAAATTTAATGGGACTAATTGGGTAAATGTTGGTAATCCCGGATTTTCATTAGGCGCTGTTAACTACCCATCGCTTGCTATTGATAATACAGGAACTCCTTTTGTTGCATTTGCAGATTCACTTAAAAATTATAAAGTAACCGTTATGAAATATAATGGTAGTATTTGGGATACTGTTGGTGTTACTGGTTTTTCTTCTGGAAAAGCTGACTTTTTATCATTAGAAGTAAATTCTATAGGAGTGCCATATATAATTTATGCAGATTGGCTAACTGGCCCTAAAGCTATAGTAATGAATTATAACGGTAGTACATGGAATGTATTAGGGAGTGGTGTAGTTTCAGAAGGGCAAGCAACATATCCATCTATATTATTCGACATTAACGATATACCTACAGCTATTTATTCAGATAGTTTCTACGGTTTTAAAGCTGTTATGAAAAAATATGAATCTGGTACTTGGAATATGAAAGGTAATCAAGGATTTTCAATTAGTAATGCAGATAATACATTTATAGCTATAGATACAAGCGGAAAACCGTACGTCGCATTTTGTGATTATAATAAGAATAAAAAAATAACAGTTAAAAAATTTAACGGAATTGCTTGGGATACAATTGGAAATACAGGATTCTCGCCAGGAATTGCATTACAGACAAGTATAAAGATTGATAGTAATAATACTCCTTATGTAACTTATAGAGATGTTGCGAATGCAGATAAAATTACGGTGATGAAGTATAATGGGGCAGCTTGGATACCTGTCGGTATACAAGGTTTTTCAGCTGGACAAGTTAATGTTCCTAATTTAACCTTTGATAAAAATGGAATACCCTACGTTGCATTTTCAGATTATACAGTGAGCGGAAAAACTACTGTTATGAAATTTAATGGTAGCGTATGGGTTAATGTTGGTATAAGTGGTTTTACTCAATATTCATCTAGTGGAAGTGTTATGTTTGATTCGTTTAATATACCGTATATTGGATGCGCAAATGGTGGTAGTGGCATTGGATTAATGACATTTAATGGAACTGCATGGGTAAATGCAACTATTTTGGGGTTACCAACATCGTACGTAACAGCTTCTAGTTTTACAATTGATAAGAATAACACTTTTTATACTATATATAAAGATCCGATTAGCTCTAAAGCAAGTGTAATGAAATTAGTAGCTGGAGCTAATTCATGGGTGCAAGTTGGACTGGCAGAATTTTCTTTAGGATATATTGATAGTCCTTCCATTTCAGTAGATAACAATAACATCCCTTATGTGTCTTATTCGGATTGGGGTTATGAAAAAAGAGCTGTAGTTATGAAGTATGTTGGTAATAGCTGGACAAGTGTTGGAACATCGGGGTTTTCGGCAGGCTGGACAAGGTCACTTACAATGGTTTTAGATAAAAATGGAAACCTATTTTTGACATTTAATAATGGTGGTGCGTTCGCCTACGGATTAAATTTTAATCCTAATGCAAGTGTAAGTCCTGTAATTTGCGAAGGAAGCACTATTAATTTTGCGGCTTATGGAGGAACTTCCTATAGTTGGACAGGACCAAATAGTTTCAGTTCTAATTCACAAAACCCTTCTGTATCAAATGCATTATCAATTAATGACGGAATCTATAGTGTTAGCATTGCTAGCGGTTCATGTACAGTAACAAATACATTAAATGTTCAGGTAAATCCTAGTCCAACATTAACAGCAACGACGGCAACAACCTTATTATGTCAAGGTAATTCCGTTGTATTATCAGCTAATGGAACGGCTACTTATACATGGAATACTGGTAGTAATACAGCAAGCATTTCAGTTAGTCCAACTGTAACTACAACTTACAGTGTATTAGGTACTGATAACATTGGCTGTATTGGCTTGGCAACTATTACGCAAAGTGTAGATTTATGTCAGGGCTTTAGAGACTTGAATACAGATATAAATGATTTATTGATTTATCCAAATCCTGCAACTAATGTCTTAAATATTGTGACAAATAATATTTCATCCAGTGTTTTAATATACAATAGTATAGGTTCATTAATTTATAATGAAATACATTTTAATAGTATTAAGCTTGACGTTAAAAATTTGGTTAAAGGCATTTATTTTTTAGAATTAACAAATTCAGAAAACAACATTACTCAAAAGAGCAAATTTGTGATTGAATAAAATTTAATTGACGCACTTTACAAAACCTTACGCCGTGGCATGCGGACTTGACCGAGCGGAGCGAGCTCCGCAAAAAAGTGCTGAAAGCACACCTTATTGTGTGGGTAGCTAATTTAGCTTATTTGGTTTTTTGCAGCCTTTTGCAAAAAACAAATGTGCTTAATTATGGGATAGCAAAGAACGGCTTTGTCGAAGCCGATATAACAGTTCTACTTTCACACACAGGTCTACAAGTTTAGTGAGGTCTAAACGTGAAGTTTTGTGTCTAAAGTTTAAGTTTGATTTTTCTGTCGGCTGGTTGCAGGTAACGTT
>JAIOZA010000020.1 GCA_021740825.1 Bacteroidia bacterium | reverse complement strand
CAAGCCTAAATTCTACTCTAGGTTACTAACAAATAAACACATATTAACAAAAGAAAAAAGAAGCAAAAAAGAAAAAGCTACACAAAATAATATTAATTTTAAATCATAAAAACATGTCAACCATTTTCAGGAAGAGACAGAAATATAAACAAAAAATATAAATAATTATGAAACGTCAATACTTAACTTTCATATTAGGAGCAGCTCTAATCCTAACAAATTCTAAAACTTCAGCTCAAACTGTAATTAAATTTACCGACCAATCTTGCAAAGAAAATTGTGATGTTATCAAAAACCTTTCTGCTGCAACAACTAATAAAGACATTTTCTTAAACTTCTCGATAGGAGGAATACAAAAAATAGCACTTAAACCTTCTGAAGTTTTAATGGTTGAATTTAATTTTTATGATGAACCGAGTTCGTTTGAAGAAATATGCATTTTAGCTAAACAGGATGATAAAAACCTAATTGTTGGAGAAAGTATTTTATTGCCAAATTCAAGTAGCTCTTCTATAGAAGTTAATACTATTTATAACAATGAATTTAATTACAGAATAATCGAGCGCTTAAAAAGTCAGAATGGAGGTAATTTAAAATTGCACATTGAAAAATATTCGATTAGGGTTTATGATATAATAAAAAGACAACAAGTAACTATGGATTTTGGTGTATTTCAAGAAGACTTAGAACGCTTTAAACAATTTGTTAATATTGGTACTTCTTTTGAAATTAAAAAATATCCTACCCTCAAGATAAATTGCGAATCAAATTACCCATTTGATCAAATAAGTTCTAAAATTGAAAATGAAATAAAATTGAAAAAAGAAAAATTGTATAAAGAACTTGCAAATGTTACTCCCGCACCCCAAAGTTACAAACTAGACAACTTTAATGGCATTGGTAATGAAATTTCTAGAGAGCTTGCTTCAAAAGTTCTATCTGACCATTTTGGTGAAAGTAAATATAAGGTTCTCAAAATAAGTAAGAGCAGTAATGAAATTGAGGTAGAGAAAGAATTGAACGGTATTCCTAAATATAAATGGTTTTTTATTAACGTTTATATTCAAGGACCAAAAGGTAATTGCGGATATACTGGAGTAACTATGAAATCTATTTATCTGGGAAATGGAAAGTATGCAGATTGGAAAGTAGACACGTATGAATATACAGCTTGTACTTGTGAATAAAAGGCATATACGATGGATAAGCGCGAAGCTATAGGTTACGTTTTTTTAGCACTAAGTGCTATTGTTTTTATTTTTTTAGTTTTAAAGGACGTATATAAAGCAATATTATTAAAAAAGAAAGGCAAAAAAGCGTTTGGGAAAGTTATTCAAGTAAGACGTTTACAAGGTAAAGACAAATATGGACAGTACAGCAATGCACTAGTAATTGAAGTTAAAGCAGAGAATAATACATTTATCTATGACTGTTTAAATTCAAGTATTGATTATCCATTTGGAAAAGTTCCTATTGTTTATCTTGAAAAAAAGAATGGTAAAAGAATTTGTGCTGTCGATTCATGGCTATTTCTTTTAACGGATGCTATTATTTTCTTTGGAATATCTTTGGCGCTTACTATACCTTATTTTATTGTAATTTTCAATAACGTTAATAAAGCGTGAAAAAAATTACTGAACATAACAGACGCTAAGGCAACAGTTTGGCAGAAATCAAAGCATTTGCAAAAGCGGTCGCTCCGCTGGGACAATTATTTTCGCTTTGCAAATGCATAGAAACATAGTATATTTATTTAAACGTTTCGGTAGACGAGTGTTCCAAAACCGCACAAGTTATGCATGCAAAACGTTATAAAGGATTAAACAACATACTTTATAAAAATAAGAACTCAATATGAATCACTTGATTTCTAAGCTTGCTTTCCAGTCTAGATATTGGATTATTTTTATTTGTTTGAATTCCAATTTGACTACGAATGCTCAGCCTTTCGTTAATCTTGAATCAGGAGCATGCTTTACAGATATGAATGATATTCGCAACGGCAATAATGGGACCTTATTTTCTCTGAAAAATGATTTTCAAACTCCAGTAATTCCATTTTTGAGGTTGCGCGCTGGTTATTTATTAAATGGGAAAAATCATTTTTCATTTCTTTATGCTCCTTTAAAAATTGCAGAAACTGGAACAATACCAGAGGATATACTATTTGATGGAAAAAACTTTAAAGCTAACATACCGATAGAAGTTATTTACAAGTTTAATTCTTATCGCTTTACCTATAATCGAAGAATAATAATTAAAAACAATTTTAAATTTGGTCTTGGTTTGTCTGCAAAAATAAGAGATGCAGGAGTATCGTTGAAGAATAGTGAACATTTACGTGAAAATTTTAGTATTGGGTTCGCTCCTCTTATCAACCTAATAGCCAATTGGGAAATATCTCAAAAAATGGGCGTTGATTTTTTTGGAGAAGGTATAGCTGCAACTAAAGGCAGAGCAATTGACCTTTCATTATCTGGAAGATACCGTTTCTCTAAAAACCTACAAGGAAACATTGGCTATAGACTGCTAGAAGGTGGAGCAAACGGCACGTATCGATATAATTTTATTCAACTTCATTTTATCTTTGTTAGTTTAAACTACTCATTTAACAAAAACAATAAAGAGCCATAAGTATTGAATTTTAGTGGTTGAATTTTTATTTTTAATAATATTATTTGACCGTTTTATCACAGAACCTAACAAAAGGAGGAGTTTCGTGTTCCAAATACGGTTTTGTGGTTATTGAAACATTAGTTTTTTAAATCAAATTTTGTAGTAAAAGTCCCTAACCTCTTGCAGCTGCAAAACACTAGCTGCAACAATTTAAGACCTCTTAACGTGCAAGAATGAAGCAACAAAACAATTACAACTCAATAACAAGTTACTTTCTAAATTAAAACTACTTTTGCTCGTAAATTTTTAATTATGACAAAGTCAATCAATTACTTGCTTTTGCTATTAGTTTTTATCACTTCCTGCAATGGCCAAATAAAAACAGACTCACCCCAAGCCATTATAAATCAACAAACACCAATCGAAGGTGATTTCCCAAAAATTGTTCGAACTTTTGGAACACAGCACGAGAATGTAGTTTGCCAACTTGTTGACAAAGAAGGCAACTTATGGTTTAGCATTCGTGGAGAAGGTGCTTATCGTTATAATGGAAAATCATTTATCAATTTTACTACCAAAGACGGTTTGTGCAACAACGATGTAGTTGCAATTATTCAGGACAGATCAGGAAATATTATACTTGGGACGAAAAATGGAATATGCAAGTATGACGGTGATAAATTTACAAAATATCCTGTGCCCGACACATTAAGCATTACATGTATGTTAGAAGACAAAGATGGAAACTTATGGTTTGGCGCGATGAATAAAGGGATTTATAGGTATGATGGAACTAATCTCACTAACTTTCTTTATAAGTACGAGCATCCATTCTTTGGTGAAAAGCGCGAGAAATTTATTAGTGATATTATACAAGATAAAAGTGGAAACATTTGGTTTAGTTCGTGGAATGGCGGTGGCGTATGTAAATATGACGGAAAAAATTTTAAGCACTATCTTCCATCTTTAGACTATTATAAAACAAACCAAGACAAAAGAAGAACTGGCAATACTCAAAATTCCTCATATATTTTCCCGGAAAACAACCCTTTTATTCAATCACAAGATTATATTTCTGATGATATGATTTTTTCAATGATGGAAGATAAAGCAGGAAATGTTTGGTTTGCTACAAGAAACCACGGAGCTTGCCGCTATGATGGCAAAATATTTACGCGCTTTGGAACTAAGGAAGGATTTTTAAGCGGAAACGCATATGCTATTTTGGAAGATCAAAAAGGTAATCTTTGGTTCACGACCGAAGAGGATGGAGTATGGTGTTATGATGGCAAGACTATTAAAAACTTTAATGAAAAGGACGGACTAATAAACAATGCAGTAATGACTGTTTTAGAAGACAAAGAAGGCAACTTATGGTTTGGAACGAAATGGTTTGGGCTAAGCCGTTATGACGGTAAAAATTTTACGACATTTTCTCAATATGAAAATTAAATTAAAAGACTCAAAGGAATAAACTAAAGAAGTGGCAACAGCTAAAACTCTTTAAGCAAAGAGTTTGGCAGACAACAACGCTTTTGCAGAAGCCCTCTCTAGCTAGTTGAAAGACAATTATTTTCAGGTTTCAAAAGTCCATTAAATAGTTGTCTTTTTTATTAGTATATAGAAGACATAGTTTTAAATTCCAAACAAAACTTAGTTTCAAAACACAAAACCGCACAAAAAAACTTTTCTTAAAACACTATTTTCGAATGAAATTTTCAACAGCCACTAGGTTATTTAAATATAGTTAAATGCCCTTTAAATTTTTGCTCATCCATAGTTTCAATTACATAAAAATAAACACCATCAGCCTCATTTATTGGGCTCCAAGCATTATCATAATTATTCATTTCATAAATTAAAGTGCCCCAACGATTAAATACATATAAATTAATTGTACCAATATGCTCTATACCATCAATAATAAATTTATCATTTACATGATCTCCATTTGGCGTAATTACATTTGGAATAATAATTGGGCAATCATAATCTAACGTAACGGGCATAGAAGCTTTTTGACCACAATTATCAATAACATTTGCGGTAAAAATTAAGCCCTTACTAGGAAAAACAGAAATGGGATTAGAATAATAAGTGTTTCCTGAGTTTGATGCCCAAGATAAAGAATAAGAGTTACTAGACACCACATTTGACAAATTAACTGTCAAGCTAATGCTATCGTAAGGACAAGGAGGTATGTTTTTTGAAATAGAAATATCAATTTTCGGGTCGTCTATAAACTTAACTGAGCCGCCCGGAATAGTCCAACCATTGCAAACAATAAAATCTGGCACTATGGTTAACGATAAAGTTTCAATACCTTCTTGTAAATTATCAAATAAAGGCTTAATACTTATATTAACCGTGTCCCTACCTGGAGCAAAATATATATTTGGTGCACTAATTAAATAATCCGAAGGCGAAGCTGTGCCAGAGAGAATATAATCTACATGACGGGGATAGGGAATAGAATCATATCTTTTAAATGTAATAATTGCTTGGCCGCATCCTTCAATTGCAGATGAATCTAAAAAACCACCCGTATATTTTGGCTGACTACTTACACTTAAATATTGAGTATTAAAACTACCAGCTTCTAAAAAGACTGATGAGTCCCAGGTATTATCATTTCCACCGTCCGCAATCGCTAATTTTATATGATACGTTTGACAAGGAATAACTTTGGATTTTGCACTAAACACTTTTGTAAATCCATCGTATTGAACACTTAAGCCTGTTGCCGAAGTGTTATCTACATAAAAAACCGTATTAGTTAAAACGCAATAAGTGTAACTGGTGCTTGGTCCGTAAATCGGATCTCCTAATACTCCTCCATTAACGGAGCTAATACTAACAGGCGTTGCAGTTCCGGGCACAAGAGCGATATTAACTGTACCTGTTATTCCTGGACCATTCATTAAAAATGCAAAAATATCATTATAAGGTGTGCACACACCCTCATAATATTCATCTGAAGCGAATACGTACCTAAATCGAACTGAATCAGCGGAAGGTATAAAATCAAACTCTAAAATGGCGGCATCCCTGGTGGGTTGACCAGCTAATTGCGTGAGTTGAGAATTACCAGGAGTATTATTAATTGTTGTAATTGATGTGGTATTATTCGGCCCTATTGCATTTATAACTTTACCTGTTGATATTATAACACCGCTATCTAAACCTATATTAGAGTTTACTCCATTAAAAAAACCAAGTGCCTGTGAGGCGCCGGTATATTGAATATTAAATGCAACAACTCCTGGCCCAAGTAATACATTGTTCACAAGCTGCGTTGGTGTTAAAGCACTTGTAACCGCAAGCTGAGCATAAACACTCCTTGACAACAATAATACAAGAAAAATAAAAACATTTTTCACTATACAATTTTATTATTTAAGTTGGAAGATGATATCGTAAAAATACTAAATAAAATTACGCAATAAAAAATCACTATGGTTTTATTCAACTTACGAGAAAGTAAAGGAATTACAAAAACGGTAGAAACTTTTTCTATATTTTCTTTGCAAATGCTTAGCAACATAGTATATTTAGAGAAACGTTTTGGAAAACAACGATTTCAAAACCCACACTGAAGTAGAGTCCGAAACCGTTAGTACTCATTCTTAACCTAAACTACCAACAATAAAATATAAAGTATGAACGAATTAATTTGCCCTAATTGTAAAAAAGAATTTAAAGTTGATGAAGCAGGCTTTGCTGATATTTTAAAACAAGTTCGTGATCACCAATTTGAAGAAGAAATTCAAAGCAGACTTGCACTTGCCGAAAAAGATAAGGAAAGCGCAATAAAATTAGCTGAAGCTACTATTAAAAATTCGTTACAAGAACAACTTGCTAAAAAAGATCAAGAATTGGCTGAACTCAAAGCCAAAAAAGAAATTGAATTATCTCAAAAACTATCTCAAAAAGAAAATGAGTTATTACAGCTTAAAGCAAAAATTGACAATACAGAAGTAGCTAAAAAACTTGCTGTGAATGAGGCTGTGCAAAAAGTGCAGAAAGAAAGAGATAATCTTGAAAATGACTTAAAGACAAAAGAGCTAGAAAAACAAAATCTAGCAAATTCTTTAAAGCAACAATTTTCATCGGAATTGCAAAATAAAGATGTCATAATAAAATACAAAGACGAGGAAATAGCCCGAGTAAAAGACATGAAGTTAAAACTTTCAACTAAAATGTTAGGCGAAACTCTTGAGCAACATTGTGAGACCGAATTTAATAAACTTAGGTCTACCGCTTTTCAAAAAGCCTATTTTGAAAAGGATAATGACTCTAAATCAGGCAGCAAAGGAGATTTCATTTACAGAGAAACAGACGAGGCAGGTAATGAAATTGTTTCAATCATGTTTGAAATGAAAAATGAGGGAGATGAAACAGCAACAAAAAAGAAAAATGAAGATTTTTTCAAAGAACTTGACAAAGACAGAAACGAAAAAAAATGTGAATACGCGGTTCTTGTTTCATTATTAGAAACTGCAAGTGAATACTACGATTCTGGAATTGTTGATGTATCGCACAAATACAGTAAAATGTATGTTGTACGACCTCAATTTTTTATTCCAATTATTACTTTACTGCGCAATGCTGCAATGAACTCCATCCAATATAAGGCAGAACTTGCATTGGTTCGAAGTCAAAATATTGACATCACTAATTTTGAAGAAAAGATGAATAATTTTAAAGATGGTTTTGCCAGAAATTATGACTTAGCAAGCCGGAAATTTAAAGATGCAATTGATGGTATTGACAAAACAATAAAAGAACTAGAAAAAACGAAAGCAGCGTTGGTATCTTCTGAAAATAACCTTCGACTTGCTAACGAAAAAACAGAAGACTTAACTATTAAAAAATTAACGCATAACAACCCAACCATGAAATCAAAGTTTGACGACTTGAATAAACAATGAAGAGCGAAATAAATATGATTGAGGTAACAAAAACTGAAACAATTTATCAGACATTTTTGAACAGAAATCGCCAACTTCGTACAGCTGTAAAGCGATATAGATGATTAGAACTGAAAATCTTCATAAATGATTTATCGGGCATCAAATAAATTTATAAGATGAAAAAAAATGACTAAACAATTAATTTTCTTATTCATAATACCATTATTCACACTCGGACAAGCAGCTAAAATTCAAACAAAAACTGACCTTTCAAAAATTTACATTCAAGCTATTACAGACTTTGTAAAAGCAGCAAACAAAAAAAATAAATCCAACTTCGATACATTGTTTTTTGGAAAGCATATTAACGGAGAACCAAGCGACTTTCCAAATATAAACTTACCAAAAACAATAGAAAATGTGCAAATAAGAGTTGTAACAACAATGGTTGGAGCTGCTAAACAGAAACAAACAAAATCTAGCGTGTATATAAATTTAATGGGTTGGTTGGATAAAGAAAATGCTGAATTTATTTTTGTTGTTTTTTCAAATGGCTTCGTTCATCAGTACGATTATTTTATTAATTATAAATATAGTAGCACACTTAAAAAATTTGAGTTAGAAAAATTAGAATTTAAAACTCCCCACCTTGCAAAATAAAGCTTTATATACACAAATAATTAGCACCTTGTAGGCAAAAAAATAGAATCCAATTAATTTAATTGGGATTTGGCTTAGCGTTGAAAAAGTAAATAAGTAATTATTTTACTTATTGTTTGCAAATGCCGAGCTATATCCTATTTTTAATAGTAGATTCTAGCATCATAATAAGTCTTCAAAACAGATAAATTTTACGTTACATTTATACTATTAAAACAGAAATCAAAAAATAAAAAAAATATGAAGCACAGGACCGGAATTTTTAAATTTTCTCAAAAACTACTTTTCTATTTTACTTTAGTTCATCAGATTGTTTATGCTCAGTCTCAAGATACTTTAACGCTTTATACAGAAACAAGGGAAACGGGTTTTCAAAACCATTATTTATTATTAGGAACTCAAAAAACATATGTGGCAAATGACAACGGTGTAATAAAGGGAAGGCTCATTAAAAACCTAAGTTCTTTTCCGGAATTACGTCACTATGTAAAGAAAAATCTGAAGCTAGTTAATAATTACGAAGATTTTAGTTACTTGAAAAACATTGTTAGGTGCTATAATGACGCAAGTGCTAGTTCATTTAAAATTGAAAACATCTCTAATTATCTTCATAAATACAACTTGTACTCAAAAAAAGAAATAAAAAAAGGACCAACGAAAGAAATGCTTAAAACAAAACAATTTATAAATTCAAAAACGTTATTTATTGAAAACACCACAACACATACTAATAATGAAACATTAATTTCAACTTCAACTTATGGCAGTCAATTTAAATCTCATTTTACTTACGGAAACTCTCCTTTTTATTCTACAGGGTTTATGTTACGTAATTTAAAAAGAGCATTAAATAATGATAAAGAAGCTGTAAAGTACATTAAAAGATATCGGTTTAAATATGTTAGTAGAACTGCATTAAACTTAGTAGGCATAGCTCTTGCATCTATTGTGGTGGTATCTATTGCCGATAATCCTCCGTTTGGTTTAACAGATAAGTCTACTCCTTTTTTTGGAGCGGCAAGTGTTTTTATTATTGGATCAAGATACCTTCGTCCAGCTGAGTACAAAGAAAAGTGTATAAAAAAAGCGGTTGAAATTTATAATTTGCATTTACTTAATGAAAATAAACTGTTATTAAAAAGAGGAGTTTGAATTAGGACAAGCACACACAAAATCAATTTATCGAAAATTGAAAGAAAAAACTGAATAAGTAATATGGTAAAGTTATCCAAATTTAAATCTGTAAAAGATTATTTTGATAGCCAATCGGCAGTTACACTCAAAGTACTATTTGCTTTACGGTCCATTATTCAAGAAACTCTACCAGAAAGTGAGGAACTGTTGAATTATGAAATGCCAGCTTACCCGCTAATAAAAGGTGGAAAACGAGACAAACAAATTATGATTGCAGGTTACAAAACATTTGTTGGATTTTATGTAGGCAACAATATCGTAAATAACTTTGAACACCAACTTGCTAATTATTCAATAGGTAAAGCATCTATTCAATTCCCATTGAACAAGCCTTTGCCAAAAGAACTTATTATTCAAATAATACTCTATAAGAAAAATTTAGTGTGCATGTTATGAAGACACCGATAATTCTCCTAGTACCCTTAATTAATTTTAATTTCTGTTACTCACAGCAGATATTAAACACGCAAGTGCAGAGTATTGAGAAAGGAGAATTGTATGCGCCCATTTACAGTTTATATTATCCAGCGGCAAAATGGGAATTAACAAATGAAAACACTGAATTTCTAGATTCATATGTTATCCAAAAAATTCAAAAACCAAACCCACCAAATCTCATAATCTATATTGAAGGACACACAGATGATGTGGGTGATTCTGATTATAATATGCAACTTTCACAAAAAAGAGTTCAAGCAGTTGCTGACTACATAAAAAGTAAAGGCTTCAACGAAAGCAACATAAAAATTTCTTGGCATGGCAAATCTCAACCTGAAACAAGAAAAATTGCTATCTCTAAAAAACTTAAAGATATTCGTTATGCAAATAGACGAGTTACAATTCGAATTGAAAAACTCTAGCATAAATACTACATTCCTAAAACAATTTGCAAAGGCATTTAAATAAGCGCCTTATTTACTTAGAATAATTCTAAATACCACTTTTTAGGTATTGTGAAGTTTTTAATTGTAACGTTTCTTTGCGCAACAAAATTTGCAATAATAATTTCCATTTAATACTTATCAATGAAAAAATCATTCCTATATATTACCTTATGTACTTTGGCATTTATGAAATCATATTCGCAACAAGATGATACAGCAAAGGTAATTTCTCTTGAAGAAGTTGTAATAAAGGAAAATAATTTTTCAACAGAAATAGATCGTATGCCTGATATGAAGGAAAATGTAATTTATGCAGGAAAAAAAACAGAAGTCATACAATTGGATAAAATAAATGCAGACCTAAGCACAAATAATACACGACAGGTTTTTGCGAAAGTTCCTGGAATTAGTATTTGGGAAAATGATGGTTCTGGAATTCAGGCGGGAATAGCATCAAGAGGATTAAGTCCTAACCGTTCTTGGGAATTTAATGTTCGGCAAAATGGATATGATATTAGCTCGGAAGTTTTTGGATACCCTGAAACCTATTATACGCCTCCGATGGAAGCTTTGAGAAAAATTGAAGTGATACGTGGTTCAGCATCCTTGCAATATGGACCACAATTTGGTGGAGTAATCAATTATCAAATTAAGAAAGGAAATCCAAACAAACCACTATCTTTTGAAACGCAACAAACCGTTGGATCTTATGGTTTATTCAATACCTATAATGCAATTGGGGGAACTTACAAAAAGTTATCTTATTATGGCTTCTTACATCACAGAGCGGCCGAAGGATGGCGCAAAAATAGTGAATACACTATTTACACAGGATATTTTTCAGCAAACTATCAGCTAACAAAAAAAATAAAAATTGAAGGAGAATATACTAACATGAATTACAAAAGCCAACAACCGGGCGGTCTTACCGATACTCAGTTTGCAGACAATCACCGTCAATCATTTAGAGAAAGAAATTGGTTTAGCGCTCCTTTCAGTGTAGCATCTCTTACAATTAAATACGATATTTCACAATCTGTAAACTTACAAATCAAATCTTTTGCAACCATTGCCGAACGAAACAGTGTTGGGTTCACAAAATCTATCACTACAAAAGACACTATAAATCCAACAAGCCTGCAATACAATCCTCGGCAAGTGGACAGAGATAATTACAAAAATTATGGAACAGAGGTGCGAGTATCTGTTAAATACAAGTTTTTTGGAAAAGAAAATATTTTTGCGGGAGGATTGAGAGCATATAGTGGCAGCACAAAGAGAAATCAACTTGGAACAGGAACAACTGGCGATGATTTTGATTTAACACTCACTAATATGCAATACGGACGCTCATTAGAATTTGAAACAACAAACTATGCTGCCTTTGCCGAAAATATTTTTCAGATTGGTAAACGATTGAAGATAGTGCCAGGTATTCGTTTTGATTATATTGAAAATAAAATGGAGGGATACATCAATACCACGCAAGCAGGAACATTAAATCCAAATAAAAAAACGCGTCAAATTATACTCTACGGCATTGGAAGCGAATTGATGATTACCGAAAAAACAACTATTTATGGTAACTACTCATTGGCATATCGCCCTGTTACTTTTTCAGAATTAACACCATCTGCTACTACTGAAATCATCGATCCAAATTTAAAAGACGCAAGTGGTTTCAATGCTGACTTTGGATTTAGAGGGTCCGTAAAAAACTATTTAACTTTTGACGTCGGACTTTTTTACCTGCAATACGACAACCGAATTGGGACATTAACGCAAAATGGTTCACCATTTAAGACAAATATTGGTAATTCTGTAAGCAAAGGTATTGAATCTTATATAGAAATAAATCCGATTAAAATTTTCACAGATAACTTCAAATTTGGTAGCATCAGCTTTTTTGCTTCTAACTCATTTATTGATGCGAAATATGTAAAATGGAATAACCCTGCCATTGCTAGTGACCCAGCAAAATCAATAGAAAATAAGCGTGTAGAAAATGCCCCACAGCAAATTCACCGCTTTGGAGCAACGTATTATCTAAAAGGATTTTCTTTAACATTTCAATCAAGCACTGTTGGAGATGTGTATACTGATGCAGCAAATACCGAAACACCAAATTCAACTGGAACTATTGGGAAAATTTCAGGCTATCGGGTAATGGACGCCTCATTTTCTTACAAATTTTTAGAACGCTATAATTTAAAAGCCGGTGTAAACAATTTAGCTGATACCAAATACGCTACGCGAAGAGCAGGTGGATATCCAGGTCCAGGACTTATGCCAGGAAACGGTAGAACTGTTTTTGTAAGTATAGGAGCAGCATTTTAATTTGTCAACATAGGTAAAACAAAAACGAAGATCAATAATTAACTATTCCTGCAACGCAGCCCAAATTACTCTCCTATAATTTATTGTAAAATTAATTTTTGAGAATAAATACGTTTTGGTGTTTTTACCTGTAGGTTGTAAATTCCTTTTTGAAAGTTTGTCAAATCTAAAATTTGTCCTTTATGAAACTCTTGATAAAATATTAAAGATCCAATTAGCGAATAAATTTTCACCGTTGCATTTTCAGATAAATTTAAAGTGAATTTACCATTGGTAGGATTTGGAAAGATATTTAATTTAAATTCATTATTTATATCGTTAATACCTGAGGTCAAATAACTGTTAGTGTTTATTGTTGTGTTTGTTACTATCGGTGGATTAAAATCAAAGTAGATGTATGCTGTATTTTTAATTTCAGAATCTAAAATCAAATTGGGTAACTCATCAATAGTATAAGTAAAATATCCCTGACTATCATCTAAATTACTACTAGATGGTGCTAAATTAATTCCACTAAATCTAAATGCTACTTCTCTTGTTGCCGAATTAATAGTATAGGACACTGGATGACTTGAACCAATAAATCTAAGAGTAGATAAATCTAAATACGATGAAATAGTATCTTTAATAACCACATTCAAAGCAGGATAATTTCCATCATTCTGAAAACGAATAGTGTATTGTAAAATCTCTTTTAAATTTGGATTTATATATCTCGGTAAATTACAATTCTTATCATTTGGATCATAAGAATTTAAAACAATCGTCGAGAATGATGAATTATTATAATTAAAATCTTGTTCTCCGATTGCTGAAACACTGACTGAAAAATTGAGTATAGTTCCGGCTGGCGTGCTTCCGCTAAAAGAACAAGGAAAGGAAACTGATGTTGTTCCATTCAAGTATGGAATTAAAACCGTAACTGTGTCATTTAAAAAGGAAGAATTTGGTGAATTGGTTAATATCGGCGTAATACCAGCTGGCATAGCAATTTTAATTATACTATTTGCATAATTACCACATGAAATATTACAAATTCCAATTGAAACAAAACCACTCTGAATTGGTGCTAAAAATTGAAAAGCTGATGCTGAAGTAATTTCTAAGTCTGGAATAATTCCAGTTCCATTGCACTGTATAGTCATATTCATTGGTACATTTTCAGCTCTACCTGTTAAGTCAAATGAATTTATAACAAAGTTTGGTGATATCTGGGTATATCCATTGTTTAGCAACCAATTACTATTTATACCCACAGTATAATTAGCAGCAACATCTAATTCTGAATAATATTGATTGCCAAATGAGTTTTTTGGATAGATGGTAGTTGTTACACCAAGATTATCTGTAACATCGTACGGTACATTTGATAAGAAAGTTGCTGATGGATTCAACAATGATATGATATTGAAGAATCCACAATTGTTAGTGCTAGTAATTACCCATTCTATAGTTTGAGTTCCAACAAGCTGGCCACCTAACGTTCCACTTGTTACCTCTGTTACAGCGTTATAAACTCCAACTTGAGAATAATCATGCTCAAACAGATAACAATTTTGTGAATTTGGTGCCGAAAAAACCACCAAAGTATCTAAATCACCATCAGTCCAATCAACAATAATTTGAGCGCCAGATTCGGCAAGTGCACCAGTTGTTAAACAGACTGACATATTAGAGTGACAACCGATTCCGGGCACTGAGTTATACAGTAAATTCAAAGAATTCACTTGAGCATTTAAAACATTTACGGCTAAGAATATAGCTAAACTTACTACTAATTTCAATTTCATTTGTATATTTTTATTTTTTTAATTGTCATAACTTGTCCCGAACTTGATTCGGGATGGTTAAGCCACTTTACATTCATTTTTGTTTGGTTAAAAACGGTCATGTAATTGATTATACTGATTAATTACAATACGATACTATTTCATAAAAATTCTGATTGTAATACTAATGTATTTTTAGAGAATTATCAGTAATTAAACTAAACATATATGGCAGCTAACTAAGTATTAATAGTGTTTCACCCAATAATATATTCTGCATTACTTTGAAAATAGAATTATGTAGCAGGTGATTGATAAATCATTACAAAATTGAGGTTCTTTTACTTTTTCTAGTCAATTCAAGTTTATCTTAAAAATGAAATAAAATATAAATTAACAAAAGCAAACTACGAAAGCGCTAGTGCACACTTCACGATTATTTAATTAAACTTCCATTCGCTTTTAATAAATCTGTCTCCGACATTTTTATTGCAAATAAAGCTTCAATGTATCTTACTTGAGCATCCTCTAAATTTTTTTGAGTTTCAATTGTTTCTAATAAATTAGCTTTTCCAACTTTATACCTTTCCATAGAAATGCTTAAAACTTCTTTAGAATCTGATAAATTTTGTTTTTCCAGTTCTAAAATTTCTTTATTTAATAAATAGGTTTTATAGCTATTATAAACTTGCCCGTCAACTTGCTGTTGAATTTGTTCGGTCAAATATTTTTGATTTAGAAATAAGATATTTTTTTCTTTAACTAATTTATTGTTTTTTGTGCCATTAAATAATAACCAACCAGCGCTAACGCCAGCGTTTAAACCTGCTTGCTTATTTAAAAAAACAAATCCAGCCTGATTTTGATTTCGTGTGATGTTATAAGCGGCATTTAATTGCAGAAATGGTAAATTAGCAGCACGCGCTTCTTTAATGGTTTGCTCAAAAATCAATTCGTTTTGCTTAGAAATTAAAATAGATGCATTTGATTTTGATACACTCTTTTTTAACTCATCAATATTTGGATTATAATTAATAACAATCGAATCGGTAGTAATAAAATCAGCGTCTACTGGTTTTGATAATAAAGTATTGAGTTTTGTTTTAGTATTTAATAATTGAAGCTCCAATTGAATAATGGCACTCTTCCCTTTATTTTCATCAGATTGAGAGAGTAAATAATCAACCTTTGAATCAGCACCAATTTCTAATTTTAGTTTGGCTATTTTTTTACGTTCCTCATAAATACTTAAATTTTGTTTTGCAGCTTTTATTAATTCGGTAGTTTTTACAACTAAATAATATGATGCAATAATATCATAAACGGTACTTTCCATTTGCTGTTTTAATTGCAATGCCGACAATTTTTCGTTTTGATTTAAACGTTTTTTTATCGCAAACATTTTCAATCCGTCAAATACTAACCATCCAACATTTAAAGAAGCTGCAGTATTATTAGATTGCGCAGCATTTCTTTCCTGAATAGTTCCTGTACTAAACTCTTGGTACGAATTTACAGTTGCTAAATTTAAATTACCATTTACACTAACAGTTGGCGACATGCCAGCACTACCAAAATTATTTTGAAGCTTACTAATTTCTTGCTCATTTTTTACAATCAATACAGAGAAGTTTTTTTCAAGACCTGTTTTAATAGCTTCTTCAATCGTTAATACAGATTGAGCAAATAATCCAGAACTTAAAGTAAATAATAGAACTATAAATTTATAAAGCATCTTTATCATGTTTTTTATCTTTTACTAAATAAGAATAGATAGCAGGAATAACAAATAGCGTTAACACCATTGATAATAATAATCCTCCAATAATAACAATTCCCATTCCCATTCTACTTTTTGCGCCAGCACCCAAAGCCATTGCAATAGGTAAAGCTCCTAACATAGTTGCTAAGCTTGTCATTAAAATTGGACGTAATCGCGCTGTTGATGCTTCAATTAAAGCTTGTTTTACATTCAATCCTTTTTTACGCAATTGATTAGCAAATTCAATAATTAAAATACCATTTTTAGTTACTAAGCCAATCAACATAATCATTCCAATTTGGCTAAATATGTTTAAGGTTTCATTAAAATACCATAATGAAAATAGCGCACCCGATAAAGCCATTGGAACCGTTAACATAATTATAAAAGGTTCAACAAAACTTTCAAATTGAGCGGCTAACAATAAATAAATTAAAACTAAAGCTAATACAAAGGCAAATAAAATATTAGAAGAACTTTCTTGAAAATCTCTTGAGGCACCAGTTAATGAAGTTGTGAAACTATCATCTAATACTTGTTTCGAAATGTCGTTCATGGCTGCAATTCCATCACCAATTGTTTTACCAGGTGCTAAACCTGCTTGGATAGTTGCTGATTGATAACGATTGTAATGATATAATTGTGGCGGACTACTTCTTTCAACTATGGAAATAATATTATCTAATTGTATCATTTCGCCTTTAGCATTTCTCACAAATAAATCCTTAATATCATCTGGGTTATCTCTGTTTTCTCTGTTTACTTGACCAATAACTTGATATTGTTTATCAGCTTTTATATAATAACCAAACCGTTGTCCGCTTAATGCCAATTGAATAGTTTGCGCCACATCTGCAATACTCACACCCATTGTTTTAGCTTTATCTCTATCAATTTCAATCACTAACTCAGGCTTATTAAATTTCAAATTCACATCAACGCCCTGAAAAATTGGATTCTTATTTGCTGCTTCTAAAAACTTAGGTAACTTTTCTCTGAGCTTATTAAAATCATTAGTTTGCAAAACAAATTGAACTGGCAAAGCACCTTTTGGTCCACCACCTGATGAAATGGATTGCTCTTGTATAACAAATACTTTTCCTTCTGGAAATTGAGCTAAGTTTTTTGTAATGTAATTTGCGATTTCATTTTGAGGACGTTTTCTATCTTCAGATTGCGTTAAGGCTAATCTAACAAAACCAGTATTAACTGCACCAGAACCAGCAAAGCCTGGAGCCGTAACAGTTAAGCAAACTGCTTTTTCTGCAACTGAATCGCCAACAAAATTAGAGATTCTATCCATTAACGCATCTGTAGATTCAAAGGAAGTTCCCTCGGGCATAGTCACTAACATCCGCAACCAATTCCTATCTTCTAAAGGAGATAATTCTGATTTTAATTGGGAGCCAAAGTAAAATATTGATCCGGTAGAAACAGCTAAAATAACTAACGACCACCAACGCTTTTGTAAAAAATTAGTCACTGAGTTTTTAAACCATGCATCTAAGCCTACAAAAAATGGCTCCGACCAAACATAAAACTTACTGCGATTATTAGGATCTTTTCTAACCAATTTAGCATTTAACATAGGAGTTAAGGTTAACGATACAAAAGCCGAAATTAAAACAGCTCCAGCAATCACCACTCCAAACTCCCTAAACAAACGACCTACAAATCCTTCTAAAAAAATTACTGGCATAAAAACGGCTGCTAAAGTTAACGAGGTAATTATAACAGCAGTATAAATCTCTCGAGTTCCTTCTATGGCTGCCATTTTTGGCGACAAGCCTTTTTCTAATTTCTTGAAAATATTTTCAGTAACCACAATGCCATCATCAACAACTAATCCGGTTGCCAATACAATAGCTAATAAGGTTAACACATTAATAGAATAATCCATTAAATACATAATAAAAAAAGCACCAATTAATGACACTGGAATATCAATTAAAGGACGAAACGCAATTAACCAATCTCTAAAAAATAAATAGATAATTAAGATTACGAGTAGTAAAGCAATAATTAAAGTCTCCCCTACTTCAGTCACTGACTTTTTAATAAAACGCGTATTATCTAGCGCAATATTGATGGTATAATCTTTTGGTAATTCTTTTTTTAATACTTCATATCGTTTATAAAACTCATCCGAAATATCAATATAATTTGCACCTGGCAATGGCACTAATGCTAATCCTACCATTGGTATACCAGACTCTTTTAAAACAGTAGATTCATTCTCGGCACCCAATTCAACTTTTGCCACGTCTCTTAATCGAACAATACTATTATTGCTTTCTTTAACAATCATGGTTTCAAATTCGCTAACTGTTGATAGGCGACCAATTGTATTAACGGTTAGCTCCGTTTTATTTCCTTCAATCTTACCGGAAGGTAAATCTACATTTTCTCTATCCAACGCTAATTTCACATCTAACGGCGTCAAATTATAGGCCGCTAATCGATCTGGTTGCAAACGTATCCTCATTGAATAACGGCGCTGTCCCCAAATTTGCACTGCACTTACACCAGAAATAGTTTGTAAATTTTGAGATAGCACATTCTCAGCATAATCACTTACTTCCAATAACGAACGTGTATCACTTACTAAAGTCATTGAAATAATTGGATCAGAATTGGCATCTGCTTTAGAAACTACAGGCGGTGCATCAATATCCTGAGGCAATTGCTTAACTGCTTGCGAAACTTTATCGCGCACATCATTAGCAGCTGCTTCTAAATTAGAGCTTAAATTAAACTCAACGGTAATTATACTTGAACCTTGATTGGAGGAAGAAGATAAAGTTCTTATTCCATCAATACCATTAATGGCTTTCTCTAACGGTTCGGTAATTTGCGACTGAATAACATCCGCATTGGCACCAGTATAACTTGTGCGAACAGTAATTACAGGAGGATCAACAGAAGGAAACTCTCGAACTCCTAAATAGTTGAATCCAATAACACCAAATAAAACAATGATGATTGAAAATACAGTTACTAATACAGGTCGTTTGACACTTAATTCGGCTAAATCCATTTAGTTACCTGATTTTAATAATTTCAATTCAGACTCTTTTTTAATAGACAATAATCCGGTGGTAATAACAGTATCGCCAACCTTCACACCATCTATAATCTGAATTAAATCATCTGTTCTTACACCAATTGTAACAGGCACTTCTGCTGCAATGCCATTTTTGCTAATAAACAGTTTTTGCCCTTTTAAAGTTGAAATAACACATTGCGTTGGAACCATTAATGCGTTTTCAGTTTCTCCTAAATTAGCAAACACTTTTACATAACTACCCGGGTAAAAAATATGACTACCATCGTACATTGCCCTTGCTTTAATTGTTTTGGTTAATTCATCAACAATAGGTTCTATAGCATAAATAGTAGCTTGATGTAACTCCTTACTACTCTCTCCCGAAAAATTAATTTTAATACCTTTTTTAAATAAACTACTGTATTTTTCAGGAACAGAAAATTCAACATACAATGGTTTAACCTGGACTAACGAAGCAATAGAGGAGTTTGAATTTACAAATGAACCTTCGCTTATATTTTTTAACCCTATAACACCTGTAAAAGGGGCTACAATGGATGTTTTTGCTAATTGTGCTAAAATATATGCTTGATCTGCTTTTAAAGAATTTAATTCGTTTTGCTGCATATCAAATTCTTCTTGACTAATACCTTTAATTTCAATTAGTTTTTTTACGCGTTCCAACTTTTGTTCTGATAAAGTAATTTGTGATTTAGATTTTAATAATTGTGCTTGTAAATCAGCATCATTTAATTTTACTAATACACCACCTTTTGCAACAGTTTCACCTTCTTTAAAATAAATTGCCATCACCTTCCCGCTTACTTCGGGAACAATATCTATTTGATTTAAAGCGCCAACTTTTCCGGTTGCAAAAACATCATTATTAAATACGGTTGATTTTACAACAAAATAATTAACTGCTACAGGACCTTTATTTTTTCCTTTAGCAGGAGATGCTGAATCTTCTTTTTTAGCAAAGAAAATGAATTTAGAAGAGATCACTAAAGCAATTACAAAAATTATTATGATCCAATTGGGTATTTTTTTCATTTCTAGATATCTATTTTTTTCTTTATATAAAGTGGCTATTTCCTTTTTTTATGACTGTTTTTGCAAAACAAATCAGCCAAATATAACTAATAAAAATATGCAGAATGGCATAACAAACAATCAAATTGATAAAAAAATCATTTGCTTCAAAAGTTTTCATTAACTTTATTATCAGATTTGCGTTATATATATTTAGATTTCAATTTCTCGATAACATAATTAGTATTAAATAAATGAAACACTATCCTGCACTAGCTATTGAAAATTTCGGCAAACACATTCATGGCGATATAGTAGCTTTTAATTGGTTAATAGAAAATAATTACCACGAATTAATTGCCACATTGGATGCTATTAGGGATGATAAAAAAGCCTTTAAATTTTTAATTGATGGAAAGCATTTTGAGTTAGCTGCTTTTGTAAATGCCATTTGGGATGATACTAAAGCATTTAAATTTTTAATAGACACAAAAGCATTTGATTGGGCTGCTTGTGCTAATTTTATTAATGGCGATGATAAAGCTGAGCAAGCCTTAAAAGCTGCCGGTAAATTACATTATGTGGCGGTTGCTCATGCAATTTTGGGACGCATACACGAGGATGGAGATCGAAATACCACACCAACAGGAGTTATTAAAAACATGTTAAACTTTAAGAAAGCTTTTCAAAAATAAATAGTCAAATGCGTATCATTGATTCCATTCCTCATCCATCTATTAGTATTTCTATTTTTCAGATGAATGATAAATATATTGTAAAATTTGAAGCTGGTCCGATGGAACAAGCATTTAAGTTTTATACTGAAGATGTAAAATCGGTTGATGGTTTAAAGAAACTAATTAACGATAGTTTTATTGAAACCGTGCGAGTGCGCTTTAATGAAATGTTTATGCAAATGAAGGAAGCTCAGGCTTAATTTTATTTTTATTTGGGCAAATCCGGCAGAAGCCGGACCGGGCTGTCACTACAATCTTTTTTCGTGCCTCAAAAAGTATTTTCGTTTGCATCCCTTTCGCAGTTCACAGAAACGAAATATTTACACCTACTTGAATTGTTTGCGTGAAGGATTGAAGTGATCCGCCAGCTGGCGGATGCCTGCATCTTGCAAAAAAAATGCAACGTAAAGCCTGACCGCCTTTCGCGGGCACGCCCAAATACTTAATCAACAAAACACTTTACAAAATTTTATTAGAAAAATAAAGCTAAATCGTATATTTACGTACTTTATTAATCATTTAAAATAATATAGTTTGTTTAAGTTTATTGGTGCGTTTATTGGTTTTTTCTTTTTAGGACGAAGTGTAACGGGAGCTATTCTAGGTTTTTTTGCTGGCTCATTTATTGATAATTTCTCATCTAATAAAAAAGATGCTACTGGAGGTAGAAATGCAGATGATGTATTTAAATATTACCAACAACGATCATCGTCGGGTAGTAATGATTTTGCAAACATGCTCATTGCATTATCAGCTGCAGTCATGCGCGCAGATGGTAAAGTAATTAAAGCTGAGTTAGATTATGTAAAATCTTTTTTTTCGCAACAATTCGGACCAAGTTTTTCGGTTTCACATTTGCAAACATTAAAACATTATGTAAATGGCGGTGAAATTCCGTTAGAACAAATTTGTAACGATATTAAATTGCGAACGCAGGTTGAAGTGCGAATACAATTATTACATTATTTGTTTGGTATTGCTAAAGCAGACGGACATGTAGCTGAAGTTGAAATTCAAATACTAAACCGCATTGCTAACTTAATGGGCGTTCCACAAAGTGATTTTGAGAGTTTGAAAAATATGTTTTACCGCGATACAAATTCAGATTACAAAGTTTTAGGAATTGAAAGCACAGCTACTGAAGAAGAAATTAAAAAAGCTTACAGACAAATGGCTATCCGCAATCATCCGGATAAAGTAGCTGCAATGGGAGAAGAATATCAAAAAGGTGCTCAAGAAAAATTTCAAAAAATACAGGAAGCTTACGAAAATATTAAAAAGCAAAGAGGAATTAATTAAGCTACATCACCACTTTTAATTTCGCATATTTTAGCAATAAATTTTTCTCTCCACTATCTCTAAATTTAATAGTTGCTTTTGCATTTGGATAAACACCTTCAATAAACGTAATTTCACCAATACCAAACTTTTCGTGTTCTACCACACTGCCAACTCTTAAACTAGCATTTGCACTATTATCGGCTGGCGTATTTGTTTCGGCCATTCGCTTAGCTAAAGGAATTAGTTTTTTTTGTGGCGAAAAATTAATTTGTTTTGGTTCTGTTTTCGTAAATCCTCCCGCTTCTTTTGTTCTGAAATCAATTGATTTCATTGGATCATTAAAACTTGGTTTACGATATTTATTAAACGTGTCGTCACTGAATTTATTAGCAGCTGGCTCTTGAGGAAAATCTACACAACTTTCATCTAATTCATCAATAAAACGACTTGGTTCACAATAAATTATATTTCCAAAACGGTAACGCGTTGTTGCAAAACTAATAGTTGCTTTCTTTTCTGCTCTTGTAATTGCAACATAAAATAAACGGCGTTCTTCCTCTAATTCACTACGACTGTTCAATGCCATTTGAGAAGGAAATAAATTTTCTTCTAAACCAACAATGTGCACATACGGAAACTCTAATCCTTTTGAAGCATGAATAGTCATCATCGACACTTTATCAGCATTTTTATCATCTTCTTTTTCCTTGTCAACATCCGTTAATAAAGAAATTTCCTGCATAAATTCATCTAACGTTCTTACAGTTGCGTTTTGTTCAGTTGCATCAAATAACTCAACCGGATTCACTTCAGTATTTTGAAAAATAGCATCTTTTAGTTCTTCCTCCTGAGGCGTTCTGTCAGTCACCACAAAATCTTTAATACCATTTAACAATTCCTGTATATTTTCGTAACGACTAACGCCTTCAGGGGTTTTATCATGATACAAATCTTTAACAATTCCACTTGTTACAGCAATATGATTAGCACATTCAAAGGCATCTTTGTAGGGAATCATCATCGAAAAGGTTTTAATGGCCGTGGTAAATTCGGATATTTTTGCAGATGTTCCGCTATTAATTCCCGTATTAAAATCTTTTAAATTATCCAATACCTGCCACATACTAATATCATGCTCCATGGCGGCAATCATTACTTTATCAATTGTTGTTTGTCCGATACCACGCGTTGGATAATTAATGATACGTTTTAACGATTCATCATCATTATGATTAATTGACAAACGAAAATAGGCTAATACATCTTTAATTTCTTTACGCTGATAAAATGATACACCACCATAAATTTTATAGGGAATATTTAATTTACGCAACGATTCCTCAAACGCACGAGATTGAGCATTAGTTCGGTATAAAATAGCGAAATCCTTAAAATGTGCTTGCTGAGTATAATGTGTGTCGTAAATTGAAGCAGCTACTTTTTGACCTTCCTCATTATCGGTGTTTGATTTAATAATTTTTATTTTCTCACCTTCTTCGTTGGCAGTAAAAATATTTTTCTTAAACTGATCTTTGTTAATGGCAATAACAGCGCTTGCTGCTTTTACTATAGTTTGAGTGCTTCTGTAATTTTGCTCGAGCTTAAATGTTTTTAAATCTGGATAATCTTTTTCAAAATTTAAAATATTTTGAATGTTAGCTCCACGAAACGAATAAATACTTTGCGCATCATCACCTACAACACAAATATTTTGAAAACGTGCCGCTAATTGTTTTACAATAACGTATTGCGAAAAGTTTGTATCCTGGTACTCATCTACCAAAATATACTTAAACTTACTTTGGTATTTAATTAAAACTTCCGGAAAATCGCGCAGTAATACATTGGTGTTATATAACAAATCATCAAAATCCATAGCTCCCGATTGGAAATTACGTTTTTGATATGCTAAATATATTTGTCCTAATAAAGGTTTGTTAGATGCCCTGTCCTCTGCCTGAGTTATTGGATTATTAGCGTAATTACTTGCAGAAACTAAACTATTTTTTGCGGAAGAAATTCTGTTTAAAACCAAAGATGGTTTATATACTTTTTCATCTAAATTCAATTGTTTTAAAATGCTCTTAATAACGCCTTTGCTATCATCGGTGTCATAAATAGTAAAGTTGGAAGGGTAACCTAACTTCTCTGCTTCAAAACGCAATATTTTAGCAAAAATAGAGTGAAAGGTTCCCATCCAAATATTTTTTGCCTCTTTACTACCAACAATTTTACCAATTCGCTCTTTCATTTCTCGGGCTGCTTTATTAGTAAATGTTAATGACAAAATACTAAATGCATCAGCACCTTTTGCCATTATATGAGCAATGCGATACGTTAAAACTCTGGTTTTACCGGAACCCGCACCGGCAATAATCATTACTGGACCCTCAGTATTTTCGGCAGCCATTCGCTGCACAGGATTTAGTTCATTTAAATAATCACTCATTACTACAAAAGTACACATTATGCGAGTTTGAATGATGAGAACTTTAAAATTTTATAAACTACTGAAACTAAAATAAAGTTATTAATCATACATTTATGAATAATAACTTTTGTAAAATTGAAAAAAGTTTCCTTTGTTTGCCACGTACTAATAATAAAATAATAAAATCAATATGGCTGGAGTTAATAAAGTAATTTTAATAGGAAATTTGGGCAAAGATCCTGAATTAAAATATTTAGAGGGAAATATTGCTCGCGCTAATTTTAGTATAGCTACTAGCGAATTTCATAAAGATAAAAGTGGTAATAAAGTTGAACAAACCGAATGGCACAATATTGTATTATGGCGAAGTATGGCAGAGAGTGCTGAAAAATTATTAAAAAAAGGGACTCAAATTTATATTGAAGGTAAATTGCAAACCCGCCAATGGATAGATAAAGATAATATCAAACGTAATATTACAGAAATAGTTGGAGAGTCATTTTTAGTTTTGCAGCGGAAAGAAAATAACACGAATCCAAATCTAACAGAAAATAACAGTAATGTAAACTTTGATGATTTAGGCAAAAAAGACGTATTACCGTTTTAATTTTAACTCATTTTTTTAACCACATCGGCACATAGAAATAAAGTATCGAAATTTGAATCTAGTCTGAATAAGACAGCTATGCTTTCTATATATGCTTTAATACTTATTATTTATATCTAAGTTCTTTTAAACTCTAAAAAGCCAATGTTCCTATGTGGTTAAATTCCTTAAATTTGTAATTATGACAGATTTATCATTTAAAACCGTATTCAAAATACTAATCATATGTATTTCAATAGTTTCATTTTCTTCATGTGGAGATGATGAGGATGATGAAGTGTTTATTCCTAAACCAAAAGGTTACCCAAGAATTTATTTTCCAGAAAAAACGTATAGATTATATGACAGTCTTTGTCCTTACAGTTTTGAAATTCCAACTTATGCAAACATACTAAATGACAGACATAAAGGCGCTGATCCATGTTGGATAAATGTAAACTTCCCAAAGTATAATGCACAAATTCATTTAAGTTATAAAATCATAACCAATAATTTAGATACTGTTTTAGGTGAATGTAGAGATTTTGTGGTGAAGCATCAAGTAAAATCTACTGGTATAGATGAAACAATTATTGTTAGAGACAGCTCACAAGTGTACGGCTTAGTGTATGATATTGCAGGAAACACGGCTTCAAATGTGCAATTTTATTTAACAGATAGTACACACCATTTTATGCGCGGTGCTTTGTACTTTAATGCAGTTCCAAATATTGATTCGATGAAAATTGTAGTTGATTATTTAAGAAAAGATATTGTACACATGATACAAACCTTTCAATGGAAGGGAATTGAGAAGAAGAAACTTAAAAAGTAATTCATTATTCCGAACTTGATTCAAGATCTCATGAGATACTGAATTATAAAATCGGCGCAGCCAAACAAGTTCGTTTTGGAGCTAAATTTAGTTTTGAAACTCTTTCTAAAGAAATGCCACCAACAAAACTATAATATTATTATACATTTGCAAAGAACAAATAAATGTCTTTCGCGAAGCGGCTATGTTTGCAAATACCGAAACCGAATGCCCAAATTAAAATTACTATTAGCAGCAGGTTTTATTAGTTCAAGTTTCTATATTCCATTGGTGTTTTACCTGTCTTTTTCTTGAATAGTTTATTAAAATATTGTGGATATTCAAATCCTAGATCAAAGGCAATTTCATTAACATTCTTTTCTGAATTCAAAAGTAAATTCTTAGCTTCTTCTATAAGATAGAAATGAATGTGTTCTTGTGCGTTTTTGCCAGTTTCTTTTTTTAGCAAATCACTCAAATAACTTGGCGATAAATGAACCTTGTCGGCTAAATATTTAACTGTTGGCAAGCCTTGTTCATTTATTTTATTTACAGCAAAATATTGAGTTAATAAGTTTTCTATTTGCGATATTATAGACTTGTTGTTTTGGCCTCTTGTTATCAATTGTCTGCCATAAAATCTTGAACAGTAATTTAATAATAATTCTATCGTTGAAACAATTATGTATTGGCTATGCACATCAATATTTTCTTGTAGTTCGGTTTGGATTTTTTGAACACATTCAAGTAAAATATTTTTTTCCTTGTCAGAAAGATGAAGGGCTTCTGAAACTTCGTAATGAAAAAAACTATTATTTTTAATTTTTTCATTTAACGAAGTAGAGCGAATTAAGTCTGGGTGAAAAAACAAACCCCATCCCATTTTATCTTCTCTTTCTTCTACCTCATTATCAATTTCTACAACTTGATTTGGTGCTATACAAATTAGGTTTCCTTCTTGAAAATCTATTGCTTTTCTCCCATACTTAACATGATTCTTACAATAGTTTTTGAACATTATTGAATAAAAATCGGTCGTGATTTTAGAATTATGTTTGACTTGCTCTGTAACTTTGCTAAAATCTAAAACAGTTACCAATGGATGAAAACTGTTTCCTAAGTTGAATAACTTATGTAAGTCAGTTATAGTTTGAAGATGTATTAAATCTTTCATATTTTCGCAACAAATTCTTTCAAATGTTCTAAATAAGTATACCCACGTCGTTCTGCAAAAAAATCTAAACACAAAACAATACTAGCTTGGATAAATAAACCAAGTCCAATTCCTCTCCAAAATGTGTCATTCATAGAACTATACATTAGAGCAATACCTAAGATAATCAAGGCTATTTCAGCGTATCTAAAAACCATAAAATTACTCATTACTTTTTCCATTCGAGGAATTTCAAGCGTTTTTATACTTAGTGGTTCTTTTTGAATAAATGTTTCAACTCGTATAATGTCTTTAGGGCTTCTTGTAACAATTGTGTAACCTACAATAAATTCAAGACTGGCAACAATAATAAATGGAATTGCTACCCCTTTCCAGAATGCTGTTTTGAGAACAAATATAAAATAGAAAGTCATTGCCAAAGCAATGACACCTATTAAAATGAAAATATAGCTTTCGGCTTTTTCGCCATTGAAATATTTAATAACTGGATTCATTTTTTACAATTTGAAGAACTTTTTATTCATACTTACTATGAAATTATAACCAAGTAATTTGTTCATGAAATTATACATCTTCGCATCTTTTCCTGCCATATATCGCAGTTTGTTTTTACCATCCGTTGCTGCTTCATAGATTACTTTTGTAACCACATCCGTTGTTGATGCGTTTTTAATCATTAATGGAAAAACAGTGGTGATTTTAGTAACAATGTTATTGTATTCTTTTAGGTTTTCATCATGATTGAAATCAAATGAACGACCTGCAAAATCCGTTGCTATTGCGCCGGGTTCAACTATTTTTACTTTACCTCCGAATTGTTCGACTTCATATCTCAATGATTCCGAAATTCCTTCCACAGCGAATTTAGTTCCATGGTATAGTGAGCCTAAGGGGAATGTCATCTTACCTCCCATAGAAGAAATATTGATTATAATTCCACTTTTATTGTAACGAAAATGTGGAAGTATTGTTCGGGTAACATCTAACAAACCAATAACATTAGTGTTGAATTGCTTTAATACGCGTTCTCTTGGAAAGGACTCTAATGGCCCATAAGCTCCATATCCGGCATTATTTATAAGAATGTCAATTTTTCCGAATTTTTGAATTCCATCCTGAAATGCTTTTTGAATAGTATTCAAGTCTAAAACATCAAGTTTGGCAACTAAAACATTATCTAATTGATTTAATTCCGTTTCCTTTTCTGGATTTCGCATTGTAGCGATTACATTCCAACCCTTAGATTGAAATAATTTTGCAGTTTCTTTTCCAATACCACTGCTAGCACCTGTGATGAAAATTGTCTTACCCATTTATTTTAATTTAAAATTATGGTGCAAAGGTTGTCTCCGTATTTAATTTTTAGATAATACAAATTCATGTTATTTCTATACTTTTTACGGATTGGCGGTTTAAGTTTACTACTAAAAGTATGACTTAACTTAACTGATCAGCCAACAACTCCATTTCATGCTTGGCATCTTTATGATTATAGATAATGTTATTTACAGCATTTGTAATTGGCATATAAACATTGTATTTTTTATTGATCTCAGCAACACATTTCACGGCATAATAGCCTTCAGCAATCATATTCATTTCTAACTGTGCATTTTTTACACTATAACCTTTTCCTAACATCGCTCCAAACATTCTGTTTCTGCTAAATTGCGAATAAGCCGTTACAATTAAATCTCCTAGGTAAGCCGAAGCTTTGGTATCTCTGTCAATTGGATGAACCGCTGCTACAAAGCGATCTATTTCTTGAATAGCATTACTTACTAATACAGATAAAAAATTATCACCATAACCCAAGCTATGACAAATACCACCAGCAACTGCAATCACATTTTTTAATACTGCAGATAATTCTGTCCCATAAATATCATCACTACTCGAACATTTAATATAACGACAACGCATGTAATCGCATAACTCATCTGCTTTATTAATATCTCTAGAAGCTAAAGTTAAATAAGATAATTTTTCAAGAGCTACCTCTTCCGCATGACAAGGACCTGTAATCACACCAATATTATCTAAGGGAACTTGAAAAACGGTATTTAAATATTCACCAACAATTAAATTGTACTCAGGTACAATACCTTTAATAGCCGAAAAGACTGTTTTGCCGCTAAATACATCTGAAGGAATATCTTTAATTGTATTATTAATAAAGGCGGATGGAACTGCTAAAATAATAATATCTGCTTGCATTAAAGTTTCTGATAAATTAGACGATATGTGCAGCTTGTTTAAATCAAATTGCACAGAGCTTAAATAACGTGGGTTATGACCGTGCTGATTCATGTGGTCGATATCCGATTGATTTCTAAAATACCAATTGACTTTACTGGCATTATTACTCAATATTTTAACGATAGCGGTTGCCCAACTTCCACTTCCAATTACTGCTATTCTTTTTTCGTTTGTCATTTTTATTTATTTTTTAAAGGCAGAGAGTAAAGAGTTTTTTCGCAGAGAGTAAAGAGAATTAATTACGATTTCTTTCTCTGCGTTCTTTCTTTTTTGTCAATCAATCTTTGCGTTCTTTGCTGTTAAGTTTTATGTATAAACTATATCAGCATCCTGTAAAACCTCAAATCCTTTTAAAGCTTGATAAATACGCGCTAACGTAACTACATCTTTAATACAATATGTTTTAATTCGCTCAATGTTTTTTTCTTCATAAAATACTTGTGCTATTTGACTGCCGTCAATATCGTCCTTTGGAGAAGGTATATTAAATATATGCGCCAATAAATTTAAAGACGTAAAATTTTTTATATCTCCAAAACGCCACATTTCCATTGTATCTAAATGCTTTACCTCCCAAGGCTTAAATCCTTGCATTTGGAGTAATTTTGGTAGTGACATTTTATTAACTAACATTCTGCGACATAAAAATGGGTAATCAAATTCTTTTCCATTGTGCGCGCATAAAAAATGATCTTTAGTATTAAAGTGTAATTCTAATAATTTAGAAAACTCACTTAAAATATCTTGCTCATTCTCTCCTGCAATTGCTTTTGTTCTAAATTTTCCTCCAGCAATAAATCCTAATCCAATGCAAACAACTTTAGCAAATTCAGCAAAAATACCAGCTTTAGCATATTGCTCCTCGGGAGTAGAATCTTTAACATAAAACATTTTCTTATCCCATAATTCTTTTTCAGTTTCTGAAAGCGAATTGTATTGATAATGAATTGGCGCAGTTTCAATATCAATAAATAAAATATTTTCTAACTTAATTGCACTCATTTTCTATCAAATTTTTGAAATGTATAATCAAATTTATTTTTTTCGTCTGCTACATGTTTCTCTTCCCATACTAAATCAAATTTAGTTTTATCAATTTCCGAAAAATAAACATCTGCCTCAATAACTGTATTAACCAATGTTAAATAAATAGTATCCACTGCATCCATAGATTGCTGATAAATTTCTCCACCACCAATAATAAATACTTCTTTCTCTGAATGCAATTTTACTAATGCTTCATCCACACTTCCAACAACTAAAATATCAAATTGATTATCTGAATTAAAGTTTTTGTCTCTGGTAATGACTACATTTTTTCTTCCCGGTAATGTTCTGCCTATCGATTGAAATGTTTTACGCCCCATAACCACGGGGCAACCCATAGTGGTTGTTTTAAAAAATTTCAAATCTGCAGGCAAATGCCATAGCAACTGATTGTCTTTGCCAATAGCATGATTTAAAGACGTAGCAACAATAATGGAAACTGTCATTTTATTAGTAAGCTAAATCTTCGATAAAGAAAAAGAAAACAACAGCTGCTACCCACTCTTTGCGTACTCCTTTACAATCACCTATTTTAGAACCATTCTTATAAATATCACCATCAGATTCGATTTGACCAATCTTAGATCCATTTTTATAAACGTCACCATCACTTTCAATTTGTCCAACTTTACTTCCGTTGAAATAAATATCACCATCCGATTCTATTTGACCTTTTTTTGATCCGCCAACATAAACATCTCCATCACTTTCGATATTTCCTTTTTTAGAACCTCCAATGTATACGTCACCATCAGACTCAATTTCACCTTTTTTACTTCCTTTAATATAAAGGCTTTGTGCCGAAGTAGTTGTGTATAAAAATCCAGCAACGAGAATTAAAATTACTTTTTTCATGATTTTATTGTTTTATAAATTTTGATTGATAATTATTACCTGATTTATCTTGCATTTTAATGGTGTATAATCCATTACTTAATGAAGCTACATTTATAGATTGTGATTCTGATAAATTACCATTTAAAATGACTGATCCAATATTATTTACAACTGTATATTCATTTATTTGTAGGGATGAATTGATTTTTAATTCAGTACTAGTTGGATTTGGATATAATTTAATTTCATTGTCTTTGGAATATTCCGCAATAGAAGTAAAATAGCATGTTGATAATCCTGAGGAGTAAATATCGAATGGCTCAAAAAGACAATCATTAAAGCGCTGTGTATGAATAAAATTGTCCATATAACCAGCTCCTTCAATTAAACCAGAATCATAATCAATACAATTAAAATTGAATCGTTTATGATATACACCGCAAATCAATATGCTATCAATAGATTGAACGACTCTATTGTTAGGTGGTCCGAAACCTAAAGGATAATAAGTTCCATCATAAGGTAGTTTTCCATATGAAAATGTACTTGGCACCGTATCTCCTATATTTAAATTAAAATCATACCATAGTGTATCTTTATTTAAACCGCTTGTTGCATCTAAGTAATAAACCTTTTTATTAATTGAATCATTTCTATATGCGAAATTAAACGTATACGCACTAAAATTAAATGGACCTGGTGTTATACTGTAAGCAGATAAAACTTTTTTATAGGTATAAGCTCCAATTAATGTATCACCAGATATTTTATAATTATAATAATTAAGCCCAGACGCCGACTGTTTACTCATATACCAAATTGCACTGCCATTAGGAAAGGATTTATAAATATTACTTTGAGAAAATACATTACTGCAAACTACTAAAGCAAGTATGATTAGTTTAAATGAATTAATAGGTTGCAAAATATTGAGCTTAGAATTATAATACTTAATCTCTGTATTTGACTTCAACATTATGAAGTTCAATAATTGGTTTTAAAAACTCTTCTAAATCAGTAACGCATAATTGAGACGCCGCATCACATAAGGCAGTTTCTGGATTAGGATGTGTTTCAATAAACATTCCATCAATACCGCTTGCAACCCCTGCTCTTGCTAATACTGGTAAAAACTCGCGAGCTCCACCTTTTTTATCTGAACTTGGTATACCGTATTTACGAACGCAATGTGTAACGTCAAATACCACTGGGTAGCCAATGTTATTCATATGGTAAAATGCGCGAGGATCAACAATTAAATCGTTATAACCAAAAGCATAACCACGTTCAGTTAAAATAATTTGATCATTACCTGCATCCACACATTTTTGTGCTGGATGTTTCATATTGTCAGGAGCTAAAAATTGACCGTGTTTAATATTAATAACTCGTCCTGTTTTTGAAGATGCTACTAATAAAGATGTTTGCATACATAAGTAAGCAGGTATTTGAATGACGTCACATACCTCACCAGCTGCTTCAGCTTGATCGTGTGAGTGAATGTCTGTTAAAACAGGAAAACCAAATTGATTTTTAATTTTGCCAAGCATTTCAACGCCTTTGATTAATCCAGGTCCTTGATAGTATGCTAAACTACTTCGATTATCTTTAATGAAAGATGATTTATAAATAATTTTGATGTTTAAACGCTCTTGAACTTCTCTTAATTTTTCAGCGGTTTTCATCATAATAGATTCTTCTTCTATGACACAAGGACCAGAAATTAAGAATAACTCTTTACCTCCGCATTCAATATCTCCTACTTTTACTATTTTTTTGCTCATGTTATTTTATTTTTGCTCCCGCTGATTTCGCAGATTGCGCTGATTGTTTGTTTTCTAATTATTTAATTCCGTGAGATTTGCGTGATCTGCGGGAAAATTTTTAAAGTCGTCTAAATAAATCTTTAATATAATCCATCGTTGCAATTTCCTTGTAGTTATCGCCAAATGCATGATTCCACATAAATGGTAAATTATAAGAAACTTGTGCCATGGCTGTAATTTGTTCTTCTGTCCAGTCTTTACTTAAGTTTTGAGGTAATACAATGTTATGCTTTTCAATCATTTGCATAAACTCGCTATGTCCTTTTAAGTAGATATCACCTAAGTGTTGAAATATTAAACAGTTAGCATAACAGTGACGAGTTCCTAAAACCATTGATAAACCATAGCTTAACGCATGGCATACGCCTACTTCGCTGTACGTTAAACTTAATCCTCCCATTAAGGAAGCTACCATTAATTTATCATCATTTTCTGGAGTACGTCCTGCATTTTCTCCCAAATAAACCTCTCTGCAAAGCTTTAACGATTGCTCACCATACGCTAAACTAAAAGCATTATTACGAATACCCGTTTCGGATTCAATGCAATGAATATATGTATCCATGCCAGTATAAAACCACCAATCTGTTGGAACAGACGCAATTAATTCCGGATCTAAAATCACTTGATTAAAAACAGTCCAATCACATTTTAAACCTAATTTTTTTTCAGGACCTGTTAATACTGCCGTCATTGATACTTCAGCACCTGTACCTGAAATAGTTGGAACACCCAAATGATAAATACCTGGCTTCTTAATTAAGTTCAATCCTTGGTATAAAGTTGATGAACCTTCGTTAGTCAACATTAATGAAAGAGCTTTCGCAATATCCATAATACTTCCTCCACCAATGCCGATAACACCACTCGGTAAACCTTGCTTTGCTAAAATCTCGTCACGTAATGCATCTATTTGGTCCGTTTTAGGCTCATGAGGATCAACATCAATGTAATAAATTAAATCCTCTGGTTTGTTTTGCAATTTGTTGGATAAAGGTTTCCCTTTAAAATAATTATCGACAACGTAAACAAAGTAGTTTTTATTTTCTTTCCGAATAGATTCAACCGTTTCTGCTAATTGAGTAAAAGAACCACGACCGTAAGTTACTTTATCAATGTTTTTAAAATTTTTGTGTTGCATGTTTTGTTAAGCGTTTACAGGTTTCATAGCTTTTACTGCACATTCTGAAATTTTAGAAGCTAATGTTTTTAATTCTTCCTCTGTCCAAGTGCAACGAACGCCAAATGAAATTAAACGCCCTACAACTTCTTGCGTTTTAGGTAATTCTAAATTATTATAATCTTGTGGTGCACCTAGCAATTGAATTGGCAATTTAGCAGCAGTTTTTAAATTCTTTATGTGTTCCCATTGGTTAATAAAGTGGTACATATTTGTAAACCAATAATTAAATCCACCAACACCAGCTTTGTTAAACTCATCTATTGTGCGTTTAGCCGTCTCCGTATCAGGCATTAAAATATTTAAGAACGTTCCAGAATCTCCGTTATCATCGCCAAGTTTAGAAAAACTAATACCTTCAACTTTAGATAATTCTTTCTGTAAAAATGCTTTATTTTTTAGATTGGATTCACGAATTGCAGGTACTTTACGAGTTTGTGCAGCACCAATGGCAGCATGCAATTCAGAAATACGATAATTGAAACCAATAATTGGATGATTTTCCATACCGCGATTATTGCCTATGTGGTCATGGCCATGATCACAATAACTATCTGCTAATTTGTATATATTTTCATCATTAGTTACAAAAATACCACCTTCACCGGCAGTAGCAATTTTAAAGAAATCAAAAGAATAGGCGCCTGCACTACCAAATAAACCAGTAGCAGTTCCTTTGTAAGAAGCCGCAAATGCCTGACCTGCATCTTCTACTAAAATTAAATTATGTTGTTTTACAACCGCCATAATTTCATCCATGTTGGCATTACCACCGCACATGTGAACTAAACAAACTGCTTTTGTTTTAGGAGTAATTGCTTTTTTAATTCCTTCGGCGCTTAAACAAAGTGTTTCATCAATTTCAGCAAATACAGGTAAAGCACCAAGCATTAATACCGCTTCGACAGTTGCAATATAGGTAAATGGCGGACAAATAACTTCATCTCCAGTTCCAATGCCACTAGCCGCAAGAGCAGCTAATATAGCTGCTGAACCATTAGATACAGCTAAGGCATATTTTGCACCAGTTATTTTTTTAGCTTCTGCTTCAAAATCTTTTGCTTTCCAAATATTGTTACGTTGTGCGTCATGGTTAAAACGGAATAAAATTCCTGTTGATAATACATCTTCAATTTCTTTGCGCTCTTCGGCGCCAAATAATTCTGTTCCTGGCATTTTAAAAAGTTATTAGTTGTTGGTGCTTAGTTTTTGTTATAAATTTTGTAATTGCATTATCGAAATATCAAATTGTCGAATTAACTAATTAGTCTAGTTTGGTAAAAATTCAAAGTTATTTGGTTCATCAATCACTCCAAAATTAATAGAGGATAATTTACCATTTTCGAAGTAACAGTCTAAACCTGCCTCATCAAAGCTTAGTCGTTTTTCGCCCCAATCTTGCTTTTCTGTGTCTGTTAATGTATAGTGATGTTGTTTCATTAAATCAATTAAGTGCTGTTCATTTAGCGAAAATAATTTATTACCAAATAATAGCGAGTCTTTGTTATCAACCTCCACACTTCCAAACTTCATGGCATTTTTATTATCAAAAAATAACGAAAAACCTAATTCCCAGTAGTGATAAACGGTACAAGAAGTTTCTAAAATAGGATCATCTAAAACTTGAATTTCTTCAGGTTTTCCAAAAACTAGCTCGGCATCAGCGGCAGAAACACCAAAACTTAATGTGCAAAATCCTTTTAATAAATTTATTTGAGGTGTAAAGTTCATAAAGATGTATAAAAATAAGGCTAATAGCGTGTAAAAGCAACACAATACAAATAATTTATAAAAAAAATTAAAAAAAAATTGTTAGTTAAAAAATCGTTTATATATTTGCAGCCCGAAAAGGAAAGAATGTTCTTAATTTAATGATTCCGTAGCTCAGTTGGTAGAGCAATACACTTTTAATGTATGGGCCCTGGGTTCGAGTCCCAGCGGGATCACAAGAATAATTATTAATTCGGCAAAAGCCCTTAAATTTACTTTTAAGGGCTTTTTCATTTAATAGATTTAATTCGGTGCTTTGCTACTTTTTATTTGAACCTTCGCGAACAAGCTGTCTTGACAATTTATCCACTTCAATATTATAATTGATTATGGAATTTGGCTTTTGATGCGCCTTAATTTTAACAAAAGCAACAGATACAAAAGTTAAAAGTGCTAATAGTTCTTTTACTAAATCCACATTTCTGATATCAATACCTGCTTTTGTTTTATAATTACTTTTAATAAACTTAAATTTCCTATCAATTAAGCCAATTACATATTGGCTGTCAGAAATGACTTTTATATCTTTTATTGCAGGGAAATTTTGCGTAACATGTTTAATAGAATTTATGACTGCTAATAGTTCCATTCTGTTATGAGTAGTTTCAATTTCTGTTCCACTCAAAATAATTTTTTGATTATCTATTAATATAACTGAAGCCCAAGCACCATTGCATTTTTGAGTATGACATGAACCATCTGTATATACTTCGGCAAATAACATGACCATTAGGAATAAAATTACTGCATGAAGGTATAAACATTTATTTGTAAATTTTAATTAGCTTTGAAAAGAACAATTAATTTCGCTTTTATTAGATTAATTTATAGAAACAATCATTACTGCTTAAAAATAACTGCAAAATAATGCAAGTGCCAAGTGAAAAAATTATTGAACAAACCATAAACTGGATTAAATCAGTAGTAATTGACTGCAATTTTTGTCCTTTTGCAGCTAGTGCCATTCTCAAAAAAAAGATACGTTACCATGTTGTTCAAGAAATAAATTTAAAAGAAAGCTTAGCTATTTTAAAACAAGAATTAATTCATTTAGATACTCATTCGGATATTGAAACGAGCTTTATAATCTTTGCACAAGATTTTTCTGACTTCGGCGATTACCTCAATTTAATTAAGAAGTCTGAACAAATTTTATATAAAGAAAATTACGAAGGTATTTATCAAATTGCAAGCTTTCATCCTAATTATTGTTTTGCTGATGCGGACGATGATGATGCTGCTAACTATACCAACCGTTCTATTTATCCGATGATACATATTTTAAGAGAAGATAGTTTAACCAAAGCAATAAGTTTATATCCAAATGCAGAACAAATACCAGAACACAATATTGAATTTGCAAGAAAAAAGGGTGTGCAGTATATGCAAATGTTAAGATTAGCATGCTTATAATTTTTTTAACTTATTTTTTCAATAGAGTATTGTATTTTTATAAAACCTATTTTACAAAAATGACTCCTTTAAAACAAATAATTGCAAGTGTTTCGATTTTACTGATTATTTTAATTTCCTGTAAAAAAGATCCATCACTGCCCACTGCAAATAATTATCCTGATGAGATTGGAAAAATTATTTCAAATAAATGCGCAACTTCTGGCTGCCATAATGAAGCTAGCTACAAAGCTGCAGGGAATTTAAATTTAACCGACTTTAATACTCTTTTTCAAGGGTCAAGCAATGGCTCACCGGTTATTCCATATCGAAGCGATTTTTCTTCTTTATGCTATTTCGTAAATACATATGTAGAGTACGGACCAATAAATAATCCAACAATGCCATTAAACGGGAATGTTTTAAGCAAACAAGAAGTTAAAACAATAAAAGATTGGATTGATATTGGAGCACCCGACAAAAACGGAAATATTATGTGGTCTGATAATCCAAATAGGAAAAAATATTATGTTTTAAACCAAGGTTGTGATGTTGTTACTGTATTTGATGCTAACACGCAACTTCCAATGAGATATATAACGGTTGGAAATAAAATAAATACGCCAGAATCACCTCATATGATTCGCGTTTCGCCAGACGGAAAATATTGGTACGTTGTTTTTGTAGCAAATAATATTTTACAAAAATACAGAACAACTGATGATAGCTTTGTTGGCGAAGTGGCTTTAGGAATAGACATTAACTGGAATACCATCACAATTAGTAATGATAGCAAAAAAGCCTATTGCGTCAGTTGGCAAGCAAATAATAGCAGATTAGCAATAGTTGACATTGAGAATATGTTATTGCTCCATAATGTAGGAGGAGGAAATTTTACTGATGCTCATGGTGTGGCGTTAAATAAAAATAACGATACCATATACATAACACGACAAACAGGCAATTACATTTATAAAATTGATTCAAATTTAAGTAATGGATTTCAAGAAATTTCGTTAGATGGAAATACTCCAAACCAAACCTCGTCGCTAAATCCTCATGAAATTATTTTTTCGCAAGATGGATTAAGATATTTTGTTACCTGTCAAAATACAAACCAAGTTCGAGTTTTTAATACAGCTGGAGATAACCTGTTACAAATTATTTCCACGGGCCAATATCCGCTTGAATTTGCAATAAGTAATGCAAGAAATAAACTATATGTTTCTTGTCAAGATGATCCTGGAACGACAACAAATTCAAAAGGATCAGTTACCGTAATAGATATGATTACTTTACAATCTACAAATTTTTCTGTCGGCTACCAACCGCATGGTTTGGGAATTGATGAAGCAAATAATATTTTAGTTGTGGCAAGCAGAAATATACAAATCAATGGACCTACACCGCACCATACTGGAGTTTGCGGAAGAAATGGTTTTGTGAGCTACTTTAATATTAACACTATGCAATTACTCTCTAAAAAAACTGAAGTTGCATCAGATCCTTACTCAGTAGCCGTTAGACCATAATGAATCCACTTTTTCAAAATAAAACCATTTTGTTATTTGACGGTTATTGTAATCTTTGTCAGTCTTCAGTTCAATTTATATTAAAACACGAAAAGAAATCTGAAATATACTTTACTTCGCTTCAATCAAATAGTGGTATTGAAATTTTAAATTATTTTAAAATTGACCCACACAAAATAAATAGCCTTGTGCTAATAGAAAAAAACAAGGTATACATTAAGTCAACAGCAGCACTAAGGTTAACAAAATATTTAAAAGGAGCTTATCCTATTGCTTTTGCTTTTATTATTATCCCGGCTATCATACGTAATACCGTTTATGATTTTATTGCAAAAAATCGTTACAAATGGTATGGGAAAATGGATCATTGCCCAATGCCGGACGAAGAATTTGGAAAACGTTTTTTATAGTACTTTTTAAAACATTACTTTTACAACTTATGACTAAACTTTCTGTAAATATTAATAAAATAGCAACCATACGTAATTCGCGCGGAGGGAACACTCCAAATTTACTGCAGGTTGCGCAAGATGCTGAACGCTTTGGAGCACAAGGAATAACAGTTCATCCCCGACCAGATGAAAGACATATTCGTTACCAGGATGTTTATGATTTAAAACCACTTTTGAAAACTGAATTTAATATTGAAGGTAATCCTAAAATTCAAAAATTTGTTGATTTAGTATTAGATATAAAGCCGGAACAAGTCACATTAGTTCCTGATGGCGATAATCAATTAACTTCTGATCATGGATGGGATACTATTGCAAATAAAGACTATTTAACTGAGATTATTTCTAGATTTAAGCAAGCAGGCATTCGTACTTCTATATTTGTTGATGCTGATTTAAAAATGATTGAAGGTGCAAAAGCAACTGGCACTGATAGAATTGAATTATATACGGAAGAATACGCAAAACAATATTCAACTAATAAAGAAGCTGTAATTATACCATTTTCAAACGCAACTAAATTAGCAAATCAATTAGGATTAGGCGTTAATGGCGGACATGATTTAAATTTAGAAAACTTAGCTTATTTTAAAAACAACACCCAAAATCTTTTAGAGGTTTCAATTGGCCATGCACTAATTAGCGATTCGTTGTATTTCGGTTTAGAAAACACCATTCAACTCTATTTAAAACAACTAAAATAATACACTAAATTTTTAAGCGTAAATTGTATCTCAAAAAATAACGCTCACAATATAATCGCTAAATTATTTTTTAAAAATATATGTCATTTAAAATATTAATAATAGAAGACGAATTAACACTTCAACAAACTTTAAAATTAAATTTAGAGTTGGAAAACTATGAAACCGAAACATGCAATTCGGGTGCAGATGCTATTTCTATTATTAAAAATTTTAAACCAAACTTAATATTATTAGACATCATGCTTCCTGCATTAGGCGGGATAGAAATTTATAAATTGCTTAAAGATTTGAATATAAACATACCCGTCATTTTTTTAACAGCAAAAAATAATGTAAAGTATAAAATAGAAGGCTTAAAACTAGGAGCCGATGATTATATCACAAAACCTTTTGACTTGGAAGAGCTACTTCTACGAATTCAAAATGTGCTTAAAAGAAATTATCCAAAAAAAAATGAAGTATCTATATTTAAATTTGATAATTGCGAAATTAATTTTTCTAATTTTCAAGTAATCAGTAGGAATGGAAAAACTGAAGATTTATCTAAAAGAGAAATGGCACTTTTAAAATTATTGACAGATAATTTGAATCAGGTAGTTTCTAGAGATGAAATCCTCAATATGCTTTGGACGAAAGATGAAATCTCATCATCACGAACTATTGACAATTATATTTTAAATTTTAGAAAACTATTTGAAGTCAACCCAAAAGAGCCTGTTCATTTTCTTTCAATAAGAGGAGTTGGTTATAAGTTTTGTGTTTAAAGGCATGCTGTCAGCACAAGCATGGTCAAGAACAAATTTATACCTTTTCAAACCGCTTCATTTCTCTTCCATCTATAATTATAGTTTCTTTAAACATAGCTAAAGGGCGCACCCATAAATTTTCACCATCTGATTGATAAGTTGCTTTATATACGACCAATTCCTCTAAAGTTTCGCTATGACGAGCAATGCCAATAACTTCGTAAATAGCTCCTTTGTAATGTTTATATAATCCTGATTCTAATTTCATTATATGTTCTTTTTGTCTTGTCTACCCCTTTAATCTCTTATCTCATTTAACTTGTGTGATCCGAAACAATAACCCATTGTCCCTTTATTTTTTTCCAAAGCAAAGTAAAATACCCTCCAGCCGGTTTTTCTTTTTTCAATTCCCATTGACCAATAACATAAATACTTGTTTTAGATAGTTGAGTAATTTCTTTAATGGTAAATATTAATACTCCCATAGCATCTTTATTGGGATAACCTTTTATGTAATTATCATACGTTTTTTGCCAACCATAGGTAATTCCTTTGCTACCAATAAATTTTAAACTATCGTTTTTCCAATAATAATCCATAAAGCCTCTAACATCGCCTTTATTCCATGAATCTTCTTGCGTTTTTATATTTGTTAAAACTTGATTTACGGCTTTACTTTGCCTTTGAGCAAGAAGACTTAAGCCGCAAAACAAACAATAAATAATCAATAGTTTTTTCATTTTAGAAAAAGTAAAAATGTTAATAATTAGACCCTGACAATATCCTATAAATTTACATAAATAGTTATATCTTCTTCCGCGGATCTTTAACACTTATTTAAAAAAAGCAGAGGAATGTTCCCAGTGAAGTTTTACTAATCCTTGGTTTGTTAAAATATTTGGATATTAAGCAACTTTCTCAACTATAGTAGTTTTTACACTTTGTTACTTATGAGAAATTGGGAATTCAATTTGGTTTAATAAAAATGCTCAGAAATAAACTAGTAGTATAAAGCCATTTGCACCTGTTAATTTGTACAAGTTTTATCAGTTTAAAAATTACAGGTCTGTTAAATAAAACTACTATAATAAATTAAATGCGTTTATAACTTTTAATATTTATCTTTACTTGTACTTTCTAGCGTATTACACTTCGGTTAAATTTTCAATAAACAATAATTATAATTCAGCATTATTTAAATTTAATAAATATCAATAATCATGTTGCTTAAAAATACATACTTCTTAATTTTCACTTTAATTTTTACCTCGACTTATGCTCAATTTCGCAGACCTCATTTTAAAAGTTCAGATAATCCTCAGTGTGAAATAATGCAAATAGCATTAACTGATTCGATGACTTTTGTTTTTCTTAAATATGTACATAAATCTGAATCCAATAAAAAACTTTGTATATCAGAAGAATCCTTCATCAAAGATGTTGCAATCAAAAATAAATATAAACTTTTGAATTCAGTAAATATTCCTTATTGCCCTTCATTTCATGAATTTGACAATGAAAACGATGTATTATATTTTTCTTTAACATTTAGTGCTATACCAATTAATACAAAAGAAATAGACTTATGCACAGATTTATTTAATTTTTATGGAATCACTTTAAATAAAAACACTGAGGAAATCGACTCGTTAAATTATATTAATTTACTGGAAACAACTCCTGTAAAAGAAAAAGGTTTTTTTTACAAAGAAGGTAAAGTTGTGCAATTCTATATTCATAAGGGTTTAATTATCGCCATGCACCTTTCAGTTGAAAGTAATTATGGACAATATTATACATCATATATTTCCATTGAAAATTATAGTAATAGTCGACTTGACTTTTTCCCTGAGAGCATCCAATCAGTTTTAGTAAACGAAAATACAATTGCACCAGTTTTAACTTTTGAACAATACATTAAAAAAGTAAATAGAAGGCAATCATGGAATACCTTTTTCGTTGCCCTTGGTGAATATAGTGACGCGAATAACGCAGGCTATTCATCAGTAAACTCACAAACAAAATACTCTAGTCAGAGTCAATCGAATGGATTTTCATCAGGTTTTTTCGGTAATACATATGGCAGCGTAAGTAGTAATGTACGAACTTATTCTAAATTTTCTGCAAATACAACGACTAATATTTATGACGCTACCGCTAATTATTACGCAAGACAAAATGCTAGTAGTAATGTTAATAAATTCATTAATCAGCAGTATCAAATTTTAGAATCTATTAACCAAGGTTACTTAAAGACCAATACTATATTTCCAAATCAAAGATTAAATGGTTATGTAAATATTAAATATAAAAAGACTGATAAATTAGAGATAATTTTACCCATTAAAAAAGAAAAATACTCATTCGTTTGGAACCAAAATTTAGGTCAAAGTGATTTAAATCAAAAAATAGAAGTGCAAAAACCAATTATAAAAACCATCGATGAGTTATTAATAGATAAAGTTTTAATAGAAAAGAAATATACTGAAGGAAAATATAAAGATATTGAATCAGCTAAAATTGGAGACATGATAAAGTATAAAACAATATATGGTGAATTCATTTTTGGAATTGTAACTGAAATATATGGAAAAAATATTAGTTTTAGAACTTATCCATCAATTGGAAATCCATTGTATTGGAAAGAAAATTATAATGATTTAATTTTAATAAAATATTAAACAATTATAATAAATAATTATAGTTCCTTCTCTTAATCCTAAAAAATCAGAAATTATATTATATTGAGCTTTTTGGAAAATATTATAAATCATATTAACTTTAACAAAAAATCAATAATACTTTTTTACAAATTGTTCGTCATTAAAGCTCTGTTAATAAATTTGATTAATTACTAAAATTATAACTAAAAAATATAGTAAATTTGTTGCTAGTTCTTTAACACACTTATTAAGAAAAGCCGAGGGATACGCCCTATGAAGCTTTACCAACCCTTAGAAAATAAGAAGTCGGAAGTTTGAAGTGAGATATAAAATTCTTACTTCTTAAATCTTATTTCTTAAATTTTAAAGAAGGTGGGAATTCGTCCTAACTAAATTAGGGAAAATAAGTCGGAAACAATTAGTAATATAAAATAATATAAAAACACACTAATCCCTTCTGACTCAAAACAGAAGGGATTTTTTATTATAAAAAAATGAATACAATTAGACAAGAATTAGAAAAAAGAGTATTAGTGATTGATGGAGCAATGGGCTCCATGATACAGCAATATAAATTAACTGAAAAAGACTTCAGAGGAAAACGTTTTGCCGATTGGCATAAAGATTTGCAGGGAAATAATGACTTGCTATCAATTACTCAGCCAATAATCATTAAAACTATTCATAAAGAATATTTGAAAGCAGGCGCTGACATTATTGAAACGAATACGTTCAGCGATACAACCATTGCTATGGCGGATTATGATATGCAAGAGTTTGTGTATGAATTAAATTTTGAATCGGCTAAAATTGCAAAAGAAGCCATTACTGAATTTAAAACAGAATTCCCTGAATTTGCCGCTATTCCAAAGTTCGTGGCAGGCGCAATCGGACCAACCAATCGTACTTTATCTTTATCACCAAATGTAAACGACCCTGGATTTAGAGCAATAACATTTGATGAATTAGTTGAAGCTTACACCGAACAAGTGCGCGGATTAATTGATGGTGGAGCCGATTTATTATTAATTGAAACTGTTTTTGATACACTTAATGCCAAAGCGGCCTTATTTGCTATACAAAACTATTGCGAAAAAATTGATAAAAAAATGCCAGTGATGGTATCAGGAACCATTACTGATGCCAGTGGAAGAACCTTATCAGGACAAACAACCGAAGCCTTTTTAAATTCAGTTTCCCACGTTGATTTATTAAGCGTAGGTTTAAATTGTGCCCTAGGTGCTAAAGATATGCGTCCCTATTTAGAAGAACTTTCTAATAAAGCGCCTTTTTACGTAAGTGCTTATCCAAACGCTGGTTTACCAAATCAGTTTGGAGAATACGACCAAGATGCTCATGAAATGGGGCATCAAATTGAAGATTTTTTAAAAGCAGGATTTTTAAATATTGTTGGTGGATGCTGTGGAACAACTCCTGCCCATATTAAACGCATTGCTGAAATAGCCAAAGATGCGAAACCTCGCAAAAAACCTCAACCTGATACTTTAATGCATTTAAGTGGTTTAGAACCTTACACGCTAACACCTGAAAGTAATTTTTTAAATGTAGGTGAGCGAACAAATGTAACTGGCTCTAAAAAATTTTTACGATTAATTAAAGAAGGAAATTTTGAAGAAGCTTTATCTATAGCTAAAGACCAGGTTGATGGTGGCGCTCAAGTCATTGATGTAAACATGGATGAAGGTATGTTGGATAGCGAGCAAGCCATGACAACATTCTTAAATTTAATTGCCTCTGAACCTGATATTTCTCGTGTGCCTATTATGATCGATTCTAGTAAATGGAGCGTGATTGAAGCCGGTCTAAAATGCGTTCAAGGAAAAGCAATTGTTAACTCAATTTCATTAAAAGAAGGTGAAGAAAAATTTATAGAGCAAGCTCGTAAAATAAAACAATACGGCGCCGCAGTTATTGTAATGGCTTTTGATGAAGTTGGACAAGCAGATACATTTGAACGCAGAAAAGAAATTTGTAAACGCGCTTATGATGTGCTAGTAGATAAAGTTCATTTCCCTGCACAAGATATTATTTTCGATCCAAACATTTTTCCTGTTGCAACAGGTATGGAAGAGCATCGCTTAAACGCCTTAGACTTTTTTAATTCTACCAAATGGATTAAAGAAAATTTACCATATGCAAAAGTAAGTGGCGGCGTAAGTAATGTTTCTTTCTCTTTCAGAGGAAATGACCATGTGCGTGAAGCCATACACTCTGCTTTTTTATACCATGCTGTTAAAAACGGAATGGATATGGGAATTGTAAACCCAGCTCAATTAGTAGTGTATGACGACATTGAAAAAACATTGTTAGAATTAGTTGAAGATGTTTTATTAAACAGAAGAGATGACGCAACAGAACGATTGGTTGATCATGCTGAATCCTTAAAAGGAATTACCAAGGAGAAAACAGAAAAAGACGAAGCATGGAGAAAAGGAACAGTTGAAGAGCGCTTAAGTTATGCCTTAGTAAAAGGTTTAGTAGAACATATTGATGCAGATACTGAAGAAGCTCGCTTAAAATTAGGCAGACCATTACATGTAATTGAAGGTCCTTTAATGGATGGTATGAATGTGGTTGGAGATTTATTTGGAAGTGGGAAAATGTTTTTACCGCAAGTTGTGAAAAGCGCCCGTGTGATGAAAAAAGCGGTTGCCTATTTAGAACCTTATTTATTAAAAGAAAAAGAAGATAATGCTAAAGCTGGTATTGTTGGCGACGGTAGAACAAACGCAGGTAAAATTTTAATGGCAACTGTAAAGGGCGACGTACACGATATTGGAAAAAACATTGTAGGCGTTGTCTTGGCTTGTAATAATTATGAAATCATCGACTTAGGTGTGATGGTATCTTGTGATAAAATTTTAGAAGAAGCAAAAAAACACAACGTTGATATTATTGGTTTAAGTGGTTTGATTACGCCATCATTAGATGAAATGGTTCATGTAGCCAAAGAAATGGAACGTTTAAATTTTAAACTACCATTAATGATTGGCGGCGCAACAACTTCTAAAGTGCATACAGCAGTTAAGATTGCACAAAATTATTCTGGTCCAGTGATTCATGTCAATGATGCCAGTAAATCAGTTCCTGTAGCAAGTAGTTTAATTTCAAACGAACTACGTGATGCATTTATGGCAGACATCAATAAAGACTACGAGCGTGTGCGTGAACAAAATAAAAATGCGCAGTCTCAAAATAAATTAATTTCGATGGCAGAAGCCAGAGAAAATAAATTTCCAATAGATTGGAATAAAACAGAAATTGCTAAACCAAATTTTATTGGAACTAAAGTATTTGAAAATTATAATTTAAAAGAAATTTCAGAATATATTGATTGGACGCCTTTCTTTCATAGCTGGGAATTAAAAGGTTCGTATCCAAAAATTTTAACGGATGTAAGTCGTGGTGTAGAAGCCACAAAATTATTTAATGATGCGCAAGCAATGTTGAGTAAAATCATTTCTGAGAAATGGCTACAAGCAAATGCTGTCATTGGTATTTATCCCGCCAACACAGTAAATCATGATGACACTGAAGTGTATGATGAAAAAGGAAATGTAATCGCCACATTCCATTCATTACGTCAACAAAGCAAAAAACCAGCAGGACAATATAATTTAGCTTTATCCGATTTTATTGCACCAAAAGTTGTCACTTCGAGCGGAGTCGAGAAGCAAGATTACATTGGTTCATTTGCACTAACCACAGGAATTGGCATAGATGCGCACGTTGCTCTGTTGGAAAAAGATCATGATGATTACAGTGCAATTATGTTGAAAGCATTGGCAGATAGATTAGCAGAAGCCTTTGCAGAATTAATGCATAAAAAAGTTCGTACAGAAATTTGGGGCTATGCCAAAGATGAAAATTATAAAAATGAAGATTTAATTAAGGAAGAATATGCTGGCATTCGCCCAGCTCCGGGCTACCCTGCTCAACCAGATCATACCGAGAAAAATACTATCTGGAAATTGTTGGATGTTGAAAAAAACACCGGTATTATTTTAACAGAGAGTTTAGCAATGGTTCCAACAGCTGCGGTGAGCGGATTATATGTTTCACATCCTCAATCTCACTATTTTGGGATCGGTAAACTAAACAAAGAACAAATAGAAGATTACGCAAAACGTAAAAATATGCAAGTAGAAGAAGTAGAACGTTGGTTAGGTAGTGTTTTAGCTTATTAATATGATAACAGTTGATACTTTAGTTAAAGAACTGCATTTGCTTCCTCACCCTGAAGGTGGTTACTATAAAGAAACCTATCGTTCGGAAGGAAAAATTCCACAATCCTATTTATCACCTAATTTTAATGGTGATAGAAATATGGCAACAGGCATTTATTTTTTAATTGAAAAAGGAAATTTTTCTGCATTGCACAAAATAAAAAGTGATGAAACCTGGCATTTTTATTATGGTGATGCTTTAGAAGTTGTTGAAATTGATGCAAATGGAAATTTGAATATTACTAAAATTGGTTCTACTATTTTAAAAGATGAAACTTTTCAATATACGGTAAAAGCCAATACATGGTTTGGTTCGCGCGTGTATAATCATGGTAATTTTTCATTAGTTGGCTGCACAGTTTATCCTGGTTTTGATTTTAATGATTTTGAATTAGCAAATAGGCATTTACTAATTCAGCTATTCCCGCAGCATACCAAAATAATAACAGAACTAACACGAGAATAATTTTGGTAAAATAGTCTTCGCCATTTTGATTGAAAGATTATCAACCTGAAATTGATAATTCGGTATCTGTACAAAAAATATATTCGTCATGCCGGAAATGGCATTAAACTTTACTATGATTGTTTTTATTATTTATATCAAAAAAAAGAGGCTTTCTGTTAGAAAGCCTCTTAAAATAATTATGTGAGTTTTACTATTTTACTACTTTATATGTAGCTGATAACTCATCGCTTTTTACATTTATTAAATAAATGCCTTGTGGTAACTCTGAAGTGTTTACGTTGATGATATCAGAATTTGATTTTTCAGTTGAAATAACTTTACCCATAATATCTAAAACAGTAATATCTAAGTTTACCTTTGTTTCATTACTAATTTTAATCTGATCATTAAACGGATTAGGATAAACATTTATTAATCTTGATAATAAATTACTTTCGTCAATAGAAGTAGCTGAATAAGTAGGAAGCGGTATTAAATTTCCACCTGAAGCTAATGCAGCCCACAATCCAAAAGCAGAACCATTACTATTTGTTGCTGGATTTAAAAAACCACTTGCTAAAACAGTAATAGCATTCCCTGATAATCCTAATGTATTTAACGGAGCTAAATAACTTGCAACAGTTGAAGTTCCAGCAGCATTAGTAATATGAAGTGTATAGTCTCCTGCTGCTGTATTTGACGGTAATTGTAAATAACCAGTAGAATTATATGCACCATAAGCAACGTCATTTACAACCGTTCCAGCACCCTGTGCTTGAACATCAACCGTTGGAGCATCCGTTGATCCGTGGAAAACTAATACATCCGTGTTTGTTGACAATAAAGCACGTTCTCTAACTGCTGCATTCGCAACAAGATTAAAAGGAGCAGCAATATTATTTGGAGTATATCCAGAACCGCTTACTATACCAGAAGCAATTAATTGATATTTGTTAGCAGCAGATAAATTGTATGTAAAAGTTGCTAATGCACCAACAGCACTTGTACTTGTTGGAAGGGCGATAGATAAAGTAATTGTTTCTCCAACTGGTACATCAATAAATGAAGAGGCTGTTCTGAATGCAAAATTATCAATTAATTTGATAGCGGTAGGTCCAGAAGTTGGTGATTGAACATACACATCAACTTGAGCCGCAGCTAAATCAGCACAGTTATGAATTGCTTGTAAACGTGTTGAAGAAATAGTACTTGTTGGAAGAGCAATTAATGCACCGCCAGAAGGCAAGGCAACATATAACCCAAAAGCAGGACCATTACTGTTGTTTGCAGGATTTAAGAAACCACTTGCTACTACTGTTAAAGCAGCACCACCTAAACTTAAAGTTTGTAAAGGCGCGCTGTATTCAGCCACTACATTTTCAGAAAATTGGTCACGAACTTGAAGTTTATAATCAGCGGTTGGTAAATTTAAATATCCAGCAAATGCACCGTAACTAGCATTATTTACTAAAGCATTTGGAATAAAAGGATTAGCGCCAGAAAAAGGAGCTACTACATCAACTGTTGGGGCATCTGTAGAACCATGGTAAACTAAAACATCTGTAATTGATGTTGAAGACGAACGCTCTTTTGCCATTGCATAGGCTGCAAGATTAAAAGGAGCTGCAGTGCTATTTGGAGTATATCCTGAACCACTTACTAAACCAGAAGCAATTAATTGATATTTGTTAGCAGCAGATAAATTATATGTAAAAGTTGCTAATGCAGCAACAGCACTTGTACTTGTTGGAACGGCGATAGATAAAGTAATTGTTTCTCCAACTGGTACATCAATAAATGAAGAGGCTGTTCTGAATGCAAAATTATCAATTAATTTTATGGCATTTGCGCCAGAGGTTGGTGATTGAACATACACATCAACTTGAGCCGCAGCTAAGTCGGCGCAGTTATGAATTGTCTGTAAGCGAGTTGAAGATACAGTACTGCTTGGTAGCGCAAGTAAAGCACCTCCTGCAGGCGTAGCAACATATAAACCAAAAGCTGGTCCAGTACTATTATTTGCAGGATTTAAAAAACCGCTCGCGATAACCGTTAAAGCTGCGCCACCTAAACTTAAAGTTTGAAGTGGTGCACTGTATTCAGCTACTACATTTTCAGAAAATTGGTCACGAACTTGAATTTTATAGTCAGCGGTTGGTAAATTTAAATATCCAGCAAATGCCCCATAACTAGCATTATTTATTAAAGCATTTGGGATAAATGGATTAGCTCCCGAAAATGGAGCAACAATATCAACCGTTGGAGCATCCGTGCTTCCGTGATGAACTAAAACACTAGTAGTTGTTCCATTAGGAGCTGCAGATAATGCAGTAGTAAATGTGTTTAATGTAAAACCAGCAGTTGTATTTCCAGGGTTATATCCAGTTGGACTAACAATGCCATCAGCAACCACAATATTGCTTGATCCATTGGCAAAGTTTACTGTAAAAGTTGCTAGTGATTGAGCTGAGGAAGTTGATGTTCCTGGAGCTACACCAATAACAATTGGCACGCCAGCAGGAATATTTGTAAATGTTTGGGAGGCAAAACGAAATTGTAAATCGTCGATTAATAATGCAGTTCCTGCATAAATATCAACGGTGGTTGCAGCTGCATCTGCGCAGTTGTGAATAACTTGTACTGAAGCTGTTTGAGCTTTTAATGAAGTTGCTACTGAGCCTAGCAGTAAAGCGCTTCCAATGGTTAATAGTTGTTTTTTCATAATTAAAATATTTTGGTTATATCACACAAACACAACTATTTCTATTTTGTTTAACTTTTCATTAAAAAGATTAAACAAAATGTGTAAATTTAAATTTACAGGCAAGCAACTACCTCAAAATCAGTCTTTTTAATTGAAATTAGCTCAATATTTATGTAGAGTATACACTTTTATCTATTAGTACTTCAGTCATAGTTTTACCAATTGCGTAGGAATATCCATAATATTTTAGCCAAACATTATGTTCGCCAGTGGCTGCAAATTAAATCAGGAAATTTTTCGGCGTTGCATAAAATAAAAAGTGATTAAACCTGAAATATGCTAATTCAGGTATTCCCTCATCATACAAATAGAATTACAGAACTAACGCAAGAATAATTTTGGTAAAATAGTCTTAGCCATTTTGCACATAATATTGTCAAAATAATGCAAATAAATAATCTTGTTTTGTCCTATTTAATAATTTATATATTTGAGCTACCTATTTAATTTCCATCAAAAAAATACCGCTTTCTCACATGTCCACAAAAACTAAATCAGCTTCTGTTAAACTTACATCCTATCAAATATTAGTTATTATTTTATTGGCACTGACCCAATTTACAGTGGTTCTTGATTTCATGGTTATGTCGCCATTGGGAGACATTTTAATGAAGTCATTTAATATGACTACAAAACAATTTGGTTTAACAGTATCGAGTTATGCTTTTAGTGCAGGAATTGCTGGCTTGCTAACGGCAGGTTTTGCAGATAGATTTGATCGAAAGAAATTATTACAATTTTTTTATATAGGTTTTATTTTGGGTACTTTATTTTGTAGTATGGCGCCAAATTTTGAATTATTAGTTGCTGCCAGAATTGTTACTGGTTTATTTGGCGGGGTTATTGGTTCAATTTCATTAGCAATTGTAGCCGATTTATTTTTGCTTGAGCAACGTGGCAGAGTGATGGGATTTATGCAAATGGGATTTGGCGCTAGCCAAGTTTTAGGAATTCCAATTAGTTTGTACTTGGCTACAATTTGGAATTGGCAAATGCCGTTCTTAATGATTGTTGGTTTATCTTCAATAATATGGTTACTCATTTTATTTAAAATGAAATCAGTTAGTGACCATCTCTCTATAAAAAGCGAACATAATCCTATTAAACATTTATGGAATACATTATTGCAAAAAGAATACCGTGCAGGTTTTACAGCAACTGCAATGCTATCCTTAGGAGGATTTTTGATGATGCCATGGGGAAGTGCATTTGCCATAAATAATTTACATGTTACCGAAACTCAGCTTCCATTGCTATTTATGATTTCTGGAATTGGAACTCTAATTGTTATGCCATTTATAGGTAAATTAAGTGATAAAATAGATAAATTTATTTTATTCGCTTTAGCATCAATTTGGTTAACAGTTGTTGTGTTGATATACACAAATTTACAACCTGTTCATTTTTCCATCATCGTAACGTTGAATGTTTTATTAATGATGGGGATTATGAGCCGTATGGTACCATCAATGGCATTGGTTAGCGCATTACCAAAAATGCAAGACAGAGGAGCATTTATGAGTATTAATTCATCATTACAGCAAATTGCTGGTGGTATTGCAGCAGCTACAGGAGGAATGATTGTATATCAAAAAAATAAATTTAGTCCGCTGGAGAATTACGATACGCTAGGAGTAATTATTACCACTTTAATCTTAATTGGAGTTTATTTGGTTTACCGTGTCAGCAAGATTGTTAAATTAAGGACTCATAAGAATACACTTTAATTTTAGACAGCATCTTATTCAGCAATTACTTTTTTTGATGCCTGCCAAAGTGCTTTCAGCTATTTTTGTGAGCCAACTAATAAAACCATAAATAGTTGTCAAAAAATAAAGATTTATGTTTAAATTAGCGCATCAAATTTTAACACACGAATTTAAAAAATATCAAACTCAATAATTTTAAGTATAATGGGCGTTTTAGTAGGAAATAATTCAAAAGTAATAGTTCAAGGTTTTACAGGTGGAGAGGGAACTTTTCATGCCACACAAATGATTGAATATGGAACAAATGTTGTGGGTGGAGTAACTCCTGGTAAAGGCGGCACAACTCACTTAGACAGACCCGTTTTTAATACAGTAAAAGATGCAGTAGATAAAGCAGGTGCCGATACGTCTATTATTTTTGTTCCAGCCGCTTTTGCTGCAGATGCTATTATGGAAGCTGCTGAGGCAGGAATTAAAGTTATTATTTGTATTACAGAGGGTATTCCTGTAAAAGACATGATTGCAACAAAAGAGTATTTGAAAGGTAAAGCTTGCCGTTTAATCGGTCCTAACTGCCCGGGCGTTATTACTGCCGGTGAAGCAAAAGTTGGTATTATGCCTGGATTTGTTTTTAAGAAAGGTCGCATAGGCATTGTTTCTAAATCAGGGACTTTAACATACGAAGCTGCTGATCAAGTTGCTAAAGCTGGATTAGGAGTTAGTACAGCAATTGGAATTGGTGGAGATCCAATTATTGGCACTCCAACTCGCGATGCAGTTGAATTATTGATGAATGATCCTGAAACTGACGCTATCGTAATGATTGGTGAAATTGGTGGAAGCTACGAAGCAGATGCTGCTCGTTGGATTAAAGCAAATGGAAACAAAAAACCTGTTGTTGGCTTCATAGCTGGGCAAACTGCCCCTAAAGGTCGTACCATGGGGCACGCAGGCGCCATAGTTGGTGGACATGACGATACAGCTCAGGCAAAAATGCAAATTATGCGTGAGTGTGGCATACACGTTGTAGATAGCCCTGCTAGTATTGGTATTACAATGGCCGCTGTTTTAAAGGGCGTTAGCGCTTAATAAATAGCCTTGTTTTTGGTAATGGTGCAAAAAATAGTTGGTGCTTTTGATAAAAATAATTGTTATACTAGCCCTGTAAGTCAAAAGAGGACATTAGCTCTGCTGGAGAGCAACTAATTAGCAATATGATTTACCACGAAAAATGAAAAGC